>NZ_JCAFTW010000013.1:0-162300 GCF_059370655.1 Stenotrophomonas sp. YJH_SMC_133 | reverse complement strand
GGATGGCGCCATCGAGCCCCCAGGGGTGAGGGCGCTTTGCTTGCGAAGCACTGCTTCGCAAGCGCCCGAACGCACAGCCGCCAGCGGCTGGGCCGGACCCCGGAAGGGGGGTTTACGGCGTGTCCTGCCAGCCCACACCGCCCCACCAAACCAGCAGAAAACCAGAGCCGCTTTGGCTTTGGGTTGTTGCCGGCCAGCGGCCGGCACACCGCGGGTGCAGGGCGCAGCCCTGCCGACCCACCCTCCCCTGCGCACGAAAACGATTTCACTGTTTTCAGCAAACCGTCATCCCTTCGCCACGCCAGTACCATATTGCGGAGCAGCATGCGCCCACGGGCGACCCATGCTAAAAAACGCCCGCCCATCGCTTAGATCGATCCAAGACGACATTGCGATGGCCGGGAGTTGGGGGAGCGGCAACAGGACGTACCAGGCCACGCGTACGGTGCAACTGCCACTGCATGGCGATAGCGACAATGTCACTTCAAATTAGATCGATTCAAGTTGTCCGTGCCACGTCACCGGATCAATCCAGGAGAGAGGGAGAGATGGGAATGAAGCATTCAACACGTACGCATGGCCAGGACGCACTGTCGCTGGCCATCGCGCTGGCCCTGGCCGCCGCCGTCGTTCCGGCCGGCGCCGCCGCGCAGCAGGCAACCACCAGCGGCTCGCAGGAAGCCACCAACCTGGACAGCGTCCAGGTCACCGGCTACCGCTACGCCATCGAAAAGAGCCTTGAGCAGAAGCGCGACGCCAACGCCGTTGTCGAAGTGATCACCGCCGAGGACGTCGGCAAGTTCCCCGACAAGAACGTGGCCGACGCACTGCAGCGCGTGCCCGGCGTGGTCATCACCCGCAGCGGTGGTGAAGGCAAGAGTGTCAGCGTGCGCGGCCTTGCGCCGGACCTGACCCTGACCCAGTTGAATGGCAACTACGTGGCCACGTCGGAAACCAACGACGAAGCCACCCGTTCGTTCAACTACACCCTGCTGCCGTCGAACATGCTGTCCAGCGCCGAGCTGTTCAAGTCGCCGGAAGCACGCATCGACGAAGGCGGCATCGGCGGCACGGTCATCCTGCACACCCGCCGTCCGCTGGACATGGAGTCCAACTCGGGCTTCGTCACGCTCGAGGGCACCTCCTCCGATACCCACCACGATATCGACCCGCAGGCCTCGGCCCTGTATTCGTGGCACAGCAAGGATGAGCGTTTCGGCGTGCTGGTCGGCGTGACGCAGCAGAAGCGCACGACCCGTACCATGGAAGCCAGCACCGAGGACTACCAGTGGTACGGCGCCGGCAAGGCACGCGACGCCTATGGCAACGTGCAGCAGCAGGACGGCATCCACTACTGGTGGGGCAAGTCCGGCTTCAACAACCAGACCGGCGGCAACTACAGCGACTTCTTCATGCCGACCTCGGTCAACTTCGCCGTGAAGGAAGAAAAGCGCGAGCGCAAGGGCGGCCAGCTGACCTTCCAGTTCAAGCCGGTCGACAACGTCACGATGACCGCCAACTACTTCCGCTTCGAGCTGCAGGGTGACTACACCCAGAACATGCTGAAGATTCCGGAATGGAGCATGGCCCGCTTCAACGGCGATGGAAACTGGGCCGGCGGCCGCCTGCTCAACGGCCTGGATTTCGACCCCAGCGGCAACACCGTCACCGGTGCCCAGTTCGAAAAGCTGGCCGGAAAGACCTACTACTGCAGCGAAGACCAGGCCAAGGCCGCCGGCCTCAAGCCCGGCGGCTGGGGCCCGGACGACTGCACGATTCCGACACCGCAGCTGACCGGTGGCTACAGCAAGGAAAAGGCGCTGTCGCAGACCGCCGACCTGACCATCGACTGGGACATCAGCCCGCTGTGGAAGGCCTCGTTCACCGGTGGCCGCACCTGGTCTGAAGGTGGTCCGTCGATGAACTTCCGCATGTCGGCCAAGCCGCGCCGCAAGGTCGGCAACGACTACCTGTCCGGTAACCAGTACAGCGCATGGGACCTGACCGGCACGCCGTCTGCCACCTTCTCGCCCGACCTGCAGCAGCAGCTGATGAACGGCATCGCCGAAGTCGACACCGGCTCGACCGATTCGTCGTGGAAGCGCACCGAGGTCAAGCAGAACTACTTCCAGGCCGACGTGACCAAGCTGTTCGAGTCCGGTTGGCTGGATTCGATCCAGTTCGGTGCCAAGTACCGTGATGGCAAGGTCCACCGCAACACCGGCAACACCTACTGGGTATGCCCGGGCCGTGACCCGGCCGACTATGACAACAGCCGCTACCAGAGTGGCTGCGATCCGACTGCCGGCGATGCGCAGCCCGGCTTCTTCCTGTCGAACCCGATCAGCAACATTGCCGGTGGCTTCAATGCCAACGTGTTCCCGGGCATCAACTACCCGGCGTACATCGACTATCTGAACAAGACCTACGGTGGTTCGCACAACCGTACCGAGGAAGACTTCGTCTACAACGTCAACGAGAAGATCTACTCCGGCTACTTCCAGGCCAACTTCCGCACCGAGCGCCTGCGCGGCAATGTCGGCGTGCGTGTGGTGCGCACCAAGCAGTTCGCGCAGTCTTCCGACTCGATCGAGAAGTTCAACGACTACTTCCTGGACAACGCGTCCGGCGCGCCGATGGCGTGCACCGATCCCGCCGCTGCGGCCTACCCGACCTACAGCTGCGAGAGCGGCTTCGTGCGCCTGCCGCATGACCTGGCGCAGAGCAAGACCTACAGCCTGATCGGCGTGGACCGCACCTACACCGACGTGCTGCCGAGTTTCAACATTGCATGGGACATCACCGACACGCTGGTGCTGCGTGGTGCCGCATCGAAGGTGATCGCCCGCCCTGGCTACACCGATATCGCAGCACCGGGCGCGCTGAGCTACTACAGCGAGGAGTACGTCAATGATCGCCGCGTTGCCGGTGGCGCATCGACCGCAGGCTGGGTCGGCCAGGGCAGCAACAAGCAGCTGGAGCCGTTCAAGGCCACCCAGTTCGACCTGGGCCTGGAGTGGTACTTCCAGCCGGGCGCGGTCGCCGGCGTCAGCCTGTTCCGCAAGAACGTGGACAACTTCACCCTGCCGGTGGTGCGCGACACGCCCATGGTCATCAACGGTGAAGCGATGAACGTGCAGCGCTACGAGACCCAGGCCAATGGCCGCGATGGTGTGTCGCAGGGCGTCGAGCTGTATGGCCAGTACACCTTCGATTTCGGCTTCGGCGTGCAGGCCAACTACACCTACAACGACACCAACCTGGCTTCCATTGTTCTGGACGGGCAGGAAATCGGCTCCTCGCCGCTGGTCGGCAGCGCCAAGAACCAGGCCAACGTGACGGTCTTCTACGAGAACGAGAAGTTCCTCGCGCGCGCCTCGTTCAACCGTCGCGGCCAGGTGGTCGGTGGGCTCAACAATGGCCTCACCGTCTACACCGAGCCGTATGACCAGCTGGACCTGAACGTTGCCTACAACCTGACCCCGGACTGGACCCTGACCGCCTCGGTTATCAATGCCACCAAGTCCGAGCAGCGCGTGCACCTGGGAAGCGACACCAAGTCACGCCTGATCTCCAATACCTATGCAGGCCGCCAGCTGTACTTCGGCGCTACCTGGAAGTTCTAAGGCAACACCGGGTTGCCCGGGCGTGCCCCGGTGCAACCCACGCCCCGCCCTGGCGGGGACGTTCCTCCACGGCAGCCGCGCTGGTACAGGTGGCTGCCGTTTTTTTCTGTCGGCGCCTTGCCTTTCGTTCAGCCCGGCGCTTGACCCTGCCATCGTTGGAAGGTGCACACTGACTCCACCCCAAGAGCACCGAAGGAGCTACAGATGGAATTCCATGTCGATGGCATGACCTGCGGCGGCTGCGCGCGCAGCGTGACCCGTGCGATCCAGCAGATCGATCCCAACGCCAGCGTGGTCGCCGACCCGCCGACCGGCCTGGTCAAGGTGCAGACCACCGCATCGCAGGAAGACGTCTTCGCCGCAGTGAACGACGCCGGCTTCCCGCCGCGTACTGCCTGATCCCCTGCCCCGTCTCACACAGGAAAGCCCGCCCGGTGCCGCTGCACCCGGCGGGCTTTTTCATGCATGCGATATCGAGTCAATGCTTGTGCGTACGGCGCCGCACCGCACCGGTCTTGGCGGTATCGACCGGTACCGGCGTCTCATCGTCCTCACCCAGCCGCTGCAGGATCGGGCACTCCGGGCGCTCGTCGCCCGCGCAGCAATTGATCAGCGACTTCAGCGTGTCGGCCATCTGCCGCATGTGCTCGATGCGCTGTTCCAGATCGACGATGTGCTGCTCGGCCAGATGCTTGACGTCGGCGCTGTGCCGCGAGGTGTCATTCCAGAGGCCCAGAAGATCAGTGATCTCGGCCACCTGGAAGCCGAGATCGCGCGCGCGGCGAATGAAGCGCAGACGGTGGATGTCCGCCTGCGAATACGCCCGGTAGCCCGACTCGGTTCTATCAGCGGCGGGAATCAGGCCGATCTGTTCGTAGTAGCGGATCATCTTCGCCGACACGCTGGAGGCCTTGGCAGCTTCACCGATGTTCATGCGGATCTCCTTCAGTGGGTGGCAGCGGCGGCATCCGCCATCGGCGGCTGGTAGCGGCGCAGGCGCAGCGCGTTGCCCAGCACGAACACGCTGGACAGGGCCATCGCACCGGCCGCGAACACCGGCGACAGCAGCACGCCCCAGACCGGGTACAGCACGCCGGCCGCTACCGGAATCAACCCGGTGTTGTAGGCGAAGGCCCAGAACAGGTTCTGCCGGATGTTGCCCAGCGTCGCCTTCGACAGCGCGATGGCATTCGGCACGCCCTGCAGGTTGCCGGACATCAGCACCACGTCGGCCGATTCCACCGCGATATCGGTACCGGTGCCGATGGCCAGACCAATATCGGCCTCGGCCAACGCCGGTGCATCGTTGATGCCATCGCCGACGAACGCAACATGACCATGCGCGGCCTTCAGCCGGCGCACCGCCTCGACCTTGCCTTCCGGCAGCACCTCGGCCACCACTTCGTCGATGTCGAGCTGGCGCGCGATCGCCTGCGCGGTACCAGCGTTGTCACCGGTGATCATCGCCACCTTCAGGCCAAGCTGATGCAGTGCCGCGATTGCGGCCGGCGTGCTCGGCTTGATCGGATCGGATACCGCGATGATTGCGGCCAGGCGGCCGTCGATGGCGGCATACAGCGGCGACTTGCCCTGGGTGCCCAGCTCTGCCGCCAGCGTCGCGAACAAAGTGATGTCCACGCCCAGGTCGCGCATGAAGCGATCGGCACCGACCTCCACCCGCGCACCATCAACGTTGGCACGCACGCCCATGCCGGTGACTGATTCGAAATCGACCATCGACGGCAGCGCGATGCCCTGCTCGGTGGCTGCATCGACGATGGCGCGGGCAATCGGATGCTCAGAGCGCGATTCCACTGCGGCAACCGCCGCCAGCACGGTGCTGCGATTGAAACCGTCCGTGATCTCGAAGTCGGTCAGGCGCGGGCGGCCTTCGGTCAGCGTGCCGGTCTTGTCCACCGCCACCACCTTCGCGTCCTTCAGCAGCTGCAGTGCTTCGCCCTTGCGGAACAGCACGCCCATTTCGGCGCCGCGGCCGGTACCGACCATGATCGAGGTCGGCGTGGCCAGCCCCATCGCGCACGGGCAGGCAATGATCAGCACCGCTACCGCGTTGACCAGCGCGAAGCTCAGCGCCGGTGACGGACCAAAGATCAACCAGACCAGGAAGGTCGCCAGCGCGGCCAGCATCACCGCCGGCACGAACCACAGCGTGACCTTGTCGACCACCGCCTGGATCGGCAGCTTCGAGCCCTGCGCCTGTTCGACCATGCGGATGATCTGCGCCAGCATGGTCTGCGCGCCCACCGCCGTGGCACGTACCGTCAGTGCGCCCTTCTGGTTGACCGTACCGCCCACCACGCTGCTGCCCGGCTGCTTCTCGACCGCGATCGGCTCGCCGCTGATCATCGATTCGTCGATGTAGCTGCGGCCTTCAACCACCTCGCCATCGACCGGCACGCGCTCGCCCGGCCGCACTTCCACCATGTCGCCGCTCTGCACTTCATTGACCGGGATGTCGACGGTGCGGCCGTCACGGAACACATGGGCGACCTTGGCCTGCAGGTTGACCAGACGCTTGATCGCTTCGGAGGTACGGCCCTTGGCGCGGGCCTCGAGGAAGCGGCCGAGCAGGATCAGCGCAACGATGACCGCGGCCGCTTCGTAGTAGACGTTCACCGTGCCCGGCGGCAGCAGCCGCGGTGCAAAGGTCGCCACCACCGAGTAGCCAAACGCCGCGGCGGTGCCCACCGCCACCAGTGAATTCATGTCCGGCGCCAGCCGCAGCAGTGCCGGGAACCCCTTCTGGTAGAAACGGCGGCCGGGAATGGCCAGCACCAGGAGGGTCAGTACGAACTGCAGGTACCAGCTGGCCTGCATGCCGATGGTGGCCATCACCCATTCGTGCATGCCGGGAATCAGGTGCGAGCCCATCTCCAGCACGAACACCGGCAGCGCCAGCGCGGTCGCCACGATCAGGTCGCGCTTCAGTTCGGCGCGCTCGGCATCCTTCTTTTCAGCGGCTTCATCATCGGACTGCACACCGGCCTCGATCGGGCGGGCGGCGTAGCCGACCTTGTCGATGGCCGCAACCAAGGCGGCCGTATCAGCCACGCCGCGCACGGTCGCACGCTCCGTGGCCAGGTTCACGCTGGCCTGGCTCACGCCTGGCACCGCCAGCAACGCGCGCTCCACGCGGCCCACGCAGGAGGCGCAGGTCATGCCTTCCACGGCCAGTTCAACGGTGGCGGGGGGCACGTCGTAGCCCACCCGCTCCACCGCCTGGATCAACGCGGCCCGATCGACCGGACCGGACGGGCGGATATCCGCGCGCTCAGTGGCCAGATTGACCGAAACACTGCCCACACCTTCGACCCTGGACAGCGCCGCCTCGACCCGGCCGACACAGCTGGCGCAGGTCATGCCCTCGATGGGCAGGCTGATGGTGGCAGGGCTTGCGGGGGCTGCAGTGGCGCGGGGCGTGCTCATGATCGGATTCCCGGGGTTCCTTCTGGATGCGGACAGGCTAAACCTTGCCATCGTGGGAAGGTCAAATCCAGCCACCCCGGGGTTCATGATGGGGTTCATCCACGCATGGCGTGGAACTACCGAGCGGACGGAGGCGCCAGGCGGATCAAGCCCGGCGCCCCCTGCGGGTCTGCTCAGAAGGTGAACACGTACTCCAACGCGAACTCGCGGCCGACCGCGCCAAGCAGGCGGGTCGGGGCGAAGTCGTAATCCAGCTTGTACGGGTCCTTGTGGTTCCAGCTGGCGGAGTTGAAGGCGTTGTTGAGGTACACGTTTACCTTCGCGTGTTCGGTTACCTGGTAGCCCACGTTGAAGTTCCAGGTGATGAACGGCCCCACTCGACCGTAGTAGCGCGCCGTCTGCTGCCCGGCATTGGGGTTCGGGTTCGGCGAGCCGTCCGGACGTGTCGCCGGCTCCAGGCAGTTCAGCGACGGGCTGTCGCTGGGCACGTAGCCGTCGGCGAACGGCAGGCAGCCGCCGGGGTTGTCCAGGCGGTCGGTGCCCCAGTGGTAGCGCACGCCCGGCACCGAGCCCACGCGGTCGGCATAGACATTGGCATTCCAGTTGCCGTGCTGCCAGGCCAGGCTCGCGCGCAGCTTGCTGCGCAGGTCGCGGTCGCGGCGTTCCGGGTTCGGGTCGTTGGCGTAGCGCTGTTCCTTGGTCGAGATCTGGTTGGTGTAGTTCAGGCCCAGCTGGAAGCTGCCCCACTGCGCGGTTTCCAGGCGATAGCGTGCGGTCAGGTCGACACCACGTACTTCGCGGCTGGCCAGGTTGAACGGGCCGCGCTCGATCGACACCAAGCGGCCGCTGCTGTCACGGTTCACGCGTGCCAGGATGCCGGCGCAGTATTCGCCACCGGCCGGATTGGCCCATGGCGTGCCATCGATGTTCTTGCCGGTCAGGCAGCCGGCCTCGCTGGCCAGCACCTCATCGGCGCCGACGTCGACGATCATGTCTTCCAGTTTGATCGCCCAGTAGTCGGCACTGACCGACAGGTTCGGCATCACGTCCCAGACGAAACCGACCGTCCACGAATCACCGGTTTCCGAGCGCAGCAGCGGCGTGCCACGCCGGTTCACGTCGAAGGTGTACCAGACATCGGTGTTGCCCACGCCGCAGTTGTTGACCAGGTACGCGCCACTCTGGATGCAGCGCAGGCGGTCATAGGTCTGCACTTCGGAGCTGCTCGGCTGGCCCAGCAGGTAATGCATGTCCGGCGCATGGAAGCTGGTGGCATAGGAGCCACGCACCAGCAACGATTCAACCGGGCGCCATTCCAGGCCGACGTTCCAGGTGGTTTCCTTCTGGCTGCCGATGTCCAGTGCTTCGCTGCTGTCGTCGGCCTTGTAGTTGCCATAGCGGTCATAGCGCGCGGCCGCAGTGGCGGTCACGCTGTCCAGCAGCGGAATCTTGAATTCGACGCCGGCCGAATAGCGGGTGCGCTCGCCGCCACCGCGATCGACGTTCTGCAGGTCGAAGTCGATGCCTGCGCGTGGGTCGGGGCTGAGGTGATAACCCTGCTGCGCGACTTCAGCCACCGCGGCGAACGAGATCGGGCCGGCCCAGCCCTGGAACAGTTCGCCGGTGATATCCGCCGAGGCCTGGTTGACCCAGGACGCCGCACGGTTCTTCGCCACCGTACCCATCTGCCAGTACTGGTCCGGCGTCAGCGGATTCCACCAGCGCGATTCGTTCAAGGCGTAGATCGCCTCGCCATCGGCCGTGGTGCCCAGCTTCGGGCCGAGGAAGTAGTCGTACGACTTCTGCTTGTCGACCACGTTCTGCCGTTCTTCCACGCGGTAGTACGAGCGCCCCACCGTGGCGCTCCAGTCGAAGCGGTCGGCGAGGCGGCCACGCAGGCCGGCGCTCCAGTCCCAGGACAGTTCGCGGTTGGTGTTACGCAGCGTATCCAGGCCACCCACCTCGTTTGGAGTGAACTGGCGCACGCCGAGGATCGGGCGGTTGCGGTTGGCGTCCCAGTAGTAGCCGTTGTCATCGTCGACCAGCGACACGCCGGGCGGATTGGTGCCCCAGATCGCTTCGGAACGGTAGACCGCCAGATTGGTCCAGGCCTGCAGGTCATTGCTGAAATCGAAGGTGGCATACAGGTTGCCGGACACGTTCTCGGCGCCGCCGGTGAGCAGCCAGTTGGCGTAGTCGGCGCTCATGCCGCACAGGCGGCCGGTGTTGGTGATGGTGTTGGCGGCGTAGTTGTAGACCAGTCGATCGGCGGTGTAGTACTCACTGCCGAACTTCTCGCAGGTGCCGGTGGGCGGCGCCAGGCGCTGGCCCGTGGTGGGATCGATCAGCGCCAGACCGGCGGTAGGACGGAAGCCGACCTTGCGTTGTTCCATGTTCCAGGACGGGTACGGCGCATCATCGGCGTCGTCCATCTGCGGGCGGTCACGGCCGAACAACGGATCGCGCTTGGTGTACTGCAGCGCGTAGGTCACGCTCCAGTTGTCACCGGTCTTGCCGCCGGCCCAGGACAGGTCCCAGGTGTCGCGCCCACCCTCGGTGGAGGTGCCGCCACGCACGCGCACTTCGTCGCCGTCGTAGTTGGTCTTCAGAATGACGTTGACCACGCCGGCGATCGCATCCGAGCCATAGATGGCCGAGGCGCCACCGGTCAGCACTTCGATGCGCTCCACCGCCGCGGCCGGAATGTTGCCGTAGTTGGAGAAGTTGGTTTCACCGCCATAGGGCAGCGGGTAGTCGGCCACGCGACGGCCGTTGACCAGCAGCAGCGAGCGGTTCGGGCCCATCCCGCGCAGGTTCAGGCCACTGGCATTGGGCGTGTGCGAGCCCCACTGCGAGGCGGCTTCAACAGTGCCGGTCGCTTCGGTGAGGGTCTTCAGCGCGTCGTACACGCTGACGAAGCCTTCCTTCTGGATCTGCGCGGCGGTGATCACGTTGACCGGTGCCGGGCCTTCGACGCTGGCGCGCTTGATGCGCGAGCCGGTGACGGTGACCGCGTCGAGATCCTTGGTGGATGAACTGGCAGCCTCCTGCGCGCTGGCAGCCAGGGGCAACAGGGCCAGGACCAGGGCCTGGGACAGCAGGTGACGACGCTTGCGGACGATCTGAGCCATGGGTGGTTGCTCTTCGAAAGTGTGGACGCACGGACGGGTGGTGGCGCGGCACTACAGCTGATCCGGGCACCTGGATCGGTTCAAGACCGTCCCGACGCCCTCCCCTGTGGATCGATCCAAACTAAAGCACAGCTGAACCACGCCGGGCATGCGGCGACGCAGCAATGCCCGGTTCAATGCCGCTATCGGCCGCAGGTATCAAGAACAATCAAAGGGTTGCGAAACATCGCTGAGAGAACAGCGCACACGTCAATGACATGATCGCGACAATCGCGCGCGGAACGGATTTGTCCGGCGCAAGCCAGCGTCCGGGGTCGGATCCCCTCGCAGAGGGGCTCTGACCCGATTGCGTCGGGTGGGTCAGAGCCCTTCTGCGAAGGGATCCGACCCCGGCCAGCTCTCAGCCGTCCAGCGCCTGTCGCAGCGCGGCCACGGTCGCGGTGGCGGTCTGGCTCCAGTCCGGGTCCAGCCCGCGCAGGTCCGGGTTCTGGAACTGCATGGCCGAGCGCCGCAGGCCTTTGGCCGAGGCGTGCAGTTCGGTGCAGCCGCTGCGTCGTGCGACGGTGGCGATATTGGCCGGGCCCAGCCCCGCGCCGGCCATCACACTGATGCGCCCTGCCGCCTGGGTAACCAGTCCCGCCAGCACATCGGCACCGGCTTCGGCGCTGACCTGACCGCCCGAGGTCAGCACGCGCTGGCAGCCCAGCCCGATCACCTGCTCCAGCGCCGTCGGCAGATCACGGGCGGCGTCGAAGGCGCGATGGAAGGTCGCCTGCAACGGCCCGGCGGCCTGCACCAGTTCGCGGCACAGCGCCACGTCGATGCCGCCCTGCACATCCAGCGCACCGATCACCACGCCATCGCAGCCGAGCGCGCGGCACTGCGCGATGTCACGCAGCATCAGTTCGGTTTCCAGCGCGTCGTAGTGGAAGTCGCCCGGGCGTGGTCGCACCAGCACGAACAGCGGAATCGACAGGCGTTCGCGCGCAAGCGCGATGGTGGCGAACGACGGCGTGGTGCCACCCTCGGCCAGGTTGTCGAACAGCTCGATGCGGTCGGCGCCGCCGGCCTGTGCCGCCAGCGCCGAAGCCAGCGAGTTACTGGCAACCTCCAGGGTCAGCCGCGTGCTCACGCCTGGGTGCTCGTGTAGATCGACGGCGAGTCGCGCAGGTCATCCTGGCGCTGCGCATCGCACACGGCGTAGACGAAGCCGCGATGCAACGCGTAGGCGCCCACCTCGCCCTGCTTGTTCATGGCCAGGAAGCAGACCTGCAGTGTCCTGCTCGCTTCGGGGCGCTTGCGGACCACGCGGTCGATGGCTTCACGGCAGGCCTGTGCCGGCGAGCGCCCCTGGCGCATCAGTTCGACCACCAGGAACGAAGCGGCGTTGCGGATCATCTCTTCACCCACGCCCGAAGCAGTGGCCGCGCCCACGTCGTTGTCGACATACAGGCCGGCACCGATGATCGGGCTGTCGCCGACCCGGCCGTGCAGCTTCCAGGCCATGCCGCTGGTGGTGCAGGCACCGGCAAGGTGGCCCTTGGCATCCAGCGCCAGCATGCCAATGGTGTCGTGGTTGTCGCTGTTGCCGGGAATACCACGGCGCTCGGCGTTGATCTGCGGCTGATACTTCTCCGTCTTCAGCCACTCGCGCCAGGCCGCTTCGGCCTGCGGCGTCAGCAGGTGCTTGCGCTCGAAACCCTGCTGCACCGCGAACTGCTGCGCGCCCTCGCCCACCAGCAGCACGTGTGGGCTGTTCTCCATCACTTTGCGGGCCACCGACACCGGATGCAGGATGTCGACCAGCGCGGCCACGGCGCCACAACGGCCATCGCCATCCATGATGCTCGCGTCCAGGCTCAGCACGCCGTCGCGATCCGGGTTGCCACAATGGCCGACGGTGGGGTTGCACAGCTCGCTCTCGGCCCAGCGTGCGCCTGCTTCCACCGCATCCAGCGCGCTGCCGCCCTGCGCCAGCACCTTCCATGCGGCCTGGTTGGCCGGCACGCCGAAATCCCAGGTTGATACGACCTTCGCCCCGCCCTGGCTGCGCGCCCGCACGCCCGGCAAAGCCGCCATGCCTGCAGCCAGTGCACCGGCCTGCAGGAACTTCCTGCGATCCACCATCTTCCCCTCCCAGTCTGCAATGCACGGCCGGCCCGATGCCGACCCTGCCGATCAGTCGTGCGTGGGCTGCCGTGCGGCGTGCCAGACCGCTGCGCCGAGCACGCCCAACTGGCCGTGCTCCACGCGCCATACCGGCACCTGGCGCAGCACCTCGGTCAGCACGCCCTTGTTGAGGAAGCGCTCACGGAAGCGGCCATCGGCCAGGAAATCCTGCACATGCGCGGAAATGCCTCCGGCCAGGTACACCGAACGTGCACCGACGGCGATCGCTGCGTCGCCGGCCAGGCTGCCCAGCCACGCACAGAACACCTGCAGTGTTTCCACGGCCAGCGCATCCTCGCCGCTGCGTGCGGCGCCGATCAGTGCCTCGGTGCTGGTCCACACCGGGGTGACGCCGCGCAGTTCGCACAGGCACGGATACAGGTTCATCAGGCCGCTGCCGGACAGCACGCGTTCGTTGTCCACGTGCGCCCAACGCTGCAGCAGCTTGCCCAGCACCTGCAGTTCCAGCGCGTTGCCGGCGCCAAGCGCGGCATGGCCGATCTCGCTGGCCAGCACCGGGCGCTCGCCGTCGGCAAAGCGCAGTGCGGCGCCCAGGCCGGTACCAGCACCCAGCACCAGCGCCGGGAATGCCTGCGCCGGATCAGCATCGCCGTTCAGCGGCACCAGCGTGTCCGGCTGCAGATAAGGGATGGCCAGCGCCACCGCCTCGAAATCGTTGATCAGCTGCAGTTCGCCCAACCCGGACTGCGCGCGGGTGGCCGACAGCGAGACCGTCCATGGCAGGTTGGAATTGATCAGCACATCGCCATCGAGCAGGCCGGCAATGGCCACCACCGCGGTCTGCACCGGCTGGCCAAGGCCTGCGGTGAAATCGGCCAGGATCGCCGCCAGGCTGGGATGCTCGGCGCAGGCATAGGTGCGATGGCTGCCCAGCAGCGGCGCCTGGCCGGGTTGGGTTTCAGCCAGCGCAAGGCGGGCGAAGGTGCCGCCGACATCGGCAACGACCAGACGGCGTGGAAGACCGCCGCGGGCGGAGTCAGAGGAAACCGGGGACGCTGCTGCGATGGTCACGCTGGCCTGCTTGGATCGATTGAATCGCCCCGATTCTCAGGCATCGGGGCGGCTTTGCCTAGCGCGCCGATGGTTCAGGTTGGCCTACATGCCTTCCTGTTCGGCCACCTGCACACCATCCACCAGCACTCGCAGCCGCTGCGGGCGGAAGCCGGCGAACAGCAGCGGCCGGGTGCGCTCGACCAGCACTTCATGGCCGGCGATGTGGCGCAGCCACGACTGTACCAGCGAGAACGAGAAGTGGGTGCCCGGATGCAGCGGGTGCTGCACCCAGACCGTCTCGGTGGCGCTCTGCAACTGCATCGCGCCGGTGAACCAGTGGCGGCTGAGGGTCACCGGCGTGGTGCCGGCCATGAAGCGGATATCCATGCGGGGTCCTTTCGCTGGAGCGGTGGTGTGCGGGGTCAGGGCTGGGCAGTCTGCAGGCTGTAGCTGGTGCTGGCGGTGAACACCGCGCCGTCGGGCTGGGTGGAGCGCACCTCGACCTTGTGGCTGCCCACGGCCAGATCGGTCGGCAGCGCGCCACGCCACAGGTGCGGCGATGCGGTGGCCTCCGGCGAGCGGTCGTAGCCACGCAAGCTGTCTGCAAGATCGTCGGCCACGTTCTCCACCATCAGGCGCGGATCGGGTTGGCTGACCTGCTTCATCGGCTGCCAGGCGCCTCCATCGACGCGGTACTCGACCACGCTGGCATCCTCACCCATGTAGACGTTGGCATAGATGCCCCAGGCCGGGTAGGCGCCCTGGCGCAGCACCTTCGGCGCATGCAGGCCGATCTGCTCGCTGGCCGGTTTTCCGGCCACGCGGTACTGCAGTCTGTAGCTGCCATTGCCGGCCACGTCGAGCAACGCATAGCCCTTCGGCGTGCCATCGCTCATGGTGCTGTCCGGCACGCCGGCGGCATTCTTGACGCCTGACCAGAACGCACCGCAGTTGGCACCGACGTTGTATTCGTGCAGCGGCTTGTCGCCGTTCCAGCCCTCGGCCTTGCCATGGTAGACGTGCTGCTGGGTGTGGCTGTGGCCGCTGAGCACCAGCACGTTGCGGAAGTCCTTCAGCAGGTCGAACAGGCGCTGGCGGTCGGCATGGCGGAAGGTCTCGCGTCCGGGCGCCGCGTCGAACAGCGGGATGTGCATGCCCAGCACCAGCAGGCGATCCTTGTGCAGGCCCTTCAGGTAGCTGGCGAGGAAGGCGAACTGGTCTTCGCGCAGGCCGCCGATGTACTTCGGCTTGGCCTTGGGGTCGTACACCACGTCGTCCAGGAACACGAAACTGGCGCCGCCCTCTTCCACCGCATAGGTGTCTGGACCGTAGATGTTGCGCCAGCTGTCCAGCGAGTGTTCGTCGCTGGCCGCATCGAAGTCGAGATCGTGGTTGCCCGGCACATGGAACCACGGCACGCCAAGTCCGGTGGTGACCTTGTTGATCGCCGGATACAAGGTCAGGTCGTCGTTGACGATGTCACCCAGAGTGGTGCCCATGCGCGCCTTGGTCTGTCCCACCAATGGCGCGACGATCGACTGCTGGTAGTAGCCGATATCCTTCAGGCTGGCGGTCTGCGAATCGGTGAACACCAGCATCTGGAAGCCGCGCCGACTGTCATGGCGATCCGACTGCAGGGCGAAATCCCAGTTGCGGGTGACGTCGCTGGTCGCGGCGATGCCGCCGTACTTCAACGCCGGCGAACCGTTCGGGCGATAGTGCCGCCAGAACGAAGGCAGGCCGTCGGCCGCTTTCGGGAAGGAATACGCATCGGGCTTGATCACGAACACGGTCTGGCCATCACGCAACGGCAGGCTGTAGCTGCCGTCTGCAGCCGTCTTGACGATGGCCTCGCCGTTGGAGACCTGCACGCCGGCCAGGCCCGGATCGGTCGCACCGCGGCCGGGTTTGCCGTCGCGCTCCAGATAGACCTTGCCGGTGACCACGGTATCCGCGGCCCAGGCCGGCGAGGTCAGCAACAGGCAGCACAGCCAGGCGGCAGGCAGTTTCATGGGCGGTCCGGGTAAAGAAAGACCGCCTATTGTAGATTCCGTTGATGACATCGCGCACGCGATGACGCATGCCGGTAGTGCCGGCCGCTGGCCGGCAGCCTCATGAACGTCGGGCATCCGGGGCTTGCCGGCCAGCGGCCGGCACTACCACACGTCAACGATGGCGTTTTTCCAGCACCGCACGCGCATCATCCAGCGACAGCCCGCGCGCGCGCAGCAGCACCAGCAGGTGGTACAGCAGGTCCGAGGCCTCGCCCAGCAACGCCTCATCATCCTGCGCCACCGCCGCCAGGGCGGTCTCCACCCCCTCCTCGCCCACCTTCTGTGCGATACGGCGGATGCCGCCCTCGAACAGGCTGGTGGTGTAGCTGCCCGGCGGGCGTTGCGCCTCACGCATCGCCACCAGCTGGCCCAGCCCGCCCAGGAAATCCTTCGGCGCCTGGTCGAAGCAGCTCTCTGCACCGGTGTGGCAGGTTGGCCCCGCCGGCCGTGCCATCACCAGCAAAGTATCGGCATCGCAGTCGACGCTGATCGACTGCACCACCAGTACGTTGCCGGACTGCTCGCCCTTGGTCCACAACCGCTGCTTGCTGCGGCTGAAGAAGGTCATGTGGCCGATGGCCAACGTGGCCGCCAGCGATTCGGCACTCACATAGCCCAGCATCAGTACCTGCAGGGTATCGGCATCCTGCACCACCGCCGGCAGCAGGCCGTCGCCCTTGCTCCAGTCCAGCGCCTGCAATGCGTCCAATGACGGCCTGACTTCAATAGACATCCCGCACCTCGATCTGCTGTCCGCGCAGGTAGCGCTTCAATTCCGGAATGGCGATCGCGCCGCTGTGGAACACGCTGGCGGCCAGCGCGCCGTCGACGTCGGCCTGGTCAAAGGCTTCGGCGAAGTGCTCCATCGCACCCGCACCGCCGGAGGCGATCAGCGGCACCTGGCACAATGCCCGTGCCTGCTGCAGTTGCACGACATCGTAGCCACGGCGTACGCCATCGCTGTCCATGCAGTTCAGCACGATCTCGCCCGCGCCACGCCGTTGCGCTTCGACGATCCAGTCCAGGGTGCGCAGCGGCACCGCCTGGGTCTTGTCCGGATCGCCGCTGAAACGACGCACCCGCCATTGCCCGTCGGCCTCGCGCACCGAATCGACACCGACCACCACGCACTGCACGCCGAACTCGTCCGCCAGCTCGGTGATCAGCTCCGGGCGCCCCAGCGCCGGCGAGTTGATCGACACCTTGTCGGCACCGGCAAACAGCACGCGGCGCGCGGTTTCCACACTGTCGATGCCACCGGCCACGCAGAACGGAATGTCGATCAGCCGCGCGATGCGCTCGATCCAGGCAACGTCGACCGAACGCGCCTCGGGGCTGGCGCCGATGTCATAGAACACCAGCTCGTCTGCCCCCTGGTCGCGATAGCGCTGCGCCAACTCGGCGATGTCGCCCATGTCGACGTGGTCGCGGAAGCGCACGCCCTTGACCACGCGGCCATCGCGCACGTCCAGGCAGGGAATGATGCGGCGGCTCAACATGCCAGCGCCTCCGCCAGGTCCATGCGCTGCTCCAGCAGTGCCTTGCCGAGGATCGCACCGCCACAGCCGGCGGCACGCGCCTCGGCCACATCGGCCACGTCGCGGATGCCTCCGGAGGCCTGCACCGCCACCCCCGGCAGCAACCCCGACAAGTGCCGGTAGAGGCAGATGTTGGGCCCGGCCAGCATGCCGTCCCGGGCGATGTCGGTACACAGCAGGTGGCGCATGCCGGCGCGCGCGTAGCGCTGAGCCAGCTCATCCAGGGTCACCCCGGCGTTCTCGGTCCAGCCGTGCACCGGCAGCTGCCACTGCCCCTGTGCGTCCTGGCGCGCGTCCAGCGCAATCGTGATGCGCTCGGCGCCGAATTCCTCCAGCCAGCCGACCACTTCATCGGGGCGACGCACCGCCAGCGAGCCGACCACCACGCGACCGGCGCCGGCATCGAGGATGCGCGCCACATCGTCGCGGCCGCGCACGCCACCGCCGGTCTGCACCTGCAGCGATGTCTGCGCGCGGATCGACGACAGTAGCGGCGCCAGCGTATAGCCACCGGCGCGCGCAGCGTCCAGATCGACCAGATGCATCCACTGCGCACCCTGCGCGGCGAAGGCCTGCGCGCGTGGCAACGGATCGTCGCCATACGAGGTTTCCTGCGCGTAGTCGCCCTGGCGCAGCCGCACCACGCGGCCGTCGCGGATATCCAGCGCGGGGTAGACGATGAAACTCATGCAGCAGTGCCCTCGAGAAAATTGCGCAGCATCAGCGAGCCGGTGTCGCCGGAGCGCTCGGGGTGGAACTGTGCGCCGTAGTAACGCCCCTGCTCCACCACGGCAGTGAACAGGCCGCCGTGGTCGCAGGCAGCGACGGTGTGGGTATTGAGGGGCGCGGCGTAGCTGTGCACGAAGTAGGCGCTGGCACGCTCCGGCACGCCGCGCAGCAGCAGCGATTCGCGCAGCGGCAGCAGGCGGTTCCAGCCCATGTGCGGCACCCGGATGCCGCAGGCCGGCACCAGCTTGCGCACCACGCCGGGAATCAGGCCCAATGTCTCCACACCCGCTTCCTCGGAGCGTTCGAACAGCAGCTGCATGCCCAGGCAGATGCCCATCAGCGGCACCTCCAGTCGCTGCAGCGGTTCCACCAGGCCCTGCGCGTGCAGGCGCTGCATGCCGGGACCGGCGGCGCCGACGCCGGGCAGGATCACCCGCTGCGCACCGACCAGACCGTCCACATCGCGCACCAGCCGTACCGTCGCACCCAGGCGCTCCAGTGCGTAGCGCACCGAGCCCAGGTTGGCGCCGCCGGCATCGATCAGCGCAACGTCACTCACAGCGCCCCCTTGGTGCTCGGCAGTGCCGTGCCCTGCCGGGCCAGCGCCGGACGCAGCGCGCGGGCCAGGGCCTTGAAGCACGCCTCCACCTTGTGGTGATCGTTGTCGCCGCGTACCTGCAGGTTGAGGTTCAGGCCGCTGGCATCGCACAGCGAGCGGAAGAAATGCGGCACCAGCTCGGTCGGCATGTCGCCCACGCGCTCGCGCTTGAACTCGCCCTCGAACACGAAGTACGGGCGGCCACTGAAGTCCAGTGCAGCACTGGCCAGCGTCTCGTCCATCGGCAGGGTGAAGCCGTAGCGGCCAATGCCGCGCTTGTCGCCCAGCGCCTCGCGCAGGGCCTGGCCCAAGGCCAGCCCGGTATCCTCGATGGTGTGGTGTTCGTCGATGTACAGGTCACCCTCGGCCTGGATGTCCAGCGCGAAGCCACCGTGCTTGCCGATCTGTTCCAGCATGTGGTCGAAGAACGGCAGGCCGGTGGAGATGCGTGCATCACCCGCGCGATCCAGGTCCAGTTCGACGCGGATCTTCGTTTCTTTCGTATTGCGCTGGACCACGGCGGTGCGCGGTGCGTCGGCCAGCGCGTGGGCAATGCCCGGCCAGTCCCACTGACCACCGAACTGCTCGGTGCGCAGCTGGAAACCGCGGATGTTGAGGTTGTCGGCAAACTGCAGGTCGGTGATGCGATCGCCGACCATGCCCGAACGCGCCCAGTCGATGCTGCGGTCCTGCAGATAAGCCGTCATCAGTCCGATGCCCGGCTTGCGGGTCGGCGCATTGTCCTGCGGCCAGCTGCAGTCGATCAGCACGTCACGGAAAGTGATGCCCTGGCTTTCGAAGATCTGCAGCATCAGCTCGTTGGGGCCATCGAAGCTGGCACGCGGGTAGCTGTCGCTGCCCAGGCCATCCTGGTTGGTGACGATCACGAACTGGTAGCCGGCATCCCGCAGCTTCAGCAGCGCCGGGATCACCTGCGGCACGAAGCGCAGCTTCTCGTAGGCGTCGATCTGGAAATCGGACGGCTCCTCGATGAGGGTGCCGTCGCGGTCGATGAACAGGATCGGGGTCATGCTGCGGCCCTCCGCGCCGACAGGGCCGCGAGCACGCGGTCATTCTCTTCCGGGCTGCCGATACTGATGCGAAGCGCATCGCCCAGCTGCGGCGCGGCGCGCTGGTCGCGCACCACCACCCCTGCAGCAAGCAGCGTATCGAACGCCGCCTGTGCATCGGCGAAGCGGACCAGCAGGTAGTTGCCGGACGAGGCGTACACCCGGCGTACACCGGGCAGGCTGGCCAGTGCCGTTCGCAGGCGTTCGCGCTCGGCGATGACCGTGGCCACGCGCTCGGCGGTGCGTGCCAGCGCGGCCGGCTGCAGGGCCTGCACGGCCAGTTCCGCGCACGGGGTCGGCACCGGATACGGCGCCTGGCAGCGGCGCAGCACGGTAATCAGTTCCGGGGCGGCGATCAGCGTTCCAATGCGCGCGGCCGCGAGTGCGTGTGCTTTCGACAGCGTGCGCAGCACCGCCAGGTTGGCGTGCGCGGCCAGCAACGTGGTCGCCGACGGACGCTGCGCGTACTCGACATAGGCCTCGTCCACCACCACCAGTGCCTGCCCGCGCAACGCAACCGCCACCCGTTCGACCTCGTCCAGGGCGATATCACTGCCGGCCGGGTTCGACGGTGCGCACAGGAACACCAGCTTGGCATTGCGTGCCCTGGCGGTGTCGATGACCGCGTCCAGGTCGGCGCGAAGGCCATCCTCGCTGTCCACCAGCGGCACTTCAATCAACGCGGCACCCTGCAGGCGTGCGCAGACAGCGTACATGCCGAACACCGGCGGCGTGACCAGCACGCCATCGCGGCCCGACACGCACAGCGCGCGCACCAGCAGATCAATGGCTTCGTCGCTGCCGCGACCGATCAGCAGCTGCTGTGGCGTCACGCCGTACAGCGCCGCCAGACCCTCACGCAATGCCAACGGCTGCGGTTCGGGATAGCGCCGGCTGCTGCCTGCGGCGTCTGCCGGATTGGCCCAGGCTGATTCATTGGCGTTCAACCAGACCTCGCCCTGCACCGCCATGCTGCGCGCCGAACTGTAGCCAGCGAAGGCCTGCAGATCGGGGCGCACCAGGGCCAGCACGTCATCAATGGAGGCACTCATGCCGCTGCCTCCATGCGCAGGGCCACTGCACGCTCATGCGCATCCAGGCCTTCGGCACTGGCGATGATGCGCGCGCAGCCGCCGATTGCCGCCAATCCTGCGGCGCTGGCGCTCTGCACGCTGATCAGGTTCTGGAAGCTGGCGACGCTGACGCCACTGTAGGCACGCGCGGCACCGGCGGTCGGCAGCACGTGGTTGGTGCCGCTGCAGTAGTCGCCCAGTGCTTCGGGGGTGTAATCCCCCAGGAACACCGAGCCGGCCGCCTGCACCTTGTCCAGCCACGCGCGCGGATCACGCAATGCCAGGATCAGGTGCTCCGGTGCATAGCGGTTGCTGATCGCGAAGGCTTCGTCCAACGAATCGACCTGGATCAGCCGCGAGGCCGACAGCGCCTGGCGTGCGATCTGCTGGCGCGGCAGCAAGGCCACCTGGCGCTCGACTTCAGCCTCGACCGCCGCCAGCATCGCGGTATCGTCGGTCAGCAGCAGCACCTGCGAATCCGGGCCGTGCTCGGCCTGCGACAGCAGGTCGGCTGCAACGAACGCCGGGTTTGCACCTGCATCGGCAATCACCAGCACTTCGGAGGGACCGGCCGGCATGTCGATGGCGGCGGCGCCGTCCTGTGCGACCTGCTGCTTGGCTTCGGTCACGAAGCTGTTGCCCGGCCCGAACAGCTTGTCACAGGCCGGAATGCTGGCCGTGCCGTAAGCCATCGCAGCGATGGCCTGGGCGCCGCCCAGCTTGAACACGCGCTGCACGCCGGTCAGGCGTGCGGCCACCAGCACCGCAGGATCGGCCGTGCCATCGGCACGCGGCGGCGTGCACAGCACCACCTGCGGGCAGCCGGCCAGCTGCGCCGGCACGCCCAGCATCAGCGCGGTGGACGGCAGCGGTGCGCTGCCGGCCGGCACATACAGGCCCACCCGGCCAATCGGGCGCAGCATGCGTTCGCAGACCACGCCCGGCGCGGTTTCCACGGCATACCCCGTACCCATGCCGGCGGCGTGGAAGCGGGCGATGCGTTCGGCAGCTTCGACCATCGCCTGGCGCAGTTCGGCGGGGACGGCGGCATCAGCCGCTGCGAACTCGGCTTCGCTCACTTCGAACGATCGCAGCTCGACACCGTCGAAACGTGCGGTGATCGCACGTAGCGCGTCGTCGCCCTGCGCGCGCACCTGTGCAATCAGCGTAGCCACCGCATCGCGGGTCTGCTGCGCCACGGTCTGCACCGGGCGGGTCAGTGCCGCACTGCGCGCGGCCTCATCAAGTCGGGACCAGATCAGACGGTTCATGCCAGCGACCGCTCCACGCTCAGTACCATCAAGCCCTGCGCGCCGGCGCGCTCGAGTTCCTCCATGCGCTGCCAGCTCAGCGGGCCCGGGCACATGGTCTGCAGGCGCAGTGCGCCGCCGTCGGCCGGCAGCCGCACCAGCGGCTCGGCATCGGCCAGCAGCTGCGCCAGCGCGTCGACGCGATCCTCGCTGGCGCGGAACATCAACAGCTTGCGGTCCTGGCGCTGCACCACGCCGTCGAGGCGGCGCAGCAGCATCGCGCGCAGCGATGCACGTGCATCATCCGGCACGCGCACCGCACCGGCCAGCACCGCCTCGCTGTCGAGCAGGTTGTGCACCGGGGTCAGCTGGTTGGCGCGCAGCGTGGCGCCGCTGGAGACCAGATCGCAGATCAGGTCGGCGGTACCCAGGCGCGGGGCGATTTCCACCGACCCGGACAGCTCGACCACCTGTGCGTCCACGCCCTGTTCGGCCAGCCATTGCTTGAGGATGGCCGGGTAGCTGGTGGCAATGCGGGCACCGGCCAGCTGCGCCGGTCCCTGCCACTGCCACTCCTCGGGTACCGCCAGCATCAGCCGGCACTGGCCAAAGCCCAGTCCGCGCAGTGCCTGGTAGGCATCCGGCAGGCCGATCTGGCGACGTGCCGCAGCCTGCTCGTCCAGCTCGTTGCGGCCGACGATGCCGAGGTCGCAGACGCCGTCGGCGATCAGGCCGGGGATGTCGTCGTCGCGCACCAGCAGCAGGTCCACCGGCAGCGATTCGCCGTAGCAGAACAGCTTGTCGCGGCTCTCGCGCCAGCTCAGGCCGCAGGCGCTGAGCAGGTTGCGCGCGGGTTCGGCCAGCCGGCCACTCTTCTGGATGGCGATACGCAGCCGGTCTCGTGCCGGCGCTGCCTGGGTTGCACTCATGGGGGAGGTCTCGAAGTTCGGAACGGGGCGCGGATCAGCGCGAGGCAAGGCGGTCGATGGCGGCGGCATAGCCTCGATGGCCATGCTCAAGGGTGCGTGCCACCCGTCCGGTGGTGGTCACGCTGACGCCGGTGCGCTCGTGGATCTCGCGGTACGGCACGCCCTGCTGCAGCAGCGGCACCACCTTCCAGCGGTCGGCCATGGCTTCCAGCTCGGCCGGTGTGCACAGATCGCGCAGGAAGGCCTCGACCTGTTCCGGCTCGCGCAGGGCGGCAAAGGCCCGGGCCAGGGCTTCAAGGTCGGCCTTCGGGTCTTTGGCGGCAATTTCGGGGCGGGCTTTCACGGGGTCGTTTCCATGCATCAATGTAATAGCGCGTTAGTACATTAGCGCATTCTTGCGCAGTGCGTCAAATCGAGGGTTG
This sequence comes from Stenotrophomonas sp. YJH_SMC_133, assembly GCF_059370655.1. Taxonomy (NCBI): domain Bacteria; kingdom Pseudomonadati; phylum Pseudomonadota; class Gammaproteobacteria; order Lysobacterales; family Lysobacteraceae; genus Stenotrophomonas; species Stenotrophomonas sp. YJH_SMC_133. The sequence goes on along the minus strand of NZ_JCAFTW010000013.1, from coordinate 139,250 downwards.
AGGGTGCGGCAGGGCTGCTGCCCCGCACCCGCAGAGGCCGGAGCATCGGCACAGCTGGGTTCCGGACCGACCCCGCCCTCGACAGGTGGCCGCGAGCTGTTGGGACGGCCGGGGTCGGATCTGTTTTCCAGAGGAAAACGGCTCTGACCCCGGAACGGGGCCCGGAAACGAAAACGCCCACCGGTTGGTGGGCGTTTCGTTGAAGCGCTGCATGCTGCCAGGGGCCGTTACATCACCTTCGACTGCTCCAGCTCGACCTGCAGGGTGCTGGCCAACTCGTCACGGGAGACTTCGAACTGCTGCTCGCGCAGCAGGTCCTTCACCGCCACCACGCCGCGCGCCAGCTCGTCCTCACCGGCCAGCACCACGAAGCGGATGCCGGCCTTGGCGGCGTACTGGAACTGCTTGCCGATCTTCTTCGGCTCCATCTGCACTTCGGTGTTGATGCCACCGGCGCGCAGGCGGCGCGCGATGTCCAGCGACTGCGGCATGCCCTGCTCGTCCATCAGCGCCACCAGCGCCTGCACGCTGCTGCCCTCGATGCCATCGATCAGGCCGGCTTCGCGCAGCTGCCAGAACAGGCGCGACAGGCCGATGGAGATGCCCACGCCCGGCAGCTTCGACTTGCTGTAGTGGCTGGCCAGGTCTTCGTAGCGGCCGCCCGAGCAGATCGAACCGATCTGCGGGTGGTCGGTCAGCGTGGTCTCGTAGACGGTGCCGGTGTAGTAGTCCAGGCCGCGCGCAATGGAGAAGTTCAGGCAGTACGCGGTTTCCGGCACGCCCAGCGCCTGCACGAGCTGCAGCACTTCGCGCAGTTCGGCGACGCCGGTACGCAGGATCTCCGAAGAACCGGCGTCGGCTTCAAGCGTGGCCAGCTGCGCCAGTGCATCGGCATGGCCCTGCGAACGCACGGCCACGAACGCCAGGATCTTCTCGACCTGCTCGGCCGGAATCTCGAAGCCCTCGCCCACCAGCGTCTCGCGCACGTAATCGGCGCCGCGCTTGTCCAGCTTGTCCACTTCGCGCAGCACTGCCAGCTGGCGCTCGCCCTCGGCCACGTCCAGGCTCTCGAAGAAGCCACGCATCAGCTTGCGGTTGTTCAGCTGGATGCTGAAGTCACCGATGCGCAGTTCCGAGAACACCGCGTGGATGACCGCCAGCACTTCGGCGTCGTATCGCACGCTCAGGCTGTCCTTGCCGATCACGTCGATGTCGCACTGGTAGAACTCACGGAAGCGGCCGCGTTGGGCGCGCTCGCCGCGGTACACCCGCTGCATCTGGTAGCGACGGAACGGGAAGGTCAGTTCATGCTCGTGCTCGGCCACGTAGCGCGCCAGCGGCACGGTCAGGTCGAAGCGCAGCGCCATTTCCGGCAGCGAACGGTCACCCGATTCGGCGGCGTTGGCCAGCGCACCGGTGGACTGCACGAAATACACCTGGCGCTCGGTTTCGCCACCGGACTTGGTCAGCAGCACGTCGGACAGCTCGAACACCGGCGTCTCCACCGGCAGGAACCCGAAGCGCTCGTAGTTGCGACGGATCACGTCCAGCATGCGCTGGAACGCAATCTGCTCGCGCGGCAACAGTTCAAGGGTGCCGGGCGGGGTACGGGGCTTGATCACGGGCGGAACTCCTGCTGGAACGGGACGTGGGAGGGGGCGACATTCTAGCGCCCCCGCCTCGGGCAGGGTCGAACGGCCGCTTGAAGTATCATAAAGCCCTCCCCGCCCGCGATACGCCCCCCGCAACATGTCACGGCCTTCCGGCGCTCCGCCCGCCACCAACGATCCCGCCTCGCCGTCCTGCACCACGCTGGACTGCCTGCACTGCTCGGTTCGCCACCTTGCGGTGTGCTCGGCGCTGTCGCCCGATGAAGTGCAGGCACTGGAACAGGTCACCGTTTCCCAGCAGGTCAGCATGGGCAGTACCCTGGCCCGCACCGGCGAAGAGCGCGACCATGTCTATACATTGACCGGCGGCGCCCTGCGCCTGGTGCGCACCCTGGCCGATGGCCGCCGCCAGATCAATGGCTTCGTGCTTCCCGGCGACTACCTGGGCCTGAGCGGCAGTGACCACCACCGCTACGATATCGAGGCCATCGCAGACAGCCGCGTATGCCGTGTCGCGCTGCCGCAGATGAAGGCGCTTCGCAGCCGTTTCCCGCACCTGGAACGCAAGCTGCTGCAGCGTGCCTGCCAGGAGCTGGACGCCGCGCAGGATGCCGCGCTGGCACTGGCGCGGCTGCAGCCGGCCGAGAAAGTGGCCGACTTCCTGCTGCGCCTGGCCGCGCGCGAGGCCAAGCTGGGTGGCGATGGCCTGCGCGTGTCGCTGCCGATGGGGCGTGGCGACATCGCCGACCATCTGGGCCTGACCATGGAAACGGTCAGCCGTACCTTCACCAAGCTGCGCCAGCAGGGGTTGATCGCCCTGCCCCACCTGAACGTGGTGGAAATCCTCGACGAGGACGGGTTGCGCACGCTGGCCGGTGAAGGGTTGATCTGACCGCATCGCGGTTGGCTGGGTTGCCGGCCAGCGGCCGGCACTACCAGGTGGACGCAGCACGGGTAGTGCCGGCCGCTGGCCGGCAACCCCAGATGCCTTCGATCAACGCAGCAACACCTCACGCAACGCCGCATACTCCGCAGCCAACGGTTCCGCGTGCGCGGGCCGCTGCAGCAACGCATCCAGCGCCGGCGGCACGGCCACTGCTTCGCCAATCAAGGGCTCCACCACTGCCTCGAACTTGGCCGGATGTGCGGTAGCCACCACCGCCCAGTCGCCCTTGGCGCCGCGCGCACGCAGGTCCTGCAGCACCTTCACCGCTGTGGCCGTATGCGGGCAGAACAGTTCGCCGTTGCTGGCATGCGCCGCCGCAATCGTCGCGCGGATGGTCACGTCATCCACCGCGAACGCGCGGAACGCAGCGCGCAGCTCGGCGTCATCTCCGAGGTAAAGCCAGCGCAGGCGTTCAAAGTTGCTGGGCGCCCCTACGTCCATTGCATTGGCCACGGTGGCCACGCTGGCCTGCGGCTGGTAGTCGCCGCCATTGAAGTACGCCGGCAGTACCGCATTGGCATTGGTGGCCAGCACGATCTGCCCGATCGGCACGCCCAGCGCGCGCGCCAGCACGGCCGCCATCGCATTGCCAAGGTTGCCGGTCGGCACCACCAGGTTGAGCCGGCGACGATGCGTCGCGTAATGGGACAACGCCGCATGCGCGTAATAACTCATCTGCGGCAGCAGGCGGCCGAGGCTGATGCTGTTGGCCGAACTCAGCGGCACCTGCGCCTGCAGTTCGCGGTCAGCCAGTGCCTGCTTGACCATCGCCTGGCAATCGTCGAAGGCACCGGCCACGCGCAGCGCCTGGATGTTGTCGCCGAAACAACCGAGCTGATGCGCCTGGCGCGGTGACACGCGGCCATCCGGATACAGCACCACCACGCGCACGCCGGGCTGGCGATGGAAGGCCGCAGCAACGGCGGCGCCGGTATCGCCAGACGTGGCGACAACAATCGTCAGATCGCGGTCCTTGCCGGCCTGCAGCCGCGACAGTGTTCCGGCCAGGAAGCGCGCACCGATATCCTTGAACGCCGCCGTCGGCCCATGGAACAGCTCCAGCACATGGTCACCGCCGCCCAGTGGACGCAGCGGCACCGGAAAGTCGAACGCCTCGCGGCAGATCGACGGCAACGCAGACTCCAGCGCGTCGCCGGAAAAGAACGGTGCCAGCAGATCGGCGGCGGTATCGGCCAGCGTTGCGCCGGCCCGCAGCTCACGTGCCGCCGGCAGCACCTGCGGAACATACAGCCCTCCATCGGGCGCCAATCCTGCAGCGATCGCCGCACTGAGGCCAACGGCCGGGGACTGACCCCGGGTCGAAACAAATTGCATGGGTTCGGTATCCAGTAATGGGGAAGGATTCAGCACAAGCGGGCTCCCGGTGCATCCAGCGGCGACACCCAGGCATCGCTGTCGAAACCGGCGGCGGCAAATGCCGCCTGCACCGGTGCGGCAGCGGTGCGGGCCTGGTCGGCGTCCTCGAACCAGGCGAACACGCTGGGTCCGGCACCGGAGATGCCCGCCCCCATTGCATGGGCCGACAGCGCCGCATCGCGGGCTGCTTCGAAACCTGCAATCAGGCCGGCCCGCCGTGGTTCCACCAGCACATCGCGCAATCCAGCCCGCACCAGCGCCGCATCACTACGATGGCAACCACTGAGTACCAGCGCGAGGTTCGCACTCTGTGCCACGAATTCACCCAGCGCGTAGCTGCCCTGCAGCACCTGGCGCGCACGGCGTGTTTCCAGCACCGCGTGCGGATGCACCAGCAGGCTGTGCCAGGCCGCCGGCACAGGAATTGGCAGCAGGCGGTCGGCCGTACACAGCGCAAGACCACCCAGCAGCAACGGCCCCACGTTGTCGCCGTGGCGGCCACCGCTGGCCACCGCCTCGCCATCGAGCGCAAACGGATACAGCGCCTCGCGCGACAGCGGTACATCCAGCAGCGCGTTGGCGGCAACCAGCGCCGCAACGCATGACGCTGCCGAACCGCCCATGCCGGAACCGAACGGAATGCCCTTGTCGATCTCCACCGCGAAACCGAAGTCCAGGCCCAGGCCTTCGCGCAGTGACATCAGCGCAGCGCCCGCGGTGTTCCCGGCGGCCTCCAGCGGCAGCTCGACCGCACTGCCACGGATCGCTTCGATGCGCACCAGCGGTTCCTCGATGCGGCCCACGCTCACGGTATCGCCAACACCGGCGATGGCATGACCAAGAATGTCGAAGCCCACCGCCACGTTGGCCACCGAGGCCGGCGCGAACGCACGTGCGATCACAGGCGCGCTCCTTCACCGGCCGCGACCCGCAGCAGGTCGGCAAACACACCGGCGGCGGTGACTTCCGGGCCGGCGCCCGGACCCTGCACCACCAACGGGTTGTCGCAGTAGCGACGGGTACGGAACTGCACCACGTTGTCGGTCAACCGAAGGTTGGCGAAGGCGTGGTCGGCGGGCAGTTCCTGCAGGCCCACCGAGGCACCGTCAGCGCCCAGCTGTGCCACGTAGCGCAGCACCGCGCCACGCGCCCGCGCGTCCTGCAACCGCTGCAACAGGCTGGCATCGGACTCGCCCAGCCGCGCCATGAAGTCATCCACGCTGCCGTCGCGCAGCAGCGCCGGCACCAGGCTTTCCACCTGTACCTGTTCCAGGCTGAGCGCGTGGCCGGCCTCGCGGGCGAGGATCACCAGCTTGCGCGCCACGTCCACGCCCGAAAGATCATCGCGCGGGTCCGGCTCGGTGTAGCCCATCGACCGCGCCTGCGCGACCAGCTGCGAGAACGGCTGACTGCCGTCGAAGCGGTTGAACAGCCACGCCAGCGTGCCGGAGAAGATGCCTTCGATCGCCAGCACCTCGTCGCCCGTATCGACCAGATCACGCAGCGTGGTGATCACCGGCAGGCCCGCGCCCACCGTGGCTTCGTAGCGGAAGCGCGCACCACTGGCCGCCGCAGCAGCACGGATGCGCTGGTAGCGCGGCAGCGGGCCAGCACCGGCCTGCTTGTTCGGGGTCACCACGTGGATGCCGGCAGCCAGCCAGCCCTCATAGCGCTCGGCCACGTCGGCGCTGCCACTGCAGTCGATCACCACCGCATGCGGCAGGTGCGCGGCCAGCAGATGTTCGGTGAAGCGATCCAGGTCGCTGGGCTCGCCCGCGTCCTGCAATGCCTCCCGCCAATCGGCGTGCAGGCCATCCACTTCCAGCCGCATGCGCGAACGCGAGGCCAGCGCGCGCAGGCGAAGATCCACATTGGCCTTGGCCAGCAGCTGCAGGCGGGCCGCCAGCAGCTGGTCCAGCAGTGCCGCGCCGACGTTGCCCGGCCCGATCACGCCGACCGCGAACGTCTGCGGCGACAGCCAGAAGCCCGCATGTGCGGCCCGCAATGCGCGGGTGGCATCGGCACTGTCCACCGCCACAGAAATATTGCGCTCCGACGAGCCCTGCGCGATCGCCAGGATGTTCACCTGCGCGCGTCCCAGCGCCTCGAACAGGCGCGCCGCCACACCGGGCTGGCCGGCCATGCCGTCACCCACTGCCGCCAGCACGCTGACGCCCTCACTGACCTGCACGCGCTGCACCTGCCCTACCGACAGTTCATGCGCGAACGCGTGCAGCAGTGCCTCACGGCCACGCGCCGCTTCGGCAGCGCGCACCACGCAGCAGATCGAATGCTCTGACGAACCCTGCGAGATCATCACCACCGACACCTGCGCCTGGCGCAGCGCCGCGAACACGCGCTCGGCGGTACCGGGCACACCGATCAGGCCGGTGCCTTCCAGGTTCAACAGGGACAGCCCGGGGCTCAGGGTCAGGCCCTTCACCGGCCCGCGCGGCGAGCGCTCGGCGCTGATGCGCGTCCCCGGATGCGCCGGCTGGAAGGTATTGCGGATGAAGATCGGCAGGCCGAGGCGGATGGCCGGCGACATCGTCTGCGGGTGCACCACCTTGGCGCCGAAATAAGCCAGCTCGCAGGCCTCGTCGTAGCTTAGTGACTCCAGCTGCACCGCCTCGGGCACCAGCCGCGGGTCGGCCGACAGCACGCCGTCGACGTCGGTCCAGATGTGCAGTTCATCGGCATTGAACAACGCGGCGAAGATCGCGCCGGAATAGTCGCTGCCATTGCGGCCGAGCGTGGTGATGCGGTCATGGCGGTCACGGGCAACGAAACCGGTGGCGACCAGGCGCATCTGCGGATGCCGCAGGCGCCACTTGGCCAGGCGGTCCGCGCTGGACTCCCAGTCGACATCCACACCCAGTTCGCCATGCCCGACCACCAGCACGTCGCGTGCATCGAGTACCGCACAGTCTTCGCCCAAGGCACGCAGGTGGGTGCCAAGCAGCTGCGCGGAGAATACTTCGCCCAGGCCCTGCACGCGGTCGAGTACTTCGCGCGGCAGCTCGCCGATCACCGCCAGCGCCGCCAGCACTTCGGCCAGTTGATCGAAGCGGGCGTCGATCCATTCGACGGTCTCGCCCACCTGCTCGCCCAGCAGGGCCACGGCGGCACCACGGTGACGCGCGCGCAGCGCATGCCAGGCCTCGCGCCAGCCTTCGTCGCCCTCGGCCGCCAGCTGGGCCAGCTCGATCAGCGCGTCAGTGACGCCCTTCATTGCCGAAACGACAGTGACCTGCAGCGATTCGGGACGGGCCAGCAGCAGGCCCGCGACATGGCGGTAGCGTTCGGCATCGGCCACCGAGGTGCCGCCGAACTTGTGCACGACGATGGACGGTGCAGCCAGATCGGCCGGGGCAACGGGATGAGCGGGGGCGTGGGAAGACATGCAGACCTCGGCAGGAGGCCCCGTCGCATGCAGGTGTCGAGTTTCCCCGCCACCTGTATGGTGCGGGGCCGTGGTTTTCGGGAGTTACACGAAGACGACGGGCCGCACCAGGGCAGTGGTGACGGTGGTGGTGGTAATGGTGGTGGTGGCGACCGGCGCAGTCGAACGGCCCGCAGTGGCGGGAGCGATCAGGCTGGCGTGGGCGGCATCAAGAACCATGACGCACAGAAAACACTGTGCGCCGGCCTGCTGTCAAGTGCTGCGATGCAAAAAACCAGTGCCGCGATCATCGCTCAACGTGCCGGCATTTGGTTGCATCTGAGACCAAGGCAGCATCAGCACGCTTGACGCACGCATTCAGCCGGCATGTTCGGCGATCGCCCGTGGACTGCGATGGGCATGCGCGCACAGCATCACGCCGGCCACCAGGAACACGATCGCCAGCGCTTCCAGCAGCGAAGGCCAGCGCTGCTGCCAGGCGAAGGCATACGCCAGCGCGAACAGCGTCTCGAACACGATCATCTGGCCGGTCAGGGTCAGCGGCAGCAGGCGGCTGGCGCGGTTCCAGAACGCATTGCCGAGGATCGAGGCCACCACCGCCACACCGGCGCTGATTGCCCAGAAACCACTCCACTGCGCCGCCGTGTGCCCGCTGGTGTGGCCGATGAAGGCCATCGGCACCAGCAGCAGGGCCAGGCCGCCGGTGGTGACGCCGGTCAGCAGCGACCAGTCGTGGCTGGACAAGTCCGGTCGACGCGCCAGCCAGCGGCTGTTGCCGATCGAGTACAACGCCCACGAGAACAGCGCGCCGAACGCGCACAGCAGGCCGATCAGGCGCTGCCGCCACGGGGTTGCCAGGTGCTCGGACATCAGTGCTTCCCAACCAACCAGGGCCACGCCCAGCACGCACAGGCCCAGTGCCGGCAGCAGCTGTTTCAAAGGCACTGCACCCTGTTCGCGCACGCCGACCAGGGTGACCACCACCGGAATCAGGCCGACAATCAGCGACGCCGCCGCACCGCCAGCCCACTGCACCGCCGTGGCCAGCAGCAGGAAGTACACCAGGTTCCCGGCCAGGCTCAGCCACAGCAGCCCGATCCATTCGGCGCGACCCAGCTGCGGTGCCAGCCGCTTCCAGCGCGGGAGCAGCAGTACTACGGCGATCAGGCCGTAGACCAGATAGCGGCCGGCCGACAATTGCAGGGCGTTGAACGACTGCAGCACGGCGGGCGCGAGGAAAACCACGCCCCACAGCGCGCCAGCGGCCACGCCATTGGCGATGCCCAGGGCCATCGGGTTGTTGCGCATTCGGGTTCTTCGGGGGGAGAGAACAGGCCGCGCAGTGTAAGCGCTGGCCAGCGGGCGCTCTTGACCGAGGCTATTGCCCTGACCGGCCGCGCGTGCGCAAAGCCGAGCGTGGCTCGACCCTACAGTCCGGCGCCCCGGCGCCACGCTGCGGGAGTCTGGCCGCACTCGCGGCGCAGCGCACGGGTCAGTGCGCTCTGCTCGGAATAGCCCGCGGCCAGCGCGATATCGCTGATCGGCGCCACGCTGGTGCGCAGCTGGTGCTTGGCCCAACGCAACCGGCTTGCGCTGAGCCAGGCCTGCGGGCTGAGCCCGAACTCCTGCCGGAACAGCGCATGCAAACGGCTCTCGCTGACCCCGACGAACGCCGCCATGCGCGCCACCGGCCACGCCTGCCCGGGGTCGGCCTGGACCGCCGCACACAGACCCTGCATGCGCGCGCCACTGCCAGCAGGTGCAAATACCTGCAGCAACTGCGGCAGCAGCGCCGGCATCGACTGCCCTGCCTGCACCTCAGCCAGGCGTCGGCGCAATGCCAGCGGCAGATACAGCCAGCGCTGCCGGCACAGATGCTCCTGCGTGCCGTCATCAAGTACGCCCGGAGGACAGTCAACGATCACGAAACCATTGGGACCATCAGCCATCTGGTCATGCGCCTCACCGGCGGCCACGAATGCCCCCTGCAGCACGTCCAGCCGACCTCCGCGACCTTCCATTTCGAACTGCAGTTCACCCTGCACTGGCAGCACCCACTGCGCGTAGTCATGGCGGTCCAGGCCGGTAGCCTGGCCGTAGTGCCGCAGATGGAAGATGGCGCCCATCCGGGCAGTGTGCGCGTGTAACAACGGCCGTGCAAACCGTTGCTATAGTCGATCCGTCATCCAACGCAGGGAGTGCAGGACATGACCCATCAGCAGGTGTCCCTGGTGCTCGCCACCAGCCTCGGCCTGGTGCTCGCAGCTTCGGTCTCCGCACAGGAGCGTACGCCACCGGCTCCGCACTGCATGGACGCTGTCGGCGTACAGGAAGTGGAGCAGGCATCACCGCGCTCGATCGCACTGCGCGCCGCCTCCGGCCAGCCCTTTCGGATCGACTTCAACGAAGATTGCCCCGGCGTCCGCGGTGCCACCTCGCTGAAACTGGAAGCCCCCGCCGGCTGGGCCTGCGGCCGCCCCAGCGAACGCGTCGTGGTCGACGGCCGCCGATGCACCATCAGCGCGGTCACCCCGCTGCAGAATCGCGACTATGCCAGCGTCGCCCGCGACAGCGACCGCCTGCGCACCGCTACCCTGCCTGCCGTGACCATCCGCGAACGCAAGGAGGTGCGTCGCAGCTTCGGCGGCTCACCGTCCTACTGCTTTGCCACGCGCAACGTGCGTGCCTGGTCATCCGACCCGCAGGGCATGCTGGTGGAGACCAATCCGCGCCGCAATGGCGGCCATCGCTACTACCGGGTCGAACTCGGCAGCCACTGCCGCCAGCTCGACCGCGCGCCGCAGCTGAGCTTCCACTCGGGCCTGCAGAACGGCCTGATCTGTGGCAATCCCGGCGATCGGATCATGACTGCCGAATTCGAGACAAACGATCTGCGCGGTGAAAGCATCGCCCCGCTGCCGCAGTACACGCGCGGCAGCTGCACGATCCAGGCGGTCTACCCGGCCTCCAGCCAGGCGTCGAACTAACCGTCGACGCCGAGGAAGGCGAACGGTGCGCTGGGCACGAACTGGCCCAGTGCATCACCGGCGAAGGTATTGCGCTGGTCCTTGCCGAGGTCGAGCTTGAGCACCTTGCCGGCGAAATCGACCTTGTTCAGATCGACCCAGAAGGTGTTCGGGGTCAATGCCGATTCGAAGAAGTACAGCCGCCGCTTGTGGTCGGCCACGGTGCGCCAGCGCGTGGATGAGATGTTCGGCTCACCCGGCGTGGTGATGCCATACGGCACCGACGCGTTGCGGATCACGCTGAACACACTGGCCAGGGCCTCCACCGGATCCTCGGCCTTGGGAATGGCGTTGATGTAGAACGAGGCGCGCGCGAAACGGTCAGCAGAGCGGTTGGTGCCCGGCAGCATCACCGTGCCGCCGATCTGCTGCCAGTAGCTGTTGAGCGCCAGCTGCTGCTCGAAGATCGGCGAATTGGTCATTACCTGGTAGCGCCGGTCATGGTGGATCACCTGGCGCCCGCCGATGTACTCGACGATGGCACTGTCGCCGCTGGCATCGGACAGCGACAGGTGCAGCGTCGCCTGCCGATCTTCACCGGGCACCTTGTCGGTGACGATCGAGTACGGCTCGCGCTTCAACGCGGCGACCGCCTCTTCCACGGTAGCGAAGTTGTCCAGCACATACTGCGCCCACAGCGAAATCGCCAGACCCGGCTTGTTGCCACGCTGCTGCGGATACTCCGATTCGACCAGCCACAGCAGGTTGGCCACCAGGCCCTTTTCGTTCATGCCATCGGTGGTCGACACGTCGTAGCCGGTGGCCACCACCGAGCCGTAGCGCGCGGTCCACGCCAGCGACTTCGGGCCGGCCTGGCCGGTGCGCGCAATGCCGCGCGGCAGTATGTAGAGGTTGGTCGCCACATCGACCTTCCAGTCCATCGAGCGCGCGGTGATCACATCGCCGTTGTCACCCAGGTACACCGCGCGCGTGCAGGCCAGTGCCGGTGCCACGGCTGCGGCCAGCGCGACCGCCAGCATTCCCCTTCCCATCCACTTCATCCGTGCCATGTCGTTGCACTCCTTTTCCCCGTGATCCGAAGATAGGACCCCAGGCAGGGTGAGACAGGGGTGAAAGCCTCAACGGACGAAGCGGTCGTGCAGCCAGAATCCTGCAAGCATCGAAGGCACGAACCACAGGGCTTCGCGCGACGCCACGGCCACCCCGGCGATGGCCGGGCCTGGGCAATAGCCCGCCCAGCCCCAGCCGATCCCGAACAGCGCGGCACCCAGCAGCAGGCGAGCATCCACACGCCGGGTAACAGGCAGCCGGAAGCGGTCTGCGTACAGCGGCTGCTGTCGCCGCAACACCCACCGCTGCCCGATCGCGCTGACCAGCAGCGCCGAGCCCAGCACCCACAGCAGCGTGGGATCGAAGTCACCGGTGATGTCGAGGAAGCCGAGGACACGACGCGCGTCGGTCATTCCCGAAAGTGCCAACCCCATGCCAAACAACGCGCCCGCCGCGCCGGCGGCCCAGACTGCGCGGCTCATGTCGGGCCTCCGCCATGACGGACCAGGAAGGTGGTCAGCATCGCGCAGACCATGAACACCAGCACGGCCGCCAGCGATCGCTTCGAAGCGCGGGCCATGCCGCACACACCGTGACCGCTGGTGCAGCCGTTGCCCAGCCGCGTACCGAAGCCGACCAGCAGGCCGGCTCCCATCAACTGCCATGCCGGCAGCGCATCACGCAGCAGCGCACGCGGCGATGCCTCGGGCACCGATTGCCACCACAGCACCAGCCCCGCCGATGCTGTCAGGCCGGCGAGGAAGGCCCAGCGCCAGGCACGCTCGCCCTTGCCTGCGCGCAGGCTGCCTGCGGTGATGCCGCTGATGCCCGCCACGCGTCCGATGGTGGCGAACAACAGCACCGCGGCGGCGCCGATCAACGCACCACCTGCCGCCGCACTCCATGGCAGGTTCATGCCCTGCCCTCTTCGCTGCCGTACATGGGATTGCCTATTTGTTTAGATTATTCTAAATTAGATCATTCTAAACAAAATGGTCAACCATGGCCCGGACCCAGCTCGACAGCGCCGCGATGGCCGAACACGCGTCGCAGGCAGCCACGCTGCTCAAAAGCCTGGCCCACCCGGCCCGGCTGCGGGTGCTGTGCCGCCTGGTGGAAGGTGAAGCGCCGGTACCGGAACTGCAGGCACTGACCGGCCTGAGCGCATCGGCGTTGTCACAGCATCTGGCGGTGCTGCGCGGACTGGATATCGTGGCGACCCGGCGCGAAGCGCAGGCGATACACTACCGGGTTCTTGAAGGGCCCGCACTGGGCGTGCTGCAGGCGCTGCATGCGGCGTACTGCGGTGCTGCTTCGCGCTGAATCCGGCGCAGACCATCAGCCTGCGTGCAGCGCCGACTGCACCACCTGATCGAGCAGGTCCACTGGCGTCGGTGCCGAACGATCGCCCTGCAGGCGCCGGGAGAATCCGGACCGGTCACTGCAGGAAAGCTGGCGAGAATAGGCACCCACGCTGGCAGTTGCGGACCAGTCCGCCTCAGTCCGCCGAAACGCTGGCCGAAGCGTTCAGGTTGCCGCCAAGACCGTGCCGTCGCAGCGCCGTGGCAGCATTGCCTCGAACACGACCTGGCCCGCTTCGTTGCGGGCCGCAATGCGCCCGCCGTGCGCGCGGACGAACTGATCGACGATGTACAGGCCCAGGCCCAGGCCCTTGCTCTGGTGGAAGCTGGCCTTGAACGGTTCGAACAGTCGCGGCAACAGCGCGTCATCGATCCGGCCGGCGTTGCTGACCCGCAGCAATACGCCGCGCGGGTCGCGCCCATCCACCTGCACCCTCGCCTCGCTGCCATGGGTCAGCGCATTGCCGACCAGGTTGGCGGCGACCTGGCCAAGGCGATCCAGATCGCCCTGCAGCCGCGTGTCTCCCTGCAGGTCCAGGTGGATCCGGTCCGCCCCATGCGCGCTGCCCGCCTCGGCGACTACCGCGCGCGTCACGTCGGCCAGATCGCAGGCACTTGCCTCCAGCCTCAGGCCACCGCTGCGGATCCGCGAGAAATCCAGCAGCTGCTCGACCATCCGCGCCATCCGCAGGGTGCTGGCTTCCAGGTACTGCAGGGTCTGCTGCGCGCCTGCGTTGTCTTCCGGAAGCTCCAGCGCCAGCTTGTCGGTGCACAGCAGGATCGCCGACAACGGCGTGCGCAGGTCGTGGGTCAAAACGGCAGCCATCGTCTCGTTGAGCTTCAGCGCCCGCTCCAGTGCCTCGTTGCGCGCCTTCAGCAGCTGCCGCTGCTGGTACAGTTCGATGAAGACGTTGACCTTGCTCAGGATCACCTGCGGCGCCACCGGCTTGTGCAGGAAATCGACCGCACCGCTTTCGTAGCCCTTGAACACGCGCAGGGGATCATCCGGAGAGGCGGTCAGGAAGATGATCGGCACGTCGCGGCTGCGATGCGAACCGCGCATCAGTTCGGCCAGGGTGAAGCCATCGATCTCCGGCATGTGCACGTCAAGCAGGGCCAATGCCACCTCGTGCTCGAGCAGCAGCTCCAACGCCTGCGCGCCCGAGCCGGCCAGCAGCAGGTTGACCCCTTCGCGCTGCAGCAGGGCCTGCATGGCTACCAGGTTCTGCGGCACGTCATCGACGATCAGCAGGTTGACCGGGGTCTGCGACTGCGCAGGTTCCGGTGGCAACAGGTTCATGCAAACAACTCCTTCAGGCGGCGACACATCAGTTCAAGGGGCAGCACGGCATCGGCGCCGGCGTACTGCAGGGCGGAAGCGGGCATCATCGACGCCTCGGCTTCCTCGGGACATTGCAGCCAGGCATGGCCACCGGCACGGCGCACGGCGGCAACGCCCTCGCTGCCATCACTGCTGGCACCGGTCAGCAGCAGGGCCAATACCTGCGCGCCGAACACCGCCGCAGCGGAGTCGAACAGCGGATCGATGGCCGGACGGGAAAACAGCACCGGTGCATCCACCGACAACGCCACCGCCCCCTCGTCCTCCACCAGCAGGTGGTAATCCGGCGGCGCGAACGTCACCGTGCCCGGCTGCAACGGCTGCTTGTCTTCGGCTTCGCGCACCGGCAACGCGCAGTACGGCGCCAGCACCTCGGCGATGCGGCTGGTACGGTCACGCGGCAGGTGCAGCACGGCCAGTACCGGTACCGGCAGCTTCGCCGGCAGTGCACCGAGCACCGCCTGCAGGGCCGCCACGCCACCGGCGGACGCGCCGATCACCAGCACGGCCGGACGCACCGGCAGCGTCATCAGGCCACCTTCCGATAAAGGCGGTGCTCTCGCGAACAGACCTCGAAGGCATCGTGGTGGCACCCGAACTGCAGCGACTCCTTGCTGCCCAGGCCAAGGAAGCCCCGGTGCACCAGCGCTTCGCGGAACAGGCCGACGGCACGGTCCTGCAGGTCGCGGTTGAAATAGATCAGCACGTTGCGGCACGACACCAGGTGCACTTCGGAGAACACGGTATCGGTGGCCAGGCTGTGGTCGGCGAACACCACGTTGCGGCGCAGTTGGCGGTCGAACACCGCACCATCGTAGGCGGTGGCGTAGTAGTCCGACAGCGACGCGGTGCCACCGGCGGCCAGGTAGTTGCGGCTGAACTGGGCCATCCGGTCGATGCCATAGGCGCCCGCCTCGGCGGTGGCCAGCGCGGCCGGATTGATGTCGGTGGCATAGACGATGCTGCGCTCGAGCAGGCCTTCCTCATGCAGCAGGATCGCCAGCGACCACACTTCCTCGCCCGTGCTGCAGCCGGCCACCCACAGCTTCACCGAGGGATAGGTACGCAGCACTGGCACCACCTGCTCGCGCAGCTCACGGAAATACGCAGGGTCACGGAACATCTCCGAGACCTGCACAGTGAAGAACTGCATGGCCTGGGCGAACAGGTCCGGCTCGTGCAGCAGCCGGTACTGCAGGTCGACCAGCCGCTCGCACTCATAGCGCTGCATCGCCTGGCGCATGCGTCGGCGCAGCGACGACACCGCATAGCTGCGGAAATCGTAGTGGTAGCGCTGGTACAGCGCCTCCAGCAGGACCTTCAGTTCGAGGTCGAACAGCGCCTGTTCGTTCATTGCCGCGAGCACCAGACCCGGCACAGCGAGACCAGCTTGTCGACGTCGATGGGCTTGGCGATGTAATCGTTGGCGCCCGCCTGCAGGCAACGCTCACGGTCGTCCGGCATGGCCTTGGCAGTCAGCGCGATGATCGGCAGGTCCTGCAGGTGACGCTGCGCGCGGATCTCGCGCATCGCGGCCAGGCCATCCTTCTCCGGCATCATGATGTCCATCAGCACCAGGTCGACTTCGCGCTCGGCCAGGCGGTCCACTGCCTCCTGCCCATTGCGCGCGATCTCCAGCGTCACGCCCAGCGGCTCGAGCACGCTGGACAGCGCAAAGATGTTGCGCACGTCGTCCTCGGCCAGCAGTACGGTGCGTCCATCGAGCACGGTGTCGCGACGGCGCGCCTCGCGCAGCAGGCGCTGCTGGTCGGTGGGCAGGCTGGCTTCCACGCTGTGCAGGAACAGGGTGACTTCATCCAGCAGGCGTTCGGGCGAACGTGCGCCCTTGATGATGATGCTCTTGGAATAGCGGCGCAGGCGCTGTTCTTCCTCGCGACCGAGCGCGCGACCGGTATAGACGATCACCGGCGGGAAGCCGACGTCATCGTTGCCGGCCATGTGTTCGAGCAGGTCGTAGCCGCTGCCGTCAGGCAGTGACAGGTCCATCACCATGCAATCAAAGGTGACCGTGCTGAGCTGCTCCAGCGCGCCAGCAAGCGTTCCCACGGCGACGATCTGCAGCTGATCACGGCCCAGCAGCAGTTCCAGGTTGTGGCGCAGCTCGCTGTCGTCCTCGACGATCAGCAGGCGCCGCACGTCGCGCTGGCTGGTCTGTTCCAGCTGCTCGATGGCGCTTACCAGGCGCTCGCGCGTGGTCGGCTTGATCGCAAACCCGATCGCGCCAAGCTCGCGCGCCACCTGGCTGCGGTCCGTTGCCGAGACCACGTGCACAGGAATATGACGGGTATCGGGGTTGCGCTTCAGGCGCTCCAGCACGCTCAGGCCGGACACGTCCGGCAGGCCGATATCGAGCAGGATGCCGTTCGGTCGCAGTTCGCCGGCCAGGGCCAGCGCCTCTTCGGCCGTCCCGGCCACCACGCAGTCGAAATCCAGTTCATGGGCCAGGGCCACCAGCGCTTCGGCGAACGTAGCGTCGTCCTCGACGGCCAGGATCAGGCGGCCCGGGTGCTGGCGACGACCGCGGTCGTCGGCCACGCTGGGCACCGTCGTCGTCGGCGCCACCGGAGCCCTTGCTGGCACCTGCATCGCCGGCACAGCGGCCGCGACCGGCGAGGCCACGGGGGCTGCGGCGATGTCCGCGGCGCTCGACGCGGGCGCGCCCTGCAACGGCAGTTCCAGAATGAAGCAGCTGCCACGGCCCGGTTCGCTGTCAACCTGGATGCTGCCGCCCATGCGCTCGGCCAGATCGCGCGAGATCGACAGCCCCAGGCCGGTGCCACCGTAGCGGCGACGGGTGCTGCCATCGGCCTGGCGGAAGGCTTCGAAGATGACCTGCAGCTGCTCGCGGGCAATGCCGATACCGCTGTCGCAGACCTCGAAACGGATGCGCCCCTGGCCGGCCGCGCGCACGTGCAGGCTGACCTTTCCATGCTCGGTGAACTTCACCGCATTGGCCAGCAGGTTCTTCAGGATCTGCTGCAGGCGCTGGCTGTCGACCACCAGCTGGCTCGGCGCCAGCGCATCGGCCTCGATCTGCAGGGCCAGGCCCTTCTGCCGCGCCATCGGCTCGAAAGTCTCGCGCAGGCGCTGCAGCACGCTGTCGGTCACCACCACTTCATCAGCCAGCTCGACGTGGCCGGCCTCGATGCGCGACAGGTCCAGGATGTCGTTGATCAGCGCCAGCAGATCGTTGTTGGACGACAGGATCGCACGCGCATACTTCACCTGTTCTTCGGTGAGCGTGCCGTCCTTGTTGTCGGCCAGCAGCTTGGCCAGGATCAGCGAGCTGTTCAGCGGCGTGCGCAGTTCGTGCGACATGTTGGCCAGGAACTCGGACTTGTAGCGCGATGTCGCGGCCAGTTCGTTGCTGTTGCGCACCAGCTGGCTCTGCGCGACCAGCAGTGCCTGCTTCTGCGCCTCCAGCTCGTGGGTCCGCTCTTCCAGCTGGACGTTGCTCTGTTCCAGCTCGGCCTGCTGTTCTTCCAGATGGCTCTGCGACTGCAGCAGGCTGCGGCTCTGCTCTTCCAGTTCCTCATTGGCCACGCGCAGCTCTTCCTGCTGGGCCTGCAGCTCCTCGCCCTGGCGCTGCGATTCCTCCAGCAGCACCACCAGTTGTGCGCGCAGCAGCGATGCACGCAGCGCCATGCCGATGGTCTCGGCGCAGCGCTCCAGCAGTTCGCGATCCAGGTCGCGCTGCGCACCCGCCCGGGCGCGTCCCAGCTCGACGATGCCTACCACGGTGCCGTCACTGCTGATCGGCGCCAGGATGCGCTCGCGCACCGGCAACCGCCCCAGGCTGGTCTGCAGTTCAAGTACGGCGTCGTCGCTGCCCTCCAGGTGACGGATGCACTCATCCCGCGCCACCTGCCCGGCCACGCCCTCCTGCAATGCCAGCGACGCCGGCATGCCGGACGGCAACGCCAGGCCGCCGGTCAGCTGCAGTCGTCCGCCTTCCAGCCGGTACACGGCGCCGACGTCGGCCTCCAGTTGCGCGCCCAGGCTGGTGGCTGCCGCCTCGGCAATCTGCTCCGGGCCGAGGTCGCCGCGCAGGCTCATCGCTACCGCGTTCTCGGCCTCCTGCAGCCACAACGCCCGCATTGCGTCCCGGCGTGCCTGGATCGCGCGGGAGACGATCAGCGCGATCATCAGGAACGCACAACCACCGATGCTTCGGTTGACCAGCGAGAACGCCGAGTTCGAGCTGGCCGGGGCGATGTTGAAACCGATGACCAGCAGGACGCAGGCGAGCACAGCCACGATGAACGGCGCGCGCGCACTGCGCTGGAACACCGTGACGCCCACGGCCAGGAAATACGCCAGCCATACCGCATAACCGAGCGGTACCACCAGCTCCAATGCGATGGTCGCAGCCAGCAGCACGGCGGACGTCATCCAGATCCAGCGGTCACGCGTAGTCGCACCAGGACGCATGCAGGTCGGTTCCAGAACAAAAAGGGTGGGTGATGGTACTCCGTGTCGTATTCAGCCGCACAGGACAAATGGCACGTGTCCCGCCTCCACGCCTCCTTCACACTTGAATGCCTAGCTTCACGTCCCTCACAGGGGTAACACTTATTTTTACGTGGACGCTGCCGCCTCTACGACGTCCGTGCTGACGGACCCTTCCCGCCAACTGCGACTGCTGATCGACAGCGTGCGCGACCATGCGCTGTACCTGCTTGATCCGGATGGCATCGTCTGCAGCTGGAACCCGGGTGCGGAGCGCATCAAGGGCTATTCAGCCGATGAAGTGGTGGGCACCCACTTTGGTCGCTTCTACCTGGCCGCCGACCGCGAGGCAGGAGAACCGCAACGCCTGCTCCGCCATGCAGCGCAGCATGGCCACGTTGCCAATGAGGGCTGGCGGGTACGCCGCGATGGCTCGTCGTTCCGTGCAAGTGTTGTCATCGAGCCGGTGATTGAAGCGGGTGAGCTGCTCGGCTACGTCAAGATCACCCGCGACATCACCGAGCAGTGGCAGGCACAGCGCCTGCTGCGTGATGCCCAACGAGCGCTGCGCAATACCCAACAGTTCGAGGCCGTCGGCCGACTCAGCCGCGGCCTGTCGCATGAGTTCAACAACCTGCTGACCACCATCGGCAACGCACTTGACCTGCTGTCCCTGCGCGTTGGCGGTGACGATGCGCGCGCCGCCGAGCTGCTCGATGCCGCGCAGAGCGCGACCGATCGTGGTGCGCTGCTGACCCGCCAGCTGCTGGCGTTCAGCACTGGCCAGACCCTGATCCGCGAACCACTGGATATCAACGTGTTGATACAGCAGTGGCTGCCGGACCTGCAACGCGCCTGCCCGTCCACGGTGATGCTGGATGCCCAGCTGGCACCCGGCCTGCCTGCGGTCAACACCGATGCGGCGCAGCTGCAGACGGCGCTGGCCAATCTGGTCGCCAATGCCGCCGATGCTACCCTTGAAGGCGGTCGCATCCTGATCGGCACCGCGCTGGAGCATCGCCTCGACCCGGACGCGGACTCCACGCTGCAACGTGGCTATGTCACCCTCAGCGTCTGCGATGAAGGCCACGGGATGGCGGCCGACATCGCCGAACGGGCCACCGAGCCCTTCTTCACCACCAAGGACATCGGCAAAGGCAGCGGCCTGGGCCTGAGCCAGGTGTTCGGATTCACTACCCAGAGCGGCGGCTTCGTCGACGTGTCCACCACGCCCGGTGTCGGCACCACGGTCAGCCTGCTGCTACCCGCAATGGAGGACCCTGCCGATGACCGATGACCCGATCCGCGTACTGATGGTGGAAGACCAGACCGATCTGCGTGAAATGATCGGCCTGGCCCTGCGCGAACTCGGCATCGATGTGGCCACGACCGCCGATGGCCACGAGGCGGCGGAACTGCTCAAGGGCGAAGCACGTTTCGACGTGGTGTTCAGCGACGTCAGCATGCCCAACGGCATGTCCGGCATCGAGCTGAGCGAGCATGTGGCACGCGAACAGCCGCAGGCAAGGATGATCCTCTCGTCCGGCTATGCCCGTTCGCAGCTGCCGCCGCTGCCAGAGCAGGTGGAGTTCCTGCCCAAGCCCTATCGCCTGCGCCAGCTGGTGCAGCTGCTCAGGCAGGCGTAAGCCACGGCGCTCCCGCAGGAAACCCCTGCGGTCAACCCATCATCGCCCCGCGCTGGAACGACGCCAGCAGCGTAGAGGCTGCCGCTGCCGGCGCCAGCCGACCGCGTGCCAGTGACCAGGTGATGCCGTAGAAACAGCTCCAGTAGAAGTCCGCGAGCCACACCGCGGTGAAACCGACGTTGAACTCTCCGGCCGCCTGACCCCGCAGGAAGAAGGCCTCGAAGCGCTCGCCGATCGGCGCCCAGCGCTCCGGCAGCAGGTGCAGGTCGCCCAGGCGCTGCTGTTCTTCCATCATCCGTGCGAACAGCAGCGTCACCAGCTCCCAGTCCGCCAGCAGCGTGGCGGTGACCTGCTCCAGCACGTGGCGTGCATCACCGCCCTGGTCGAACCAGGCCGCCGCGGCTTCCACGCGCTCGAAACCGGCCGCGAACAGGGCCTCGTCGATCGCCTCCCGGGTAGGCGCAAACCGGTACAGGGTCGCGCGGCTGATGCCCGCCCCGCGCGCGAGTTCGCTGAGGGTGCAGCGTGGATGGCTGACCAGGGTGGCCGCCAGCGCATGGGGCAGGTCGCGTCGTGTACGTGCTGCGGCAGGTCGCATGAAAAGCGATGGGGTGTGGGCTGGCCCTCACGCTAGCATGAATCATCAATTAATAAACTGAATCAAATATGATTCATCCGAATCACGGATGCGCTACAACGGGGGTGCGTCCGGTGCACCCGGGTCGGTGCACGGCAGGGAACGCGTCACAGGCATCGAGGGAGACAACGCCATGCTGCACCCACTACGCGATATCGCCGTGCTGTTCGACGCCAGCGACACCGGGCACCGCGTTCTCAACATCGCCGCCGACCTGGCGCAGGCCCAGCAGGCGCATCTGGTCGCAGTCTCCACGGCCCTGCATCCCACCGACATCGCCAACGGCTTCGCGCGCGGTGCCGGCATCGCCGCCGCGCTGGACCACGAGGCCCGCGCGGATGCCGCCTGCACCGCACAGCTGATGCAGAACCTGCGTGCCGTGTCCGAGCCGCTGCAGATCAGCACCGAACTGCGCATCGTCTCGGACTACCTGGGTGGCGCCGACCTGGCGCTGCAGTCGCTGTACTGCGACCTGATCATCGCCGGCTATCCGCACACACCAGGCGCGCCCTCCGGCTGGCATCCACTGGGCACGCTGCGCCAGACCGGGGTACCGATGCTGCTGGTGCCGCCGCACTGGAAGGGCGAGCAGGTCGGCCGGCGTATCGTGGTGGCCTGGAATGCCAGCAAGCAGGCCCGTCGTGCGGTGGCAGATGCCCTGCCTCTGCTGGCCCGGGCGCAGGCCGTGCACCTGCTGATGGTCGACACGCCCAAGGCTGAAGCGGCACCCGGCGCTGAAATGGCCCAGCATCTGGCGCGGCACGGCGTTGAAGTGGAGATACAGGCGATCAGCTCCAGCCAAGGGGGCGTAGCTGCCACCATTCGCCAGCATGTACTTGATGCCGAAGCCGATCTGCTGGTGCTGGGGCCCTACAGCCGCAGTCGCGTGGTCGAACGCGTGCTCGGCGGGGTCACCGAGGATCTGCTTGCCGAAGTACCGGCGCCCTTGTTCGTATCGCACTGATACCGCCCTGCCCCGCCCGGCGGTAGCCGGTCAGCGATTGGCCGGTGTGCCGCCGGAAATAGCGGCACAGGTAGGACGCGTCCTCGAAACACAGGCGTTCGGCGATGCGACCGATCGGCAGTTCGCTGTAGCTCAGCAGCGCCTTGATCTCCAGCACCACCTGGCGGTCGATCAACGCCTTCGGCGTTTCGCCGAAGCATTCCCGGGTCACCTGCGAGAGATAGAACGGGGTAATGCACAGCGCCTCGGCGTAGGACTGCACGTCGCGTTGGCGCGTGCTGCGCTGGCCGACCAGTTCCCAGAAGCTCCAGGCCAGGCGCTCGCGTCGGCCGACCGGCGGCGCCGCCTCGTAGTATGCCGGGAGCAGTGTGGCGAACTTCAGGAAAAACGTCTGCAGCAGGTTGCGCAGCATCACTTGCCGATGGCGGCCACCGTTGTGCTGGGCATCCATCAACTGCTGCAGCCAACCCTGCAGCAGCGGCACCTCCAGCGGTGACGGTACACAATGAGGGTGCTCGTGCAGGAACTTGAACAGTGCATTGGGCAGCACATAGGCCACCTCCGAGGCCAGCGCTTTCGGCACCAGGCAGGCCACCACAAGGAAGCCGCGCGAACGCTGCCGCAGCAGCGTCAGCGTATCCTCCGCCAGCACCAGTACGTCGTGCCGCTGCACCGCCACTTCGCGGAAGTTCAGTGCGAACCGCGCACGCCCGGACACGCACACCAGCACCGTCAGATAGGCGTGCCCGAACGACAGCGGAACACCCAAGCCTTCAGCCAACGTACTGACTTCCAAGCGCATGGATTCGTCCTGTTCCAGAAGCTGGGGAATGCGATCCATGGGCCGATCCACTGGGATATCGCGGCAGAGCATATCCGCCCGAACGAAGAAGTTGTGAAAAGTACCGAAACCATCAAGGTCCCGCCCTGTGCTCCCCGCCCGTCGAAACCTAGCCTGTGCACTCTCTTTCCACCGACGGACCCGCCATGCAACTGGCCACCCAACGCTTGATCCTGCGCCCCTGGCGCGACAGTGACGCCGCCGATCTGTACGAGTACGCCCGCGACCCGCGCGTGGGGCCCATCGCCGGTTGGCCACCGCATGCCAGCGTAGAGGAGAGTGCCGACATCATCCGCACCGTGTTCAACCGACCGGAGGTCTACGCCCTGCAGAGCCGCGAGAACGGGCGTGCCATCGGATGCGTCGGCATCCTGATCGGTGCTGACAGCAACTTCAGCTTGGGCGAGCGCGAGGGAGAGATCGCCTACTGGATCGGCGTACCGTACTGGGGTCGTGGCCTGGTACCCGAAGCTGTACGTGAGGTGATGCGGCATGCCTTCCTGGATCTGCAGCTGGATGCGTTGTGGTGCGGCTACTTCGCCGACAACCTGCAATCAATGAGCGCGCAGGCCAAATGCGGTTTCCGCCATCACCACACCGAGGTCAACCAGTTCAACCGCTTCCTTGGCGACTACCGCACCGAGCACATCAGCCGCATCACTGCCAGGGAATGGCAGGCGCAGCAGACCGTACCGCTGCCCACGGCTCAGCCGTCGCTGCGCTGCATGAACAACAGTTCCGGCGTCGAGGCATCTTCCATCGGCTGGAAGCCGAAATCGCGGTAGAGCGCGACCGCCGCGACGTTGTCATGATAGACACGCAGGCTCAGGCGCTGCACATCCGGCGACCGCAGGGCCTCGGCACACAACAACTGCATCAGCACCCGGCCCAGGCCGCGCCCACGCGCCTGCGGCGAGACAATGATGCGGCCCAGGTGGGCAGTGCCGGGCGCGGTCAACCAGTACTGGCCGAACCCCATGCACGCACCCTCCCCGTCCAACAGCACCCAACCCGGGCGCTCGGCCAGTTCAAGAGCCCGTGCGAATGCCTCAGGCAGCAGAGGAAACGCAACGCCCGGGCCAGCCCAGCGTTGCGTCGCTGCAACCGAATCGAGCCAGCCAGCGATACGCGGATAATGCCGAGGTTGAACCGGTTGCAACTGTGCGGGCATATGGAAGCCTGTGTGGTCCCGTCAACCTGCCGCGGCCGCTGCCTGGGTTGGAGGGTGATGAGCAGGCGCTTGCAGCGGACGTGCTTGCGCGAATTGGGCTGCGGTAACAGTGCGTGAGACGGATGTCCGATGCAGGAAGCCGCCGCACTCGACGGCGGCGACCTGTCGGCGCTTTACCGGCAGACGTACTCGCGTGCCGATTCGATGGTGTCCACGTCGAGCTCTTCGTATTGGATCTCGACGGTTTCCATGCTGGACGCGGTGACCACCGCGCGCGCGCCAAGATTGCAGGCGGCAGGCAGCCCGCCAGCGTACGCTTGGCCATTGATCGCATACGCCAGGCCGTAGCAGGCCGAGCCGAGCTGGAACGGATTGTGGTTGCAGGCCATGAGCTGACTGTTGGCAAGGTCACTGGAGGCCGTGTAGTTGGACGTCCAGCCACTGCCGGCATCGCTGCCGCAGCTACCCGGGTACCCCTGGATCTGCGCACCGCTGGAGTCGCAGGTGTGGTAGGCGAAACTGCCGAAGAAACTGGTCTTTACGTACGCGGTGCGGCCGCTGTCTACCCATTGCGCCGCAGCAGCGCTCTGGGCAAAGGCGGACAGGCCGAGCAGGCACACCGCAGCAGCGGTGAGAGGTTTCAATCCCTTCAACATGACTATCGTCCTCGGTATTGGCGTAGTGCACGCCTCATGCGTGCCAACCGAGTCTACCCCGCAGGTATACGGGCAAATATGACAGGCTCGACAGTCTGGGCCCTTCTGCGCACTTGACTGGCCATTGTGGCCACTGTGACCAAAGCACTGGAAGGTGCCGTGGGATAAGACGCTGGTGATCACTGCCCATCAGGGAGCCCGAGAGGCAGGACTGGCGAATGTTCACCTTTCCCAAGCACCCGTGCTACGTGATCAAAGAGCTCTTCCGCCAAAATCGGCAAAAGCTCGCGCTAGGCTCGCGAGTATAAGGTGAAACACCAGCACGTTCATGCTGCGCTTATCTTGCACGCAATCTACAACTGCAGGAAGGAACTGAAATGCGTTTGAACGCTGCATTCTCGTGCAATACACCTGCCAGGATCACGGATAGAGATACATCCGCGGATCCGGGCGAGACGCGGCAGGAAATGTGATTCCTGACGGGCAGAAGGATATAGCGAACCCCGATCAAGGTTACCAAACGTACATTTATCCGACGGGCCCACTTGCGGCAGGCCTGGGCGGTGAAATGCTACGACACCTCGACAACCTGGGCGTCCGTTGGATCGGCGCAAAATCTCCACCGGTATATGTTGGTTTCCGAATCGGCTGTTCCTACACTCCCTCAGGTGCACAATGCCAAGTGAACTCCCTAACCCCATAGAACGTGGATCAGAGCGACTGATCCACGGAAACGGCATTCTTATCCGGGCATTTCTGATCCTGACGATGAGCTCTGCAGTATGGATGCTGGCCGGACTGTCGATCGGAAGGGGTGCCAAGGGCGCTCTTGTCTGGCCGTACATCATTCCATCCCTCGTCTTCATCGCGCTCATCGTTTCCTATAGAGCGAGGGTGCGGAATGCCGAATGGTTCACCAATAGGCCACGGACGCTGTTCCTGCTTACTCTGTCTTGGATTGCCTGCGCAGTGGGGCTTGTTCTTTCAGTAGCACCCTTCTGAGGACTGAGCCCTGCCGTCGTGATGGCGGTGGGGCTCACATTTCCTCATGAGGGCTGCGCCCTACAGCACCAGTGCTCTCTCGCCTGAATCGACAGGTCACCCTCGCGGCCTCCGGCGCGGACCTGGCGGATGAGGCGCGTACGCCCCCAATCCGCTCCTGTCTTCAGCTCTGGACTTCTGCCCGGAAGGCAATCTCGATCAGCTGCTCGGGGAAGGCCAGCGCCGAGACCCCAATCAGGTTACTGGCAACCTGCGGCACCGGCTGACCATACACGGCCGGCCGGACCTTGCCGCTGGCCGCGAACGCGGCCGGAACGTCGATAACGAACAGCGTTTCCTCGACCACGTCAGCCAGCGACCCACCCAACTCTGCCAGCAGCACTTGCGCGTTCTCGTAGGTGCGTCTCATCTGGGCTTCCATGGTGTCGAAGTTGGCGGGCTTGCCATCCACCCCCAGCTCTGCGGGTGCGACCAACTGCCCCTCCGGCGTATGGGACAGCTGTCCGGACACGAAAATCGTGTTGTTGACGCGGACCGCTTGGACGTACCCGTAAGCCGACTCCCACGGGACTCCGAAGCTGGCGGTCTTGCGAATGCTGGCGCTCATCGTTGCTCTCTCTGGTGAAAGGGCAAGTCTGACGGGCAAGCAAGGTCGACCGCCTCCCCTGAACGGGGCATCAGATTCGATCTCGGAACAGCTGCTCTCTACCTGCCCCGACCCACGCCTTCATGGGATCTCTCGCCCTTGGCTTGGTCTCCTTCTGCGGTCGGCGTGGCTCCAGCGCTTCCCTGATTCGCGCCACCTCCACTGTCCCGGCCTCCGCCAGGCGCCAGGCCTGTTGCCGTTGCTCGCGGGTCGGCGGCAGATCGGGCAGTGGCGAGGGGCAACTGGATCGGCGTGCTGTCGGTCAGCCGGGCAACGGCCTCACGCAGAGGCAGCTCGGGATACAGTCTGGCGGCGCACCAACGCGCGGCGTAGCGCTTCGCCTGCCTGACATTGGCGGCGCGGATTTCCTTCACTTCCCAGAACTTGCAGCTCTCCATCCAGAGGCGCACCCCAAGGCCGCCATCGGGTTCGACGCCGGCCGTCCCGCGGCCGTCGTACCAGAGCGCCCAGCGCTCACCCGTCTGGACCCAGCCAAAGGGAATCGGGGCGGTGCGGAAACCTTGGTAGCGGTGCGAGGGAAGCATGGCCGGAAGCATACGGCCGGGCGTCGCAGATCCTGCGAACGCGCTGGTCGCGTGGCTGAGCAGTTCGGAAAGAGCCCAGCGCGATGACCCCTTGTGGCAGCGTAGTGAGGGTCCTGCTGGCCGCAGGCACCGCAGACACGTGCGTCGGCCGTGCGCGCCGCTACCTCCAGCCGCGAGCAATTTCGTTCAATACGACTTGACGAGCCGGAGTCAAAGTTGGACGACCGAAGTCTGCGGAATGTGCTTAGTGAGTATGAACATTAGTTTGAGGCAGGTAACAAAGAGCAACTGGGTCGATATCATCAATTTGGAGATCTCCAAAGACCAAGAACAGTATGTGGCGCTCAATTCAGAAGCACTTGCCGCTTCAAAGTTCTTTGAGCACTACGTCAATCGAGCAATCTATTTGGATGAATGCCCGGTCGGATTCCTTCAGTACTATCCGAACCATGAGAACGGCCATCCAAATGAAATTTTCATCGATCAGCTCATGATCGATATCGGGCGGCAAGGGGAAGGGATGGGCACCATAGCAATTGCCCTTGCTATCGAAGAGATTGCTCAGCTTGACGAGTACACCAGCATCTCGGTATGCCATGTCCCCGGCCATGACGTAATGCAAAGATTCTTCAAACGATTCGGGTTCGAAGTCGTCGAGCAAGATGAATTCGAAGAAGTCGTTATGCGGCTGCAGCTGCCCCCTCGCTCAAGCTGAAGGCGAAGGCGAAGGCGAAGGCGAAGGCGAAGGCGAAGGCGAAAAGACAATTAGTAGATTCCAGGAAGCAATTTTGAAGACCATAGCGCTGATCACTTTCGATAACTTCACCGATATCGACCTTTTTTTGATGTGGGACATTTTGGGCAGGAACACAGACGACTGGAATGTGCGAATCTTAGCCGCAAGCCCTAGAGTTCGGTCCTCCAATGGTCTGTTCATCACGGTTCACGGCCCCCTTTGCGAAGCAAATCGAGCGGACGTGGTATTGATTGCAAGCGGAAAGCAGGGCATTCCAGACGCCCTTAGCGACCCCAACTTCTTGCCTTCCCTTAAGCTGGATCCGTCCAAGCAGTACATCGGTTCAATCTGCGCAGGAGCTTTCGTTCTCGAGAGCCTTGGACTGCTGCCGACCCGACGTGCAACGACGCACCCAGACGCTCGCGGAAGCCTGGAAGCCTTGGGGGTCGAGCCGATTGACAGCCCCCTGGTTTGCCATGGACGGGTTGCTACGGCCGGAGGCTGCCTCGCAGCCCTGTATCTGATTGGCTGGGCAGTCGAATCTCTGTTCAACGCCGACAAGCGCCGCGCCACGCTGCAGACTGTACTTCCGACCGGTCAACAGGAGGTGTTCCAAGGCCTAATCGATGCAACCGTGCAAGAAGGCATGCGAGGCAGTCTAAGCTGAAAAAGCAAGAACTGGCCAGCGGGTCAAAGCGGCAACCGGCCGACATCTCACTTACACGATTTGCATATGAAGTTGAAGCAAGAAATGGAATCTGGCGAACATACAAACGCCTTTCTTTCCAAAGGTGATATCAGAACCACTCTAGCGGGCACGCTTAGCGGCGTGACGTTCTCTGTGAAGGACAACATCGACGTAGCCGGCCTGGTTTCCTCATACGGCTCACCAGATTGGCCAAGTGAACACCCCGCTGCGTTGCACAACGCAGTCTGTGTGGACCTAGCTCTCGCCGCCGGCGCTCGATATGTGGGCAAAGTTGTCGCAGATGAGTTCACCTACAGCCTGGAGGGGCAGAACCAGTTCTTTGGAACCCCGCTAAACCCTAAAGCTCCGGACCGAATTCCGGGCGGCTCTTCAAGCGGATCAGCCGCGT
The DNA here is from genome assembly GCF_059370655.1 of Stenotrophomonas sp. YJH_SMC_133. Classification (NCBI taxonomy): domain Bacteria; kingdom Pseudomonadati; phylum Pseudomonadota; class Gammaproteobacteria; order Lysobacterales; family Lysobacteraceae; genus Stenotrophomonas; species Stenotrophomonas sp. YJH_SMC_133. The sequence continues at coordinate 110,763 of NZ_JCAFTW010000013.1, read as the reverse complement.
CCGTTGCGACTGGCTCCTGCGATTTCTCGCTAGGCACCGATTCAGGCGGCTCGATACGGGTTCCTGCAAGCTTCTGTGGTGTATGGGAATACGGCCATCCCTTCACCGAGTGTCCGAAGCAGGAGTTCTCCCCTTCATGCCGAGCGTCAGTACAGTCGGGGTCATCGCCAGCGGGCTTGATGTGCTGATCAAGGCAATGCAGGCGGTATCCCCTGCCCACGTTGAACCCCAACAAGCAGTTCAACGACTTGTCGTGCTTGAAGACGCAATGGACATTGCTGACGAAGATGTGCGAGCTACTGGATATGCCACACTGGAGACACTGTCTCGCGCGTCTGGCGTCAGCCTTGAGGTTCTTCGCTTCAGTGACATCACCAATGAAGACCTTCCACTCGAAGCATGCCACCTTCGCGCGCTACGTAATATCCAAACAGCCGAAGTTCAAAGCACGCTCGGCACTTGGATTCACCACCACAAGCCTCAGATGGGATACGGCTTTTCACAGGCCTATGCGAATGTAGTGAGCTTTGATCGGACGTCTCTTGCCCAAAGCTGGGAGCTCAGGGAGTTACTGCACCGCAAGATAAACACCTTCTTCAGGCCGGGTACGCTCATCTGCTTCCCGACAACACCCTTTGCCGCACCACTGAAGAACAGCCTGACAACTCTGGACTCAGTACTGGATTTTTACGATAGAACCATGGCTATTACAGCATTCTCGGGTGTCGCCAGGCTACCTGAGGTCTCAGCGCCTCTTCTGTCAGTAGATCATCTTCCGGTGGGACTCTCGTTCGCTGCAGGAAACGGACAAGACGCATTCCTACTCAGCGCATTGAATCAGCTGACAGCCTCCTAGGACAGCGGGCCACCGACTGCAGGCCTACCGGGTCAGCCGCGCGGTGAACACGCCGCGGAACAACGGCGACTGCTGCAGCAGGTCGCATAGGCGCGCTTCAACCGAACCCCAGCGGCATCTCGGTACGTTGCAACCGGTCAGTAGTTCTTCACATGCACGGCCATCACGATCCCGACCACGGCCTGATTTGGCGAGCCGCCTGTTCCGATCTTCGGAATGGTGATGGCGTTACCGAACAGGCCGTGTTTCCCACTGACACCCTGCCCGTTCCCGATTCCCATCACGGTGAAACTGTTCTGGAAAGTGCTGGTGGCAGGGGCGCAGATCACCCCGGCGACCGTCTTGCCGGTGAAGTCAGGGAACCTGTCCTCTCCCATACCACCATTGGCATTGGGAAAGACGCCGCCCACACCGATGATCCGCATGGGCTTTGCGCCCAGCGCATAAGTCAGACGGCCGTTCGCATCCCACAATGCCAGATACTGCGCATCCTCGTTGGCGGGACGATCGAACACGTAGGCCCAGCCCTGCAGACGCGCGGGCGTGTTCGTCCACAGCGTCAGCCTGAACTGGTTTGCGCCGATCTCCTGAAGCTGCGGGAAGAATGGGTAAAGGTCGCCGATGAATGCAACCATCGGAGCCTCGGCATTGATCACCATCTCCGCATACTTCCAGTTGCCTCCATCATCGACCTTGCCGGCACCATTGACGCCGCGCAAGCGGCCTACCTCCTGCAAAAGCTCCAGGACCACATGGAGGAGTGCACCAAGCCATGACCCAGGAACATATCAGCCATCCGGAAGGGTTGCCGAACTGCGCCGCCGGCCACCGCGCGCGCCACATCCGCGACAAGCGCTGCGCCTCCGCCGGCGGTGGCCACCTAGTCGAGTGCGCCTGCAGGTCGACCAGCAAGCATGCCGACCCAGACAAGCCCATCGCCGCACGGCGCCGGCCCAACCGTCCCGAGCGCAGCGCGCGCCCAGCTGCGGTCATGGCCGGAGTGCCATTGCGACGGGTGCAGATTCTGGCCGGGCACGCTGATTACGCCACGACCGAGAAGTTCTACGCCCATCTGACGCCTGAGAGCGACGATGGCGCGGTGGCGAAGCTCAGGTACTGAGCAGGACCGCTGGGACCACTGGGACCAAATCCTGTGGATATGCGGGAAACAGTGGGAAATGCTCACCACTGAGTCTGCCTAAGTTATTGATTCTGGTGACCCCGGCCCGATTCGAACGGGCGACCTTCCCCTTAGGAGGGGGACGCTCTATCCAGCTGAGCTACGGGGCCATGCAGCCGGGAAGTTTACAGGCAACACACCCTACCCTCCAAGCATTCATGTTCCACACGGCGGCGCTGGCGCGTTGCACCATGGCCGGACAGGCCGCTCTGCTACCATCGGCGATTCAGTTCATCGCGCCCCCCACCTGCCCGCGATGGCACCAAACAACGTAACGAAACACAGGAGTCTGCATGTCTTCCGAGCTGCTCAAGCCCCTTGGCCTGGACGCGATCAACGCTGGCACGTACCTGGGCAACGGGGAGTGGTCGAGCGCGACCAGCGGTGAGCTGATCACCCCGGTCAACCCGACCACCGGCGAGCCGATCGCGCAGGTCCGCGCGACCACCGAGGCCGAGTACGAGACCGTCGTCGCCCGCGCCCAGGAAGCCTTCAAGGTCTGGCGCACCACGCCGGCCCCGCGCCGCGGTGAAGCCGTGCGCCTGTGCGGTGAAGCGCTGCGCAAGCACAAGGATGCGCTGGGCTCGCTGGTCGCCTTGGAAATGGGCAAGAGCAAGCCGGAAGGCGACGGCGAAGTGCAGGAGATGATCGACATCGCCGATTTCGCCGTGGGCCAGAGCCGCATGCTGTACGGCTACACCATGCATTCCGAGCGCCCCGGCCACCGCATGTACGAGCAGTACCACCCGCTGGGCCTGGTCGGCATCATCTCCGCCTTCAACTTCCCGGTCGCGGTGTGGAGCTGGAACTCGTTCCTGGCCGCCATCTGTGGCGATGTGTGCATCTGGAAGCCGTCCAACAAGACGCCGCTGACCGCCATCGCCTCGCTGAAGATCTGCAACGACGCCCTGCGCGAAGCCGGCTTCCCGGACATCTTCTTCCTGATCAACGATGCCGGCACCGCGCTGTCTGAAAAGATGGTCGATGACCGTCGCGTGCCGCTGATCAGCTTCACCGGCTCGACCCAGGTCGGCCGCACCGTCAACGAGAAGGTCGCGCGTCGCCTCGGCCGCTGCCTGCTGGAACTGGGTGGCAACAACGCCATCATCCTGGACGAAACCGCCGACCTGAAGCTGGCCGTGCCGGGCATCGTGTTCGGCGCTGTCGGCACCGCCGGCCAGCGCTGCACCACCACCCGCCGCCTGATCGTGCACCGCTCGATCTACGCCGACGTGCTGGCCACCCTGGTCAAGGCCTACAAGCAGGTCGAAGGCAAGATCGGCGACCCGACCGATGCGGCCAACCTGATGGGCCCACTGAACAGCGACGGCGCCGTGCAGCAGTTCCTCGATGCCATCGCCCAGGCCAAGGCGGCCGGCGGCACCATCGAAACCGGCGGCACCCGCATCGACCGCGCCGGCAACTTCGTGCTGCCGGCGATTGTCTCCGGCCTGAAGAACAGCGATGCCGTGGTCCAGCACGAGACCTTCGCGCCGATCCTGTACGTGATGCCGTACGACACCCTCGATGAAGCCATCGACATGCAGAATGGCGTGCCGCAGGGCCTGTCGTCCTCGATCTTCACCCAGAACCTGAAGACTGCCGAGAAGTTCCTGTCGGCGGCCGGCAGCGACTGCGGCATCGCCAACATCAACATCGGCACGTCCGGTGCGGAGATCGGCGGCGCCTTCGGTGGCGAGAAGGACACCGGCGGTGGCCGCGAGTCCGGTTCGGATGCGTGGAAGGTCTACATGCGCCGCCAGACCAACACCATCAACTATTCGGACTCGCTGCCGCTGGCCCAGGGCATCAAGTTCGATCTGTGATGGCAGACGTTTCTGCCATGGCTGCGGGTCAGAGCCCCTCCGGGGATCTGACCCCTGCCCAGGGCCGGATCCCCAATGGGGCTCCGACCCTCGACTTCACCGGTCGCCGCGTGCTGATCGCCGGCGGCAGCAAGGGCATCGGTCGTGAAATGGCGTTGGCATTTGCCGGCGCCGGTGCGCAGGTCTCGGTCTGCGCACGTGGCCAGGCCGGCCTGGATGCCCTGCGTGCCGATGCGCAGGCACAGGGCACCCCACTGCATACCGTCTCCGCCGATCTGGCCGACGCCGGCCAGATCCAGGCCTGGCTGCAGGCCGCTGCCGATGCACTCGGCGGCATCGATGTACTGATCAACAACGCTACCGGCTACGGCATGGCCGACGACGAGGATGGCTGGGCCGCCAGCCTGCAGATCGACCTGATGGCGGCGGTACGGGCCTCGCGCCTGGCACTGCCGTGGCTGCGCGCATCCAGCGATGCCTGCATCCTCAACCTGTCCTCGATTGCCGCACAGCAGCCACGCCCCGGTGGCGCGCCCTACGCCGCCGCAAAGGCCGCGCTGTCGCACTACACCACGTCGCAGGCATTGGCGCTGGCCAAGGACCGGATCCGGGTCAACGCCATCGCCCCCGGTTCGATTGAATTCGATGACGGCCTGTGGGATCGCCGTCGCACCGAAGATCCGGCGCTGTACCACGGCACCCTGGCGAAGATCCCGTTCGGCCGCTTCGGCCATCCGCGCGAAATTGCCGACGCCGCCCTGTTCCTGTGCTCGCCGCTGGCGCGCTGGGTCACCGGCAGCGTGCTCAACGTGGATGGCGGCCAGGTGTTGATGGGCTGATACCGGCACTCCGGTAGCTGCCAACCTTGGTTGGCATGCCTTTCGTCGACCAAGGTCGACGCCTACCAGGGCTGGCACCTCGTTTGTCCACCAGGGTCCACGCCTGCCATCGCATCCGCCGGGCATGGGATTGCCCGGGCAGAGGCACTATCATGTGCACACTGCCAAGGAGGACCCCGATGAGCGTGGCACCCCGACAGACAAGCGCCCTGGCCGTGGTCAGCCTGGTCATGGGCATCGCCAGCTGGACCGTCCTGCCCTTCGTGGCCAGCATCGTGGCCATCATCACCGGCCACATGGCCCGCGCCGAGATCCGCCGCCGCCCGCACGAACTGGAAGGTGATGGCCTGGCCGTTACCGGCCTGGTGCTGGGCTGGGTGATGGTCGGCGCGGTACTTGCCGCCATCCTGGTCTTCATCCTGTTCTTCGGTGGCCTGGCGTGGCTGGCCGCGGTGTCGAACTGACGCCATGACCACCTCCGACAGCACTGAACGCTTCAGCAGCCGCGTCGCCGACTACGTCCGCTACCGGCCCGATTACCCGCCCGCGCTGCTGGAATGGCTGCACGGCCCGATGGATGTCAGTCACCAGGCCCGTGTCGCCGACATCGGTGCTGGCACCGGCATTTCCAGCCGTCAGTTTCTGGCCAGCGGTCATCCGCTGGTGGCGGTCGAGCCGAACGCCGCCATGCGCGCCGCCGCCGAAGAGTGGCTGGCACCGCAGTATGCGGGCTTTTCCGCCGTCGATGGCCGCGCCGAGGCCACCGGCCTGGACGATGCCAGCATCGATCTGGTCAGCGTCGCGCAGGCGTTCCACTGGTTCGACACCGTGGCAGTGCGCGCCGAGTGGCAGCGCATCCTCTGCCCCGGTGGCCTGGCACTGATCTACTGGAATTCGCGCCTGCTCGATGCCAGTCCATTCCTGATCGGCTATGAACAGCTGCTGCTGGACTACGGCACCGATTACACCGCGGTGGCCGAGCGCTACCAGGACGATGCCACCATGCAGGCCTGGTTCGGCCGCGGCCTGCGCGGCATGGTGGAGTTGCCGAACGTACAGCATCTGGACTTCGACGCCCTGCGCGGGCGCCTGCTGTCCTCCTCCTACGCACCCCAATCCGGTCATCCTCGCCACGCGCCGATGATCGACGCTCTGCAGGACCTGTTCGCCGCCCACGCGGTCGACGGCCAGGTCGCTTTTGAATATCGAACCCGAGCCTTCCTCGGCACGCTGGACTGAACCGACGCATGTATTCGCTTGCCCGCCCCTTCCTGTTCTCGCTCGACGCCGAGCGCGCCCACGGCCTCGGCCTGTCCGCACTGGACCTGGCCTACCGCACCGGCACCACGCCGCTGCTGGCCGCACGCATCGCGCCGATGCCCAGCACGGTGTTCGGGCTGACCTTCCCCAATCCGGTCGGCCTGGCCGCCGGCCTGGACAAGAATGGCGAGCACATCGATGCGCTGTTCGCGCTCGGCTTCGGCTTCGTCGAGATCGGCACCATCACCCCGCGCCCGCAGGCCGGCAACCCGCAGCCGCGCCTGTTCCGCCTGCCGGAACACAACGCGATCATCAACCGCATGGGCTTCAACAATGCGGGCGTGGACGCGCTGGTGCGCAATGTCGAGCGCGCGCGCAACCGCCGCGGCCTGCTCGGCATCAACATCGGCAAGAACAAGGACACCCCGAACGAACAGGCGGTGGACGATTACATCGCCTGCCTGGACAAGGTGTATCCGCTGGCGGACTACATCACCGTCAACATCTCCTCGCCCAACACCGCCGGCCTGCGTGAATTGCAGGAAGAGACCGCGCTGCGCCAGCTGGTCAGCCAGTTGCGTGACCGCCAGGAAGACCTCGCGGCGCGCCACGGCCGCCGCGTGCCGATGCTGGTCAAGGTGGCACCGGACCTGAGTGACCGCGACATCGATGCCGCCGCGCGCGTGCTGGGCGAACTGCAGGTGGACGGCGTGATCGCCACCAACACCACCATCGACCACAGCAAGGTGGCCGGCGATCCGCTGGCCAACGAGGCCGGCGGCCTGTCCGGTGCGCCGGTGCTGGAGCAGTCCACCCTGGTGCTGCGCCGTCTGCGCTCGCGCCTGCCCGAATCGGTACCGCTGGTGGGTGTCGGAGGCATCCTGTCCGGTGCCGATGCGGTGGCCAAGATGGCCGCGGGCGCGGCGCTGGTGCAGTGCTACAGCGGCCTGATCTTCCGTGGCCCGGCGCTGGTCTCTGAATGCGTGGAGGCGATCCGTCGCCGCCGCGAAGCGCCGAGCCGCGGCGCGGTGGCCCCACTGTGAGCGCGCCCATGGATACCGTCGACGGCAACGCCCCGCTGCGCTGGACGCTCACCCGCAATGCGCCACTGCAGGCGCTGAACACCTTCCACGTGCAGGCCAGCGCCGCGCAGCTGCTGGAACTGCACGATGCCGCACTGCTGCCGGAAGTGCTGGCATTGCCCGAAGTGGCCAGCGGTCCCCTGTTGGTACTGGGTGCCGGCAGCAACGTACTGATCGCCGAAGACCTGCCGGGCACCGTGCTGGTGTTCGGCAACCGTGACATCAGTTTCCTGGAACACCGCGCTGACCACGCAGTGATCCGCGCCGGGGCCGGCGTCCCCTGGCATGGCCTGGTGATGTGGTCGCTGCAGGAAGGCTTGTCCGGGCTGGAGAACCTGGCCCTGATTCCCGGCACCGCCGGTGCCGCGCCGATCCAGAACATCGGCGCCTACGGTGCGCAGGTCGGCGAGTTCATCCAGGCGGTCGAGGCCTGGGACTGCCAGGAACAAACCTGGGTACGGCTGGACAACGAGCAGTGTCGCTTCACCTACCGCGACAGCGTGTTCAAGCAGCAGATGGACCGCTACCTGATCACCGCCATCGAACTGAAGTTGCCGCTGCTGCACGACCTGCGCATGGACTATGCCGGCATCCGCGAGGAACTGCAGGCACAGGGCGTGGAGCTGCCGAGCGCAGTGGACGTGGCCAACGCGGTGATCGCGATCCGCCGCCGCAAGCTCCCCGACCCGGATGTGCTGGGCAACGCCGGCAGTTTCTTCAAGAACCCGGTGCTGCCGCTGGAACAGGTCGACGTCCTGCTGCAGCACTTCCCCGACCTGCCCGTGTTCCCGGCCGAGCAGGACGACAAGCGCAAGGTCTCGGCGGCATGGATGATCGAGTCCTGCGGCTGGAAGGGCTTCCGCGAAGGCGATGCCGGCGTGGCCCCCAGCCACGCGCTGGTACTGGTCAACCATGGCAATGCCAGCGGTGCTGAACTGCTGGCGCTGGCGCGACGCATCTCCGCTTCGGTGCTGGAGAAGTTCGGCGTGCCGATCGAACCGGAGCCCCGCCTGCTCGGCGCACAGTGGTGAACACCCCCGCCCTCTCCCCCAGCGCCACCCCGATGCGGGCGGCGCTGCTGATGCTCGGCAGCACGATGGCATTCGGCCTGATGGCCGTCGCCATCCGCTACGCCACCCGGTACGTACCAACCCAGGAAGTGGCGTTCTTTCGCAATGCCTTTGGCCTGCTCGCGTTGCTGCCGATGCTGCTGCGCCCCGGCCATGCACCACTGAAAACGCAGCAGCTGCCGCGTTACTTCGTGCGCAGTGCGATTGGCCTGGGTTCGATGCTGTGCGCGTTCTGGGCACTGGGCCATCTGCCACTGGCGCAGGCGGTTTCCCTCTCGTACTCCACGCCGTTGTTCGTCACCATCGCCGCCGTGCTGTGGCTGGGCGAGACCGTGCGTATACGCCGCTGGGCCGCGGTGGTGGTTGGATTCATCGGTGTGCTGGTGATCGTGCGCCCCGGTACCGCCGGCTTCACCGCCGGCAGCCTGGTAGCGGTGGCAGCCGCCGTGCTCAGCTCATTGGTGGCGATCCAGATCAAGCAGCTGACCCGTGTCGACAGCGCTGACACCGTGGTGCTCTACACCTACGTGTTCTGGGTGCCGCTGTCGCTGGTCCCGGCACTGTTCGTCTGGGTCTGGCCCTCCGGCATGGCGTGGCTGTGGCTGCTGGCCACCGGCGTGCTGGGCACCGTCGGCCAGCTGCTGTGGACGCGGGCGTTGCGCCTCGGTGAAGTCTCGGCGCTGACCCCGATCAGCTTCCTGCAGCTGCCGCTGGTAACGCTGCTCGGCTGGCTGCTGTTCAACGAAAGCGTGGATCGCTGGACGCTCATCGGTGCCGGCATCATCCTCGCCGCCAACGCCTACATCGCCCACCGCGAAGCGGTGTTGTCGCGCCGCGCCGCAAGCGCGGCGGCCTCGGCAGCAGCCAAGCCCGCCGAATGAAAACCATCTGCATGGACAAGCCATGGGGCCTGCACGGGCAAGCCACGGGTCGTGCATGGACAGGCCATGGGTAGAGTCGACTGTTAGTCGACTCCCGCGCGCAGCGCGGGCTTTGCCTGTTCCAATCGAAGCGCAGTCGACTAACAGTCGACTCTACCTAGGGCGATCCTGGCAACGACCTGGAACCTGATCCAGCGCGCGATATACCCGCTCCGCCGCATCGAACACATTGCCCGGTGCGAACTGCTCCCCCAGGTAGTGCAGCGACTGCCGGCGCAACTGCGGCGATCGGTCCTCTCCGTCACTGCCCAGCAGCACCTGCTGGAACTCGATCAGGTCCTGCAGAATGCGCCAGTGCCGGTACCAGGCGATCCAGCGCGGGTCACCGCGATCGCTGCCGTAGCCCTCCTCGAACCCCAGTGGATTCTCGCGACCCCAGCGCCCGCCAACAGCGGCACCGATGAACATCAGGTCACGCTCGCGCGGGGCCAGCGACAGACCATCCCAATCGATCAGGTGCAGGCCCCCGTCATTGCCCATCAGCAGGTTGCCGGCATGCAGATCGGTGTGGCACAGATGCAGGTCTACCGGCGCGTCCTGCAACGCCGCGAGCAGCTCCCGTGCCTGCGCATGCAGCGCCGCGATGCGCGCATGCTGCTGATCCCATACCGAAACGAATGCGCGACCCAGCCCGTCCTTCGCGGCCGCCAGGCCCTCGCCGGCCAACCATTGCCCGACGGTCTCCAGCGCCGCGGTTTCCAGCCGTACGATCGGCAGTGCCTGCTGCAGTTCCGCTGGCAACTGCGCGCCATGCAGGCGCCGCAGCACCTCCCCCAGCCGTTTCCACTGCGTGCGGCTCAACGCCGCCTCGAATCCGGACTGGCCTTCCACATACGGGAACAGGGTGAACTGCAATCCCCAGCGCTGCACAGACGCACCACCGGTCAACGCCGGCCACGGCGCGACGATCTCATCGATACCCAGCGTGCCGCGCATCCAATGCAGGCTGTCCCACACCGCTGGGGCGACCTGGTAGGTACGGCATTTCAACCACCACTGCCCGTGCCGCGCATCGACGCGATACACGCTGGCATTGGCGTCGGCGCCCACCGGGCGTGGCACCACGGCGGTGGGGGTGATGCCATAGGATTGTTGCAGGACTTCGCCGAGATGCTGCGCCGAAGCGAATGACATGGATGCAAGCGGAAAGTGTTACCTGCCACCACTATCGCAGATGCGTTCGCCGCGGCACAGACATGTCCGTCACAACATCGATTCAGCACGACCAGGGAACTAGCCTGCGATGCGCCGCATCACCGTCTCCAGCGGGCCGCGTGCGAACTGCCACGACCATAGCCAGGCCGCGCCCGTCGCCAGCATCAGGAACAGCAGCGCCCACAGCAGCACCGATGCGAGCGACGCGCTGCCATCGAGCAGGCCCAGGCTTTCCAGCGTGCCCATGCCCAGCAGGATGTGGCCCACATACAGGGTCAGGGTCATGCGTCCGGCCGCGGTGAACGGCTCCAACCAGTCACCCGGTCGCACACGCGCCAGCCACAGGCAGGCGGCGATGACACTGCAGGCCGCACCCGCACCCGTAAGCACATAAGCCGGTCCCGGCGGCATCGGCTGCGTTCCCAGCCACACCTGCCAGGGCGTTCCCTGCGCAAGCTGCTGCACGCCATGTCCAGCCCCGATCAGCAGCAGCCCCAGCACCAGCAATGCATGCTGTACCCGCGGCTGCGACAACTGAAGCCGTGCCAGCAGCATCCCCAGCAGGAAGAAGCACAGCCACGGCATCAACGGGTGGAAGCCATTGAACAGCAGGTTGCGGGCTGCGCCCGGCCATTGCCACAGGCCGGCATATTCCAGCGTCTGCCAGTTCCATCCCTGGCTGTAATCCCAATGCAGCAACGCCCAGAACGAACAGGCCGCCAGGCCCACGATGCTGGCCAGCAGCACGCGCGGCGAGGCACGCAGCCACACCACGGCCAGCGCGAAATACACCGCGTAGTAGTGCAGGATATCGGCCGGGAACAGGGTCAGGTTGAGCAGGCCCAGCACCATCAGGAACAGCGCGCGCCTCCAGGTCTGCACGCTGGCCGGCCACCACCCTTGCCGCTGCGTGGCCAACACCAGGCCCAAGCCAGCCAACGTAACGAACGTCGCCGAAGCCTTGCCCTCCAGAAAGTGGAAGAAGCCTGCCAACCATCCGGCGCCCTCTGCCGGCACGGCCATCGCCAGGCGGAAGTTGACCAGCACCATGCCGGCCAAGGCCAGGTAGCGCGCCAGATCAAGGCCGTGCAATCGCCGGTCAACGGCACTCATGCGCGCGCCCCGAGCAGCAGCGCGAGCAGGCCAAGATCCAGCGATGCCTCATCGCCGCCACCGGCTTCGCCCAGCCCCCGACGCAGTGCATCGCTTTCAATGGCATCCAGCAGCACCTGCGCCTGCAATGCCGGTGCCAACACGGGACGCCGGTGTTCGCGCTGTGCCACCTGCTGCAGCGCTTCGGCCAGGACCGCCTGCAACTGCCTGCGATTGGCCGCAAATGCCTCGGCTACGGCCGGATTGCGTGCGCTCTCGGCCAGCACTTCGACGGCGAGCGTCGCCCATTCCGGCTGCCGGCACAGTGCGTGGAAGTCCCGAAGGAAAGCCAGCACCTGTGCGCGCTCGCCTTCGGACGCGGCCAGTCGCTGCAGCAACGGTGCCAGCTCTTCGCTCTCAGCCACCGCCACGGCAAGGATGATCGCCTCCTTGCCCGGGAAGTGGTTGTAGAGATTGCCCAGGCTGACACCGGCCGCCTGCGCGATGTCACGCATGCTGGTCTGGTGGAATCCCTTCGCGAGGAAGCACTGCAGGGCGGCCTGCAGGATCTGCGCGATGCGTTGCTCGTTGCGGTCGGCTCGGCTCATGGCGCAAATAGTGAACGAACGTTCGTCCAATTAAAAGGCGACAACCCGACCACCATCGGGCTTCGTTCAGCCAGCCTTGACCTCAACCGCTGTTGAGGCCCGATGCTGCCCGGCCCGCCCAACGCTCAACCCGGAGTTCCTGCATGCCACGGATGATCGCCACCCTGCTCGACAGCCGCGTGCTGTGGTTCCTCGCCCGGCTGCTGCTGGCCGTGGTGTTCCTGTCCTCGGGCCTGGCCAAGCTGCTGGCGTGGGACAACAGCGTGGCCGAAATGCAGGCCGCCGGGCTGCAACCGCCTGTGCTGTTCAACCTCGCCAGCGCCGTGGTGCTGCTGGGCGGCGCACTGTGCCTGCTGCTTGATCGCCTGCTCTGGCTGGGCAGCGGCGCGCTGGCAGTGTTCATGCTGCTGACCATCGTCGTCGTGCATACCTTCTGGACCAAGCACGGCGCGGAACAGCAGCTGGCCCTGTTCTTCGCGCTGGAACATCTGAGCGTGGTGGGTGGCCTGATCTGCGCGGCCATCGCCAGCCAGGCGCGGGCTCAGAAGAATTCGTCAAGCAACCGGTAGAACGCCAGCCGTCGTTCGTCGGCAACCATGCCGTAGCGCTGGAACAACGGCGCCACCCAACGCGTGTCGCCGAAGTTGTGGACCAGGCTGCGCGCGGCCAGCGCCAGGTCCTGGTAGCGGTCGGCAACACCCAGTCGCCCACAGTCGATGAAACCGCTGAAACGCCCCTCGACCACCATCAGGTTCGGCAGGCAGGCATCGCCATGGCTGACCACCAGGTCTTCATGATCGGGCCGGGTGCTGCACAGTTCAGCGAAGACCTGCTGCGGACTCTGGCCCAAGCGTTCGTCATCGAAATCATCGGCATCCACCAAGCCCGCTTCGACGCGGGCCTGCGCGGCCTGCAGGCGCGAGGCCAGTCGCTGGTCGAACGGGCAGGCTGCCAGCGGCAACGCATGCAGCCCGCGCAGCGCGTCGGCCAGCATTTCCACCAGCTGCTGCGGCGCGAGTTCCGGCGACGAAGCCAGGTCGCGGCCGGGCAGCGCGCTCATCAGCAACCAGCGCCGGCCCGCTTCTTCGGCGGTGGCAATTACCGTTGGTACCGGTTGTCCCTGTTCCTGCAGCCAGCGCAGGCGCGCGATCTCATCACCGAGCTCACTGAAGGCGTCGATCACTTCCGACTTCACGAAGGCATCGGCCTGCCCCGGCCGTTGCACACGGGCTACATCCGCGCGCGACACGCCGATCGACTGCCGCTCGATGCGCGCATCGGCCAACGTTTCCTGCCATGCCCACGGTAGCGGCATGCCATCAGCGAAGGGATCAGGTGCTTCCATGCCGGGGTGTTCCTGTTGCCGGTGACCCCACCGATTTTCGCTCACCCTGCACGAACCGCGGCCAACAGCAGCGCGGAAAGGTACATGCCCACGCCGAACACGCTGTGCGCCACCAGGCTGCGCAGGCGTGCCTTGCCCGGCGCCGGGGTCTTCGAAGCGGCAATGCCGGCACCCATGCCCGGCTGAAGGATGAAGAACGGCGCGGCAACACTGAGAATGCCGAAGGCCAGCGCCGGCCACAGGGTGGGTGCCTGCCCCCAATCGCTCCCGACCACGACCAGCAACAACGTGGCGAACACCACACCGATCACGTAATGCGCGGTCCACCCCAGCGCGCGCTCGCCACCGACCGCTGCCGCGCGGCCGATGCCATCGTGGCGGAAGCGCCCGCGTGGCAGGTGCCCCAGCCAACGCCCGACCATCGCAAAATCCAACGAGGGAATGCCGAACAGCCGCCGCTGCACCACCGCCCACAGGTCCATTACTGCGGTCGCTCCCACGCCGACTACCACCGCATCCATCACGAATGTCGCCTGGCCAAGCATATCGCACACCTTCAATTATTTGCTTGAATGATAGAGCGATGCTAGCGTGCCCCGCATGAACGCTGCAACAGAGCCACCACCCTCACCGCTTGAGGCCTTGGCCGAGATCGCCCGCACGCTCGGCCATGCCCATCGCCTGGCCCTGCTGGAGCACATCGCCCAAGGCGAGCGCGCCGTGGAACGCCTGGCTGAACTGACCGGCCTGTCGGTGGCCAATACCTCCCAGCACCTGCAGCAGCTGCGCCGTGCCGGCCTGGTACAGACCCGCCGTGACGGCAAGCGCATCCTCTACCGCAGCGGTGATGGCCCGCTGGGCAACCTGCTGGCCGCACTGCGCGACTATGCCGACCACCAGCGCAGCGAAATGCACGGCGTGATCCACGACAGCCTGCAGCGCCGCGATGCGCTGGAAGGACTGACCGTGGAGCAGCTGCTGGAACAACGCAGCAGCGTGGTGCTGCTGGATGTGCGGCCGCGCGAGGAATTCGATCTGGGCCACCTGCCCGGCGCGCTGAACATTCCCGTTACGGAACTGCGTGCACGGATGGACGAACTGCCGCGTGCCGTCCACATTGTCGCGTACTGCCGCGGTCCCTACTGCGTGCTGTCCAACGATGCGGTGGCGATGCTGCGCGAGGCCGGACTGACCGCGCAGCGGCTCGCCGCCGGTTACCCCGAATGGAAGGCCGCCGGCCTGCAGGTGGACCTGCCCCGGCACTGAGCGAGACACCGGTCATGGATGATGTGTTTGCCCCGTTGATCGATGCGACCTGGCGCGGCGTGTTCTCCGGGCAGCGCACGCTGCGGGACGATCCACAGCTGCAGTTGGCGTGCAGCGATGATTTCGATGAGGGCGAGGACGGCATGCTGCTGCAGCCGGTCGTGGGCCCCGCTCGCGCACTGTTGCGCCCTGCCCTGGCGGCTCGCCTGCACGTGCACGCGCAACCGCACTGGACGCTGGCACAGCTGCAACAGCGCCTGCAGCAGCTCGGCCAGCGCACGCATGGTGCGGATCGTGTCTTCTACTTCCCTGCCGCAGAACTTGCGGCCCTGGCCGCGCGCCCTGCACCACTACATATCCGCCGTCTCGACCCGGCCGACGCAGCCGCGTTCGAGGTGTTCCAGGCCAACGCCAGCGAAGAGGATCTCGATGCCGCCTGGGTCGAGCTGGACCACTGGCAGGTGTTCGGCGCCTTCGATGGCGAGCGGCTGGTTGCCGCGGGAAGCATGTACCCGTGGAGCCTGGATCCAGCCCTGGCCGACATGGGCGTGCTGACCCTGCCCGAGGCCCGCGGTCGCGGGCACGCGCGCCAGCTGGTACACGCCATGGCCGTGTCCGCGCAGGCTGCCGGGCTGCAGCCTCAGTACCGTTGCCAGCTCGACAACACCGCCTCGATCATTACCGCCGAGCGCAGCGGCCTGCGCGCGTTCGCCGACTGGGACACCATTCTGGCTGCCGACTGAGGCCGCCGCAGTACAACAAGGAAGCAACATGAAATTGATGGTCATCGGCGCCAGCAGGGGCCTGGGTCGGGCGTTCGTGGAAGGCCTGTGCAGTGCGGGCGACACCGTCATCGGCGTTTCGCGCAGCCGTCCGCGCGACCTTGAATGCCCCGAGGGTGTCACCCTGCAGTGGATCGAGGCCGATCTCTCCCAACCCACCCTGGCTGCCAATCACATCGCAGCGCAGGCACCGGCCGATCTGGATGTGCTGATCCACAACCTGGGCATCTGGGAAGAGACCGCCTTCAGCGACGAGTACGCCTTCCTCGACGAGAGCGATGCCGCGCTCACCCAGCTGGTCGACGTCAACATCACCGCGACCCTGGTGCTGCTGCAGCGCCTGCTGCCGCGGGTGCTGGGCGCGCCACGCCCGCAGCTGGTGCTGACCGGGTCGACCTCGGCACTGCCGCGCAGCGGCCGCCCGGAAGTGGCGTTCGGTGCATCCAAGTTCGCACTCAACGGCATCGCCGATGCACTGCGCGAGGGTTTCCGCGATCGCCGCCTGGCGGTGACCAGCCTGCAGCTGGGCTACCTCAACACCGACGATGCGCTGTCGGTTCCGGTTTCAGAGGCCGCAGCGCGCGGCGACGGTGAACTGGTGCCGGTGCACGACGTCGTTGCGATGGTGCGCGCGCTGCTGCAGTTGTCACCGTCCGGCTTCGTGCGCGAACTGGTGCTGCCGGCCATCGCCGACCCGCGCTACTGACTGCCCCTGCTCAGGCCAGGCTCGACCTCTTCGCGCAACAGGTACCCAAGCACGATGGCGGTCAGCACGGTCGCCATCGCCAGGACAAACAGCTGGCCACGGACGGCCTCCACGTATGCCTGGGCAAGCGCCGTTCTCGAAACGCCGGGCAATGCCTCCACCGCTCCGCCAAGGTCGCCCATGGACAGCCTGCGCACGGCGGCACGGGCCACGACGCCGGCCTCCAGCATCATGTTCCCGCCAATCCGGGCCGAGAGCATGATGCCGACAAGCGCGAGGGCAATGGAATCGCCTGCCAGTCGCATCGCATTGAAGATGCCAGCGGCCATGCCGGCCTGTTCCTTGCCGACCACGCTGACCGCCAGGCCATCCATGATCCCCCAGGGAAGGCCGATGCCGATTCCGATGACCAGCATCGGCATCCAGCGCACCGACGGGAACTGGAACACCTGCGCCAGCCATGCCAGCCCAAGAGCACCGATCAGCAGGCCCGCACAGCACAGCGTCCGCGCCGGAATCCAGCGCAGCAGGTAGCCGGCAACCAGGGGAACAACCAGCAAGGGTGCAGACAGCGCTGCCATCGCCAGTCCAGCCTCGGTGGGTCGCAGTCCTTCAACACCGATGAAGCCCGCCGGCAGCACGACCAGAAGGACGACGTAGGAGAACGCGGGTGCAGCGGCGAGAATCTGCACGCCAACAAAGCGCCGGTTGCGGAACAGGCCGAGATCCAGCAGCGGTGTTCGATGGGAGCGCTCCACGGCAATGAACAGGCCCAGCAACACCACCGGGAGCGCCAGCAGTACCAGCGTCTGCGGATGCAGCAAGCCACGTTCCGGCAACACGATCATGGCGTAGGTGAGTGAGCCCAGCGCCAGCATGAAGGTGATGGCCCCCAGCCAATCCAGGCGCGGCGAACCGGCGTTTCTCGATTCGGCGGATGACAGGGCGACCAGCGGTACGGTCAGGGCGGCCAGCAACGCAGGCAGGAAGAACACCCATTCCCAGCCCAGCGCATCGATCAACCCGCCCGCCAGCAGCGGACCGCCTGCGGCCCCTGCACCAAAGGTGGTGCCGATCAGGCTGAAAACCCTTGCCCGCGCCTGGCCGTCGAACACCTGCGCCAGCGACGCCATCGCGCCGGCAAACGCTGCCGACGCCGCCATCCCCTGGAGCAGTCTCAGGACATTGATCCACGCCACATCGGGCATCAAGGGAATCAGGCCGGTGACGAGCGCAAACAACGCGCCGCCCAGAATCCAGATCCGGCGCCTGCCATGCAGATCGGCCAGTCCACCGGCCACCAGCGTGGTGCAGCCGTAGGTCAACAGATAGGCGTTGATGATCCAGGACAACGCCGCAGGGGAACCGCCCAGCGCGTCCCGGATGGCAGGAATGCCCACGGCGGGGCTGGCAATGCTCAAGGGAATGGTGAGCGCCGTCAGACACCCTGCCAGCACCACGCCAAAGCGTGATGATCCGGCCGTCTCAGCAGAGGCAACAGACATGTCGATGAAACTCGAGCGTGGCCAAGCGCCACCGCATTGATGCTATCGACGACGCTATTGCGTAAGAATCCGTCATTCGCTCCATACTTTAATGACACAAACGTCATCAATGGCCACGTCATGGACAGCTTTGCCGGTCTCAGCCTCTTCGTTCTGGTCGCCGAAGCACGCAGCTTCGCGGCCGCAGCACGACAGCGTGGCATCACCCCTTCGGCCGCAAGCAAGACCATCGCCCGGCTGGAAGAGCGCCTGGGCGCCCGCCTGCTGAATCGCAATACCCGCAGCGTCAGCCTGACTGCCGAAGGCGAGCAGTTCCTTGAACGCTGCCGCCGCATCATGATCGAGGTCGCTGCGGCAGAACGCGAACTGACCGATGCCCACGCCGCGCCCAGCGGTCGCCTGAAGGTCAGTCTTCCACTCGCCAGCGGTCTGATGCTGCCGGTGCTTTCGGCGTTTGCGCAGCGCTTCCCCGCCATCGAACTCGACCTGCACTTCAGCGACCGCCTGGTCGATGTCATCGAGGAAGGCTTCGATGCCGTCGTCCGCACAGGCAGCCCCGCCGACTCCCGGCTGCACGGCCGCAACCTCGGCAGTACCCGCCTGCTGTGCGTGGGCGCCCCTGCGTACTTCGCCCAGCGTGGCACGCCGCAGCACCCGGAAGAGCTGAGCGGCCACGCATGCCTTCTCCATCGCTTTCCCGGCACCGGCCTGATCGAACGCTGGCCACTGCCCGCACGTGAGGGAGGCGCTGAAACCCGGCTGACTGCCGCAATGACCGCCAATCATCTTGAGACGATCCTGCACATGGCCATCGATGGCCATGGCATTGCGTGCCTGCCCGACTTCGCCACGCGTGATGCGCTGGACCGCGGTTCGCTCGTCAGCGTTCTGGACCCATGGAGCACTGAGCGAAGCACCTTCTGGGCCCTCTGGCCAAGCCATCGCCATCAGCAGCCGCGTGTACGCGCGTTCGTGGATTTCATGGCCGAACACCTCCTGCCCGAACGCAGCCAGCGCAATTGAACCTGCGCGCTGCTGCGACTACGCTGCTCGTCACCGGCCGTCGGTCACAGGCGGGAACCTGCTATGGATGCGCTTTCACGGGTCTCGGCCCAGGTCCTGGACAGCGCCCTGCCCAGCCTGCCGCTGTACCTGCTGCAGGCCACGGCGGTGATCGGCATGATCGGCGTGCTGCTGATCGCCACCCGCCGCGCCGGCCACGCCATTGAAGGCCGCCGCCTGTACGTGGGCGTGGCGCTGGGCCTGATCTACCTGTTCAATTCCTGGTTCGTGGCCCGCTACAGCCAGGGCGTGGTCAAGCTCCACCTGGGTTTCGACATCCTGCTGGTCAGCGGCCTGCTCGGCGGCTGGCGCGGTGGCCTGGCCTGCCTGGGCGCCAGCCTGCTGGCCCGCTACCAGTTCGCCGGCACCCAGTATTTCCTGCCTGCCGGCCTCGAGGCCACGCTGCAGATGCTGGCCGGCGTCTGGCTGCGCAGGCGCCTGCACCCACGCATGCTCAATGAACTCTCGCTGCGCCTGATCCTGCAGGCCTGGGGCGTTCGTATCGTCGTCACTGCGTTGGGCCTGGCACTGGGGGTAGCAATCATCGGCGCCCATCAGCTGCCCGTGGAGGAGTTGGCAATCCAGCGCCTGCTGGCACTGCCACTCTCACTGCTGATGCTCGGCGCGGTGTTCGCACTGGTCTACAACGATGCGCAGATCGATGCACAACGCCAGCGCGAACAGGCCTGGCTGCGCATCGATCCGATCAGTGGCCTGCCCAACATGCGTGCGCTCGGCGAACGCCTGCAGCATTACTGGCGCGACAACGACGGCATCGGCAAGGCCTGCCTGATCGTGGCCGAGATGGGCAACCTGCGCGATCTGCGCCTGCGCTATGGTCCGCTGCAGGACAACGGTATCTGGCAGCGCGACAGCACCGAAGAAGTACATCGGCTGCTGCCCTCGCTGCCGGCCACGCAACTGGAGATCTACCAGTTCGGCGATGCCGCGCTGGCGATCCTGGTGCGCGACCTGGCCTTGTCCGAACTGCGCACGCAACCGCAGATCACCGAGCTGGCCAGCAACCTGGCCGAGCAGGTCGGCCGCGATTGGCCCGGTTTCCGGCCGCTGTTCCGCTGTGCAGTAGTCGAATTGAAGCCCCCCGTAGATGCCGACGAAGGACATCTTCCGTTCCGTGCGATCACCGTTGCACTGAGTGCGATCGAATCCGGCGTCGTGTTCTTCGACGACCCGATCCAGCGCGACAGCGAGATCGACGCCCTGATCGAAGTCGCTCTCGAACGTTGGCTGCAGCAGGGCGACGCACCGCTGTGCTACCAGCCCAAGCATCGCCTGCAGGATCGCAAACTGGTCGGCGCCGAAGCACTGCTGCGCATGCGCGACGGCGAGGGCCGGCTGATCGCGCCGATGCGGGTGATCTCCCTGCTGCGCCGGCAGGGGCGATTGGCTGAACTGGAATGGGCCACGCTGCAGTCGGCCATCCACTTCCTGCAGCAGTGCCGACGCGATGGCACGCAACTGAAGATCGCAGTGAACGTTTCGGCCGAGTCACTGCGCCTGCCCGACTTCGGCCTGCGCCTGCAGGAACTGCTGCAGCTGCACGATGTGCCTGGCGTGATGTTGCGCCTGGAGATCGTCGAATGGACCGAGATCGTCGAGCGCGACGTGGTAGATGCCAACATCGCACAGCTGCTGGCGGCGGAGGTCACCCTGTCGCTGGATGATTTCGGCGCTGGCTATTCAACCCTGATCCTGCTCTCGCAGCTGGCCATCGCCGAGGTCAAGATCGAACAGGCGCTGATCGCCACACTGTCCGACGCCAAGTCGCAGTCGATCGTGCGCTTCATCGTCGAGGTTGCGCACCGCTGCGGCGCGATCGTGGTGGCCGAAGGTACCGAAACCCTGGCGCAGGAGCAGAAGCTGCGGGCCCTGGGCGTGGATGTCGGCCAAGGCTATCTGTACTCGGCGGCGCTGCCGGCCGACGAGTTCCGCCGCTTCGCCGCCAGCTAGACCGCGTAGAAACCCAGGAACATCGCCACCGCCGATTCGGCCACGCGTGCACGCTCCTCTGCGTTCAACGGCGCCTGCCCCATCGTAACTTGGGGCCAGAACGCAAAGCTCTTCACCAGCCCGTGCAGCTGGTGGCCGGCGAACTCCGGATCAACCTCACGCAACCGGCCATCAGCGATGGCCGCGCGGATCCACGCACTCTCGCCGCTTTCCTTTTCACCCATGCGGCAGACGATGGCCTGCGCACGCTCCGGTGAGTGGATGATCTCGGCCATCGCCACCCGCGCCAGGTCGATGAAGTTGGCATCGCTGAGCAGTTCCAGCTTCTGGCCCAGCAACTGCAGCAGCTGCGTCTGCAGCGGCTGGTCGGCGCGGTACGGCAATGCGTCGCTGGCCACGCTGCGCTCCCACAGCTCCTCCAGGATCATCGAGAACAGCGCTTCCTTGCTCGGGAAGTGGTTGTAGACGGTGCGCTTGGAGACCCCGGCCGCCTCGGCAATGCGGTCCATGCTGGTCGCCTCGTAGCCCGCGGCACGGAACTCCTCCACCGCCGCGCGCACGATGGCTTCGCGTTTGCGGTCGGTCAGGCGTTGCGGGGCACGGGGCATGGCGGGAACCGGATAACTGAACGGATGCTTCCATTTTACACTCGGCAGTGTACTTTTGGAAAACCCGAAACTACACTGTGCAGTGTACTCAGCGGACGTCACCCATGAAGCGCCTGCTCCTTGTCCTCCTGCTTGGAATCCTCGCCGTGACCGCCTACACCTTCTGCAAGTCCTGGTCCCTCCCCGACTTCCCCGAGTCGCCGCAGTACCGTGATGGCAAGTTCCGCAATGCCCTGCCCCGTCCAGCGATGGGCCTGCGCGACGGCCTGGAGATCTGGTGGACGTTCCTCTTCAACAAACCCAAGGGCACCGTGCCCGCGCACCCGATTCCAGTGCAGCCGCTGGACCGCGCCACACTGGACGCCGCGCCGGACCGCAGCCTGTTCCGGCTGGGGCACTCTACGATCCTGCTGAAGCTGCGCGGCCAGTACTGGCTGACCGACCCGGTGTTCTCCGAGCGCGCCTCGCCGGTGCAGTGGATGGGCCCGGCCCGCTTCCATGCGCCGCCGATCAGCATCGACGATCTGCCGCCGATCGCCGGCGTGATCCTCTCGCACAACCACTACGACCACCTCGACCACGCAGCGGTGATGCAGCTGGCCGGCAAGACCGCGCGCTTCATTGCACCGCTCGGCGTCGGCGACCAGCTGATCGCCTGGGGCGTGGACGCCAGCAAGGTCGAACAGCTGGACTGGTGGCAATCGACCGAGGCCAATGGCCTGCGCCTGACCGCCACCCCCGGCCAGCATTTCTCCGGCCGCGGACTGGGCGACAGTGATCGTAGCCTGTGGGCGTCATGGGTGATCCAGGACGGCGACTTCCGCATCTTCTTCAGCGGCGACACCGGCTACTTCGACGGCTTCAAGGCCATCGGCGAAAAGTACGGCCCGTTCGACCTGACCATGATCGAGACCGGTGCCTACGATCCGCGCTGGGCGTTCGTGCACATGCAGCCGGAACAGACGCTGCAGGCGCACCTGGACCTGCGCGGCAAGTGGCTGCTGCCGATCCACAACGGCACCTTCGACCTGGCCCTGCACGAGTGGCAGCAGCCGTTCGAACGGATCACCGCGCTGGCCGCAGCGAAGAATGTTCCGGTGGCCACGCCGATGATGGGCGAAGCGCTGGACATGCAGGCGCCGCAGGCGGGTACGCGATGGTGGGAGACGGTGGAGCTGTAATGCGATGGGCTCCGATTCTGGCCGCTGCTACGTCTTCGGGTGAAGCCTGCGCCCTTCCCGGGCCAGATTGATCTGCAGCGCAGCGGCGGCGAGCTCGGTCATTTCCGTCGTGACTTTCCCGCTGCCGCGCGCTCGCAGCCAACCGAGAATGTCGACCAGATGCCAGATCGAGGTCGAGCCGTCATGCACGGGGGACGGAAACGACTGCGGGTTGGCCAGCATGAGCTTCCGCATGTTCTGGCGCGACATTCCGAGCAGGTCTGCGACGTCAGTGAGCCCCACCAGATCGGGGCTCACTTCAACCAGTTCGGCACCGGGCACGGCCCGCTGCACATCGTCCAGCGCCGAACGCAGGGCAGCCCCTGCGCTGTCTGCTTCGCGGCAGAACGCCAGGGCCAGCCGTCCCGGCAGCCCAAGGCCCACAAGCGCGTCGTCACAGCCGCCTTCGGCCAGGCGCTGCTCGAGGACGCCGATTTCATTGCCTGTGTCCGGCAAGCGGTACTTCAGGGTGAAGTTGAATTCCATGATTGACCCCTTCGCTTCTGACGAAGCCTGATCTCATTGCTCACGACTGCAGTTCTCGACCACACGCCGCAAGGCCCTTGCATGATGGCTGCCGCTTCGCGGCATGCTCCAGACGCTCACGATGCAGAACTCCCCGCATCGGCAATCGGTGTCGTTGTAAGGGCAATACATCCGGCCCCACGCATGGCCGCCCGCCATACGGAGCCTCCACCCGCGGTCCTCCGCGAACTGCAACGCCGCTTCGATGTCCTTGTCTGGATGACGCGCTCGAGACATTCCTTGTTCTCCATAGTCTGCACACGGCTCACGTAAGTTGTCAAATGACAACCAAACTAAAAGACTTGCGATGTGACCCTAGCCAATCCGCGCTACACGTCCAGAGCCACATCCGTCAGCCCTCCCGTGATGGCGGGGCCAGCGTCCAGCGGCGCTGCAGTGCGTCATGTAACCGATTACATCCCTTGCTAGCGTAGCGCTCGCCCGATTCCGGTCGATCCTGCGAGGCTGCCAGTAATGACGTTGCGCGCCGAACGCTCCAAGGTCTCCACACCGCTTTTCCCGTTGCGCCCTGCCGCTGCCCTGCTGTTGGCCGCCCTGGCCTCCAGCGCACAGGCACTCCCCCCGCGCAGCCAATGGCAGGCCAGCAGCTCCTCGCAGCAGGTGCCGGCGATGGCGATCAGCCACCTGATCGACGGCGACCCGAAGACCGTCACCGGCGGTGCCTTCAGCCCCGGCCACTGGTTCCAGATCGACCTGGGCGCGCCCACCCTGCTGGCCGGCGCGCGCCTCACCTGGGATGTATCGAACCCGGAAGGCTATTCACTGCAGACGTCAATGGACGGCACGCAGTGGCAGACTGCGTACACGATGGCCGATTCGCTGGGCGACGTGGAAACGCTGTACTTCGCACCGCGGCAGGCGCGCTACCTGCGGCTGGCCAGCCCGCAGCGCACCTCCGACTGGGGCGTGTCGATCTTCGAGATGGAGCCGCTGGACAGCACGCTCAGCGCACGCATCAGCGGTATCGATGCAACGCAGGCAGCAGCGCTCTGGCAAGGCGGCGGCACCGTCCCGATTCCGGCCGGGACAAATGGATCCCATGCGTTAGAGATCACGCTGCCGCAGGCTCAATCGACGGCTGGTCTGGTGGTCGACTGGGCTGATGGCAGCCGCGGCCCTGCCCGATTGCAGGTTCAGGATGCACAGGGCCGGTGGCAGGACCTCGCGCACGATGCGCAGGCGGCCAGCCACCGCCAGAGCTGGCTGGCCGCCAATGCCGCACAGGCCGTGCGTGCATTCCGCCTGAGCGTGGATGGATCTGCACCAAAGGTGGCACGCCTGCGCCTGCTCGGCCCAAAAGCCGTGATGACACCGATGAAGCAGTATCAGATCGCCGCCAGCGGCGCGGAGCGCCCGTTGTTCCCAGCCTCACTGCAGATGCAGCAGACCTATTGGACGGCCGTCGGCGTGCACGCAGGACGACAGAAATCGATCTTCGACGAGTACGGAAACCTGGAAGCCTTCAAGGGCGCGCCGTTGGTGCAGCCGATCTGGCGCAGCGCCGATGGGAGCACTGCGGGTGCGGCCGGGCAGAACGTGCAGCATGCATTGCAGGACGGCTGGAAGCCGATGCCCTCCGCTACCTGGTCACCGCAACCTGGCCTGGAGCTGCGCAGTGAAGCGTTCGCCATCGAGCGCAATGGCCAGCCGGTGACCTTCCTGCGTCATCGCCTGCACAACACCGGCGGCACCAGGATCGACGGCACGCTCAGCCTGGTCGTGCGCCCGATGCAGATGAATCCACCGTGGCAGAACGGCGGGCTGTCACCCATCCGCGATGTGGCGATCGATGGACAGGCCGTGCGCATCAATGGACGCACGCTGCTGCAGTCGCTCACGCCGGTGGCTGCGTCCGGCGCGGCGCCGTTTGGCAGGGAAGGCGCAACGGAAATCACCGCGACCCTGGCTGCCGGCCAGCTGCCCTCCACGCAACAGGCGCGTGATGACCAGGGTCTTGCCGCCGCCGCGCTCAACTACCGTGTATCACTGGCACCGGGCGCCAGCGATGCCATCGTGGTCGCGTTCCCGCTGGGTACTGCCGCCGCCGATAGCAAGGGCGCACTGCCCGAGGCGCCTGCGCTTGATCTGGCCACGCTGCCCCGCGATGCCAATACGGCGTTCGATTCCCTGGCCACGCAGGCCTCTGCGGACTGGCAGGCACGGCTGGGCCAGGTCGGGCTGCGCCTGCCCGATCCCTCACTGGTCGACATGCTGCGCGCGCAGGCCGCCTACATGCTGATCAACCAGACCGGCCCGGCCATGCAGCCCGGGCCCCGCAACTACAACCGCTCCTTCATCCGCGACGGCATGGCCACCTCGGCGGTGCTGCTGCGCATGGGCGAAGCACGCGTCGCGCGCGACTACCTGGCCTGGTACAGCGAACACGGCGTGCATGCCAACGGCCTGGTCTCGCCGATCCTCAACGACGATGGCAGTGTCAACACCGGCTTTGGTTCGGACATCGAGTACGACAGCCAGGGCCAGTACGTGACGCTGGTGGCCGATGTCGCGCGCCTCGATGGCGGGCCAGAAACAGTGCGCGCCTATCTGCCGAAAGTGAAAGCGGCGCTGCGCTTTCTGCAGGAACTGCGCGAGCGCACGCTGGTGCCCGGCTACAAGGCCGACCAGCCGGCACCGGAACGCTTCGCGGGCATCATTGCGCCGTCGATCAGCCACGAGGGCTACCCCTCGCCCACCCACAGCTACTGGGATGACTACTGGGGACTGAAGGGCTGGCACGACGGCGCGTGGCTGGCCGAGGCACTGGGCGACCACGAGACTGCTGTCTGGGCGCGCGAGCAATACAAGCTGCTCTACGGCGCGCTGCACGCCTCTATCCAGGCGACGATGGCGTGGAAGGGCATCGACTTCATCCCCTCCTCGGCCGACCTGGGCGATGGCGATCCAACCGGCGTATCGATCGCACTGGACCCCACCGGTGCGCAGAGCGTGCTGCCCGCCGAGGCACTGCGGACCACCTTCGCGCGTTATCTGGAGGATGTGCGCAAGCGCAGCCAGCCCGAAGCGCTGTACGCCTATACGCCGTATGAGATCCGCAACGTGCTGAGCTATGTGCACCTGGGCCAACCGCAGGTTGCCGATGAGCTGCTGCAGGGACTGCTGCATGATCGGCGCCCGCTTGAGTGGCAGGTACTGGCCGAGGTCGTGCACTCGCGGCTGCGTTTCCCCCGCTACCTGGGCGACATGCCGCATACCTGGATTGGTGCCGAGTATGGCCGCACGCTGTTCGGCATGCTGATGCGCGAAGACGATGATGCATTGTCATTGCTGCCGGGCACGCCGCTGTCGTGGGTGGCGGGCGATGGGTTGGCGGTGGAGCGGCTGCCGACCGCGTATGGCACGTTGCAGATGCAGGCGCGGCAGCGCGACGGCACGCTGACGGTCACGCTGGGCAAGGGGTTGCGCAGCGGGACGGCAGTGAAAGTCTGGTGGCCGGCGCGCACCATGCCGAAGACGGTGCGTGTGGATGGGCATAGCGTTTCCGACTTCGATGCCGAGGGTGTGCGGCTGGCGAAACCGTTCAAAACGCTGGAGGCGCGCTGGTAAAGCAGCCGAGCAAGGCTTGGCTCTACAAAGCGGGGGGTCACCCGGGCCACGCCCGGTGTCATTGCAGCGTCGGCAATCCCGGCGGGTTGGTCTGCGACTGCGGCACAGCTTCCTCGGCCACGTTCCATCGCTTCAGCGCCTGCGCATATGTACCACTGGCAATCTGCGTGTTCAGCGCCTGCGTCACCGCATCGGCCAGGCCGCTGCCCTTGCGGGTGGTCACCGAGATCGCCGCAGCGTTCGGCCAGCCGCCGGGGAACAGGCCCACGCGCCGCACCTTGCCGTCGCGTGCCGAGTACGCGCCGGTGGCATTGGGCTCGAACGAGACATCGGCCCGCCCGGTGATCACCGCCAACCGGCCGACCACCGCGTCATCGAAGTACTGGTACTCCACCGGCTTCAAGCCGGCAGCGATGTTCTGCTGGTCCCACTGCCGCAGGATCTGGTCCTGGTTGGTGCTGGCACCGACCACCACCTTCAGCCCGGCAACGTCGGCCGGCTTTTCGATCTTCTGGATCGGCCCATCAGTGCGCGTGTAGATGCCCAGCAGGTCGTAACGGTAGCTGGAGAAATCGAACTTCTTCTTTCGCTCCTCGGTGACCGTCACGTTCGACAGCACCGCATCGTACTTGCCCGATTCCAGCCCCAGCGGCCAGTCGGCCCACGCCACCGGCACGATCACCAGCTTCAGGCCCAGCGCATCGGCGATCAGGCGCGCGATGTCCGGCTCGATGCCGACCACGCCCTTGCTGTCGGCGCCGTAGTCGGCCAGCGGCAGCTGCCCCGGATGAGTCGCCACGGTGAACGCCCCCGGCGTGACGAAGCGGTAGCCAGCCGGAATCAGGGCCTGCGCCTTCGGGTCGAGCGTGCCCTTCAGGATGGCGGTGTTCGCGCGGGCCAGGCTGGTCGCGGCCACGGCGCCGGCATCCGGGGCCTGGCGCACGCGCGAGTAGACGATGCCGGCGATGCCGATGACCAGCACGCCTGCGATCAACAAGGTGCTGCGTGAGGGGCGACGGGGTGCTGCAGGGCTCATGGCATTCCTTGAGGGTTACAGGGTCTTGGCCAGGAAATCGGCGGTGCGTTGCTGGCGCGGGCGCTCGAACAGGGCCTCGGGCGTGCCCTGCTCGATCACCCGGCCCTGGTCCATCATCACCACGTGGTCGGCCACGCGGCGGGCGAAGCTCAGCTCATGGGTGACGATCACCAGCGTGGTACCCGAACGGGCCAGTTCTTCGATCACGCTCAGCACCTCGGCCACAAGTTCCGGATCCAGCGCCGACGTGGGTTCGTCGAACAGCAGCACCTTCGGCTGCAGCGCCAGCGCGCGGGCGATCGCGATGCGCTGCTGCTGGCCACCGGACAGCTGGCGCGGGAACGCATCGGCCTTGTCGGCCAGGCCGACCCGCTCCAGCAGCGTGCGCGCCTGCTGCTCGGCCTGCGCGCGCGGCACACCGCGTACTGCGATCGGCGCTTCGATGATGTTCTCCAGCGCGGTCAGGTGCGGGAACAGGTTGAAGCCCTGGAACACCATGCCCACTTCCGCACGACGGCGGCGGATCTCACGCTCGGGCAGTTCGTACAAGGTGTCACCCTCGCGGCGGTAGCCGATCAGCTGGCCGCCCACGGTCACATAGCCGCTGTCGGCACGCTCCAAGTGGTTGATCAGCCGCAGCAGCGTGGATTTGCCGGCGCCGGACGGGCCGATCAGAACCGTCACGCTTCCAGCGCGCAGGTCCAGGTTCACGTCTTCCAGCACCGGCTGCTCGCCGAACACCTTGCCCACACCATGCAGCGACACCGCAGCGCCCTCGCCCGCTTCAACCTGGGTGGCGATGCGCGGGCGGTTGGCCACGCGCGGCGCGGCATCGCTCTGCACACGCGGGGGCGATGACACTCGCGACACCGAACGCTCGCGCTGCAGTTGGCCGCGCGCGAAGCGCTGTTCCACGCGCCGCTGCAGCAGCGACAACACGGTCAGGATCACCAGGTACCAGACCGTGGCCACCATCAGCAGCGGCACCACTTCCAGGTTGCGGCGGTAGATCACCTGCACGGTGTAGAACAGCTCAGGCAGCGCCAGCACGTAGACCACCGAGGTGCTCTTGGCCAGGCCAATCACATCGTTGAACGCGGCCGGCAGGATCGAACGCATCGCCTGCGGCAGGATGATGCGGCGCACCTGGCGACCGCGCGGCAGGCCGAGTGCGGCCGCGGCCTCGTACTGGCCGTGGTCGACCGAGAGGATGCCACCGCGGATCACCTCGGCCGAGAACGCGGCCTGGTTCAGGGTCAGGCCCAGTACCGCGGCGGTGAACACACCGATCAGCTGCGTGGTCGGGTACGAGAACAGGCTGATGCCGGTGAACGGCACGCCCAGCTCGATGGTGCTGTACAGGTAGCCCAGGTTGTTCAGCAGCAGCAACAGCACCAGCAGCGGGATCGAGCGGAACAACCACACGTAGCCCCACGACACCGCCGACAGCAGCGGCGAACCAGAGACGCGGGCCAGCGCAAGCAAGGTGCCCAGCGCGAAACCGAGACCGGTACCGAGTGCGGTCAGCAGCAGCGTGCGGCCCAGGCCCTCGAGCACCGGGCGTGCGAAGAACCACTCAGCGAAGGTGCCCCAGCCCCAGCGCGGATTACCCAGTACGGACTGCAACCCGATCAGGATCAGCGCCAGTGCCAATACTGTGCCGAACACCTGCAGCGGATGCCGGGCCGGCACGATCTTCAGCGCCGGTGCGGGCGCCGGCCGGGTTGCAATGCCATCCAGCGCGGTCGAAGGCGTGCTCACGCGTGGGCTCCTTGCAGCTGGGTCTGCGCAGGCACGATGACGGGCGCCGGTGCCCGCAGGTGCTTTTCGAACGGCAGGTGCGCAATGGTTTCGGGATCCGCATCCAGATCGAACAGCGCGGTGTAACCATGGCTGAGGTACAGGCCAACCGCTTCAGGCTGGCGGAAGCCGGTGGTCAGGAACACCCGCCGGTATCCTTGCCGCGCCGCCTGGTCTTCCAGCTCCTGCAGCACGCGCCGCGCGATGCCCTGGCGACGCAGCCCGGGCAACGTCCAGATCCGCTTGAACTCGGCGGTATCCGGATCGCGGTGCGGCATGAACGCGCCGCCGGAGATCGCCACCCCGTCGCGCAGCAGCAGCACGAAGGCACCGACCGGGGCCGCAAAGGCCTGCGCCGGGTAGCGCTGCAGCTCCTCGCGGGCGCTGCCGCCGATGCGTCGGCGCACGTCGGCGTAGCGGCTGTCGTACTCCTGTTCCAGGCCATCGAACAGAGGCCGTGCCAGCGGATCATCCACCGAGGTGTAGAAGAAGCGTTCGTTGCTGCTCATGCCACGTCCTTCACCAGATAGTCTTCGGC
Source organism: Stenotrophomonas sp. YJH_SMC_133 (assembly GCF_059370655.1). Classification (NCBI taxonomy): domain Bacteria; kingdom Pseudomonadati; phylum Pseudomonadota; class Gammaproteobacteria; order Lysobacterales; family Lysobacteraceae; genus Stenotrophomonas; species Stenotrophomonas sp. YJH_SMC_133. Next base: position 80,902 of record NZ_JCAFTW010000013.1, on the reverse strand, counting down.
CAGCCGTGCCCACAGGCTGGCGGCGGGTGCGATTGCGGCGTCGTTGAACACGTAGCGCGGGCTGTGCAGCGGCGCGCTGTCGCCGTTGCCGACGAACACGAAACTGCCCGGCCGCGCCTGCAGCAGGAAGGCGAAATCCTCGCTGGCGGTGCGTGGCGCGAATTCGGGCACCACGTGTTCTGCACCGAATCCCCGCACAGCGACCTCGCGGATGTAGGCAGTCTGCTGCGGGTGGTTGATCACGCTGGGGAAACCGCGCGGGAACTCGATCTCGGCGCGCGCACCGAACGCGGCAGCGGTCTGCTCGGCAATCCCGGTGACCCGGCGCCGCAGGGTGTCGCGTACCTCCGGCAGGTAGGCGCGCACGGTCAGTTTCAGCTCGACCACGTCCGGAATCACATTGGCGGCCTGGCCGCCGTGGATCGAGCCGACGGTGACCACGCCCATCTGCCGCGGATCGACATTGCGCGACACCACGCTCTGCAGCGCAGTGATGATGTGCGCGGCGACCAGGATCGGATCCACGCTGCCCTGCGGCTCGGCACCGTGGCCACCCTTTCCGATCACCTTCAGCCGTGCCCAGTCCACCGACGCCATCGCCGGGCCATCGACAAAGCCGAAGTGGCCCACCGGCACGCCCGGCCAGTTGTGCAGGCCATAGATCGCGTCCACCGGGAAGCGCTCGAACAGGCCGTCGGCAATCATCTTCGATGCGCCCGAACCGGTCTCCTCGGCCGGCTGGAACACCAGCTGCAGGGTGCCGTCGATATTGCCGTGATGGGCCAGGTAATGCGCGGCGGACAGCAGGATGGCGGTGTGCCCATCGTGGCCACAGGCATGCATCAGCCCTTCGTTCTGGCTGGCGTAGGCCAGCCCCGAGTCCTCGTGGATCGGCAGTGCATCGATGTCGGCGCGCAGGCCGAGGCGACGGCTGCCCTGCCCGCGCTGCAGCGTACCGACCACGCCGGTGCCACCGAGGCCGGTGGTCACCTCATAGCCCCACTGCTGCAGCAACTCGGCCACACGGGCGCTGGTGCGGTGCTCATCGAAGGCCAGCTCCGGATGCCGGTGCAGGTCATGGCGGATCGCGATGGCCGCCTCGGCGCGTGCCGCGATTTCGGGCAGCACGCCGATGGACGCGGGGTCTCGCCGGGCATGGCCGGGCGCTACCGAATTCTCTCCGCTCATCGCCCTACCCCGCCTTCCGCGCCGGTTCGGCATCGGTCGAATGGCGGCTGGCCTTGTACGGCAGGCCCAGATGCTCACGCAGCGTCTGCCCCTGCAGTTCACGCTGGTGGTAGCCACGGGCCTGCAGGATCGGCAGCACCTGGGTCACGAAATCGTCCAGGCCTTCGCGCTGTGCGGCGAATCCAAGGATGAAGCCGTCGCTGGCACCGGCGTCGAACCAACGGATCAGCTCATCGGCCACGTGCTCCGGCGTGCCGATGAAGTTTGGTCGCGGGCTCACCGCTTCAAGCGCCACCTGGCGCAGGCTCAGGCCTTTCTCACGCGCGTCCTGCTTGATGCGGTCGGTGGTGGAACGGAATGAGTTGCTGCCGATGTCACCCAGCTCCGGGAAAGGTGCATCCGGATCGTACTGGCTGAAATCGTGGTGATCGAAGAAGCGCCCCAGGTACGCCAGTGCATCCTCCAGCGTAGCCAGTGCGGCGATCGCCTGATACTTGGCTTCGGCCTCCTCGGCCGTGCGGCCGACGATGGGACCGATACCCGGGAAGATCTTCACGTCATTGCCGCTGCGGCCGTGCGCAATCGCCGAGTTCTTCACCTTCTGGGTGAACGCGCGGGTTTCTTCCAGCGATGGCGAATGGGTGAACACCGCATCGGCGTACTTGCCGGCCAACGCGATGCCATCATCGGAAGAACCCGCCTGGAAAATCACCGGCTGTCCCTGCGGCGAGCGCTGGATGTTGAGTGGGCCTTCCACCTGGAAGAAGCGGCCCTTGTGGTCGAGCCGGCGGAACTTTTCCGGCGCGAAGAACGCGCCGCTGTCACGCTCGCGCACGAAGGCATCGTCATCCCAGGAATCCCACAGCCCCTGCACCACCTCCAGATACTCGTCGGCGATCTGGTAGCGCAGCGCATGCTCCGGGTGCGGCCGGCCATAGTTGCGACCCGAACCTTCCAACGGTGAGGTCACCACGTTCCAGCCAGCACGGCCGCCGCTGAGCAGATCCAGCGAGGCGAACTGGCGGGCGACAGTGAACGGGTCGCTGTACGAGGTGGACAGCGTACCGGCCAGGCCGATCTTCTTCGTTGCCGTGGCCAGCGCCGACAGCAGCGAGATCGGCTCGAAGCGGTTGAGGAAGTGCGGAATCGACTTCTCGTTGATGTACAGGCCGTCGGCAACGAAACCGAAGGCGATGCCGTTGTCCTCGGCGGTGCGCGCAATGTCGATGTAGAACTGCAGGTTGACGCTGGCATCGGCCGGGTTGGACGGATGCTTCCAGGCATGCATATGGCTGCCGGGGCCCTGCAGCATGATGCCGAACGGAATGTGGCGCGGAGTGGTGCTCATGGAATCGCTCCTGCAGGTCAGGCCACCGCCGCGCGCGGCGCGGGCGACAGCAGTTCAAGGGATGTCAGGCGTGCGTCGAGGTCGGCCACCGGCGCATCGAGGATGAATTCACCCACGCCGAAGCGCCGGTGCAGCGCGTCCAGTTCGCCGCGCACGTGCTGCGCATCGCCGGACAACACGCTCGGACGTGTTTCCTCGATGCGGAAGTCGGCCACGCCCACCTGGCGTGCGTACTCGGCAGCCGCCTCTGGGCTGGGCAGGTTCACGGTCTGCCCGGGACCGAGGTGCAGCTTGTAGACGCGCAGCGCACCAATATGACGCGCAGCGGCTTCGGCAGTCGGCGCGGCGAAGGCCACCGTAGCCAGCAGCGGTGGCTGCGAGGAGACGCTGCGGTAGGCGTCGAACGCGGCCTCGATGTGCTTCGGGTCGCCGTCGAAGTGCGCGGCGTAGACGAAACGCCAGCCCAGCTCGGCCGCCTGCCGTGCACTCTGCGGGCTGGCACCGAGCAGGAAGCGCTCCGGCGCCTGCTGCGGAATCGGCCGCGCCAGCACATCGGCTTCGGCGCCGGACAGATAGCCCTCAAGATCGCGCAGTTGCTGGTCGAAGTCGGCAAACGCCGGCCGCCCCGCTGCCAATGCAGCGGTAGATGCCGGCAGGCCGCCGGGCGCCTTGCCCACGCCCAGATCCACGCGCCCTGGCGCCAACGCCGCCAGCAGGTTGAAGTTCTCCGCCACCTTGTACGGCGCGTAGTGACGCAGCATGACCCCACCACTGCCGATGCGGATGCGCCGGGTCTGCGCCAGCACCCAGGCCGCCAGCACTTCCGGTGCGGGGCTGGCCAACGTCGGCGCGGCGTGGTGCTCGGCAAACCAGTAGCGGTGATAGCCCAGCTGTTCGGCGCGCTGCGCCAGCTGCAGGCTGTTGCGCAGCGCCTGCTCCGGTGAGGCGCCTTCGGCCACCGGGCTCTTGTCCAACACGCTGATCTGATAGCTCATGGTCGCGTCCTCGCTCAGGGATGGGCCACGGGGATGCCGAGCAACCCGTTCAGCGCGGCCAGGATCGGCTCGGCACCGGAGATGTACTGGCGGTCCTGGTGCACGCCACTCGCGAGGTCACTGCGCACGCCCTGCGGCAGCACCAGCTTCGGCAGCGACTGGTCCTGCTCGCCGATCTCGGCGATCACCTCCCGGCGCGGCCGTGCGAAACCGATGCGGCGCACGTCCAGCTGCGCGTCCAGGCCGTCGATGCTCGACAGCGCACCTTCCAGCAACAGGCTGTGCCGGCAGAAGAAGCGCTGGCCGGGAATCTGTCCGTCCTCGAACTCACGGTCGAGCAGGAACAGGATGGGCTTGTCGGTTGCGTCCAGACTCACGGGGTCGTCCTCATCGGGGGGGCGGCAATGCGATGCCGCTTCGATATCGATGCTAGAGATGACGGCGGTCGGCACGGCGATGCCAGGCGACAATCGGCGGTCAGATCCGGCCATGCAGATGCGCCTTGGCCATAAGCAAAGCGCCGCCGGTTATGCCGTCAGGCGATCCTTCGCAGCGGCGCCGGTACCGCCAGCGCCTGCGAAGCCAGATGCCCTGCCGCGCGCTCGGCCGCCAGTGCGATGCGCGCCTGCAAGGCTGCACTGTGGATGTGCTCGCCATCGAAGTCGGCAGGCGTGGCATACACCCCGATCGGCAGCGTGTGCGCCTGCAGGAAACTGAACAACGGCCGCAACTGGTGGTCGATCACCAACGCATGGCGCTCGCTGCCACCGGTCGCCGCCAGCAGCACCGGCGTATCCACCAGCGCTTCCAGCCCGATGAAATCGACCAGGTGCTTGAACAGCCCGGGATAGGAACCGCGATACACCGGCGTCGCCACCACCAGCAGACCGGCCGCCTCGATTGCCTGCAGTGCCTGCTCTACGGCTGGCTCCGCTTCATCGCGCGACAGCGACTGCCCCAGCGAACGCGCAATCGGCGCCAGCTCCACCAGCTCCACGCTCGCATGCACCCGCTGCTGCAACGACGCCAACAAGTGCCGCACCAGCAGCAACGTGCGCGACGTTGCCGAGCTGGTCGGTGACCCCACCACTGCCACCACCTTCAATGCAGAAGACATGAAATGCTCCTCGATGATGCCGAACTACGTCCGGCCGCCTTTGGCGTGAACCTCAAAACCGGTAACTGACCCGCCCGTACCAGTACGCGCCGACGTTGCCCAGCACATCGCCGTTGTCCCAGGTCGTCTCGATGCTCGCCACATCGGTGGCACTGCGCGCGTACTCCGGCACCTTGCGCGTGCGCTTGTCGAACACGTTGTTGATGCCCAGCGCCGCACTCCAGCCTGCGCCCAGTTCCACGGCACCGGAGAGATTGGTCACCAGCACCGGCGGCTGCTTGTACTCCACGCCGTTGTTCAGGCGCTTGATCGGGCCGTAGTAGGTGAAGTCGACGTTCGAGCGCCAGCGCCCGTTCTGCCAGCCCAACCCCGCCACCTGCGTGTAGCTGGGCGTACGGAAGCGCAGCGCGTACTCGCTGCTCTTGGTCAACAGGTTGATGTTCGGCAGCCCCTGCAGCGCCGCCGGAATGTCGCTGATCTTCTGGATGGTGGTGCGCCCCACGTTGGCCGCGTAGCTCCAGCGCAGCTTGCCCCAGGCCGTTTCCTGGTTCGCTTCCACGGTCAGCTCGACGCCGCGCGTACGGGTATTGCCCACGTTGGTGAAGTAGCTGGCGTAGAACGCATCACCCGGCAGGATGCTGATGCCGGCCGACCCGAGCAGCGCATCGATGGTGTTCTTCTGCGCCGCGCTCAGCACCGTGCCGCTGTTGTCGGTGACGCGTGCAGGATCCTGCGCGTTGTAGCCGATCTGGCTGGACTGGCCGAGCTGGCCGCGGATGTCGATCTGGTAGGCATCCACGGCCAAGTGGAACGCCGGGCTCGGGTCCCAGGTCACGCCCAGGCTGTAGTTGGTGGCCTTCTCGGGCTTCAGCGGCGTAGCACCCAGCGCAACCGCTGCCGGCGAAGACACCTGCGCCACCAGCGTGGTGCCGCACGGGCAGCTGCCAGTGGCCTGGTAGAACTGCGCACCCAGGCTGGGGGCGTGGAAGCCGTTGCTGACCGTGGCGCGCACGCCCAGCGCATCGGTGAAGTCGAAGCGCGTGGTCAGGCGGCCGGTGGAGACACTGCCGAAGTCGGAATGGTCTTCCCAGCGCGCGGCCGCATCCAGATACCAGCGCGAGGTGATGTTGGTGGCTGCACCCACGTACACCGCCTTGCTGTTGCGGGTAGCCTTCACCGCATCGGCAGTCGAATAGCCGACGAAGGCCGCAGCACCAAAGCCGGTGTACGACTCCCACTGCCCCGCCCCACGCTCGTACTGTTCGTGCTGGTACTCGGCGCCCGCGCTCACTTCCAGCGGCGAAGCAAAGGCCGCCACCTCGAAGCCACGGCGCAGGTCGAGGTTGGCGATGCCCTGCTGGTAATCCAGCTTGCCGTCATAGAAATCGGTGGGTGAACCGGGGTACGGCAGCGAGTAGTTCACCGAGTTGCGGGTATAGGTGCGTACCGTGCTGCGGTTGCCGGTCAGGCTGGCGTCGTAGTCCCAGCCCGCGATCTGGCCTTTCACAGCGGCAGTGCCGGTGTACTGCTTCTCCTTGGTTTCCAGCACTGGCAGGAAGCCATCGGGAAACACGCTCAGCACGCCGGGTGCCTTGTAGGTGGTGAAGATGGTCGCCGGCAGGCGGAAGTTCTGGATCGCCTGCGCGGTACGGTCACTGGCCGTGGCATTGGCATAGAACTGCGCGCTGTCGCCCAGGCCATGGCCCACGTTCACCGCAAACGCCTTCAGCGCATACGACGGGGAGCTGAGAATCGTGTTGGCCTCGGCATTGCGGCTGGCTTCTGCCGGGTTGGGCGAGGCGCCGGCCGGCAGCCGGTTGTTTGGCCGCAACGCCACCCGATTGCCGTTGGCATCCACCGCCGGATAGCTCAGATAGCCATCGATATAGCGGCGGGTACGGATCGCGTGGTGCTGCCGCGTGCTCTCGCCGGACAGGTTGACGAAGCCATCCTGGCCCCACGGCAGGCCCACGTTGGCGCGCACGCTGGTGCGCGAGCCATCGCCGTCGGTGCTCTGCCCGCTTTCCACCGACACATCGCCACCGTGTGCCTGGGATTTCAGGATCACGTTGACCACGCCGGTGATCGCATCCGAGCCATAGATGGCCGAGGCGCCATCGCGCAGCACTTCAACATGGTCGATGGCCGAGACAGGAATCAACGCCAGGTCGGCCCAGGCATGGCCGGGAAAGCCGCCACCGTTGGCTCCGCTCACGTAGGCACTGGCATTGCGGCGCTTGCCGTTCACCAGCACCAGCGTGTAGCCCGGCGACAGGTTGCGCAGCTGGTAGCCGCGGATCAGGCTTTCCTGGTCGCTCTGGTAGCCGCCAATCTGGCTCAGCGACGGCAGGCTGCGCTGCAGCGCTTCCAGCAGGTTGCCCTGGCCGGTCGCAGCAAGATCCTCTGCGGAGATCACGTCGATCGGCGTGGAACTGTTCTTCACCGTACGCGTACTGGTGCGCGAGCCGGTCACCACCACGGCATCCAGTGTGGACGCGGCCACGTTGGCCGTCGCAGCGGCGGCAGCAGGATCCGCATCGGCTTCAGCCGCATGGCTGGGCGAAGCGGCGAGGATGGCTGTGATCAGAACAGCGAGAGTGCTCAGGACAGGGGCGTGGGCGGCAGGCATGGGGGCTCGTGGGGGTGGGCCGGAAACACGCTTCCATTCAAGGGCCTGTCCGCCCACCGCGACAGGCGCGATCGCGTCACCCAGCCGTAACATCCGGCCACCCACATGACTGCTGGTAATGACGTTAGGCAGCCCTGCGCACCACGCCCATGGGACGGCGAGCGGCGGGTGGCAGGTGGTGGGTGATGGGTGATGGGTGATGGGTGGCGGGCGGCGGGCGGCGGGCGGCAACCTACGGGGGTAGAGTCGACTGTCAGTCGACTATCGCGCGCAGCGCGGGCTTCCAGGCGGTATCGCCAACAGCAGTCGACTAACAGTCGACTCTACCCCGTCGGGTGCCCAAGCCAGACGAATGCCCCCCCCGTACACATGCTCCACAGGCATCACCTCATGCCCGCGCAGCATTCTGCGGCGCACATCACCACCCGTAGCATCAAGCCATGCCCAGCCCACCCGCCGATCCCAGCGCACCGCTCGTCGCCATCGTTGCCTGCCACGGCCAAGGGCTGTTCGAGTTCGGCTGTGCGGTTGGCCTGTTCGCGCCGGTGCGGCCGGAACTCGGCGTGGCCTGGTATCGCACCCAGCTGTGCGCGGGTGAACCTGGTGCGCTGCGCATGCTTGGCGGAACGCAGGTGCAGCTTCCCTACGACCTCAGCACAGTTGATGACGCCGACATCATCGTCATTCCCGGTTGGCGCGAGCCCAGCGAGCGCCCGCCACAGGCGCTGCTTGATGCACTCATCCGTGCCCACGGCCGTGGCGCGCGCATCGCTTCGATCTGCTCCGGTGCCTTCGTGCTGGCGTGGGCCGGGCTGCTCGATGGCCGCCAGGCCACCACCCACTGGCGCCTCACCGAAGCGCTGGCGCGCGAGTTCCCGCGCATCGATGTGCGCGAAGATGCACTGTATGTAGACACCGGCAGCATCATCACCTCGGCCGGCTCGGCGACCGGCATGGACATGATGTTGCACATGGTGCGCAAGGATTACGGTGCGCGCGTGGCCAACCTGGTGGCCGAACGGCTGGTACTGGCGCCGTGGCGTGATGCCGAACGCAGCCAGCGTGTCAGCCGCGCCATTCCCCATGGCGAGCCCACGCGCCTGGCAAGGCTGATGGAATGGATGCGCCGCAACCTGCGCGAGCCGCACTCGCTGGGCAGCCTCGCCGAGCAGGCCGCACTCAGCCAACGCACCCTGCAGCGGCAGTTCCTGGAGGCCACCGGCCTGTCGCCCATCGACTGGCTGATCCGCGAGCGCGTCGCCTACGCCCGCGAGCTGCTGGAAACCACCGATCGGCCGCTGCAGTGGATTGCCGAGCAGGCTGGATTCGGTTCGCAGGAATCGTTCCGTCGGCACTTCCGGGGCCAGGTCGATGCGAGCCCTACCGAGTACCGCAGCCAGCATCGCGGCGGTGTTGGCGCGGATCGGTTGGTGGGCTGCTGATCCAGCTCAGCGCTCTCCAGCGCCACGTGAGAAAAGGCTCACGGCGGACGGTGGAGACCCACGTATAGTGACGTGCGTCACACGAAGCCCCTTCCATGCTCCACGCATTTGCTTACTCCAGCCACATGTCGGCTGGGCTTTCCGATGAAACCCTCCGCCAGATCGTCTCGGGCTCTGCCGCGTTCAATCGCCGGGTGGACGTTACCGGAGCGCTGCTCGTCGACGGGCAGCGGTTTTTCCAGTACATCGAAGGCCCGCCCGACGGCCTGGAGGCGGTCAGGCGCCGCATCCAGGACAGTCGTTCGCACGCCGCCGTCACCCCGGTACTGGACATGGCAATCGGCGCACGCGCCGTACCCTACTGGGCGATGACCCGCATCGAGACCGGGCAGATCGTCGTGTCCGGGCTGGTCAATGCGCGATGGGACGAATTTGGCCATTCCGTTCCAGGCATGGATCAGCTCGTTGGCCTGCTGCGTCCGCATTTCCCACGCATCGGCACCGTCGAGCCGCCACGCGCCCCCGCCTGATACAGACTGAACCGACGCCTTGCGTGCGCCTGCCGACGCGGCCGTGCGCTACGTTCGGGCGTCATCATCAGGATCCTCCTTCCCGCTGTCTTCGCCACGCCCATCGCATGCCAGTACCCGCCCCACCTGCAATGGAAAAACGCGCATCGCCCGCCGACCTGTTCGAGATCGTGATCGTGCGTGCAGGCACCGCCCTGTTCGCGATTGACATCCAGGCTGCCGTCGAAATTCGCGGCCTGGAGGCATTCGGCCCTGCAGACCGCAACGGCAGGCCGACCCTGGAAGTCCGTGGGCAGCCATTACCCGTGGTCGACCTGCGCCGCATGAGCGGCCAAGCGGCATTCGACGGTGGCAGCCCGGCCATGCTGTTGATCAATGCCGGTACCGCAACGCTGGCGCTGGCCGTGGATGAGGTGCTGGAGATCGAGACACCGGACGCGAGCGCACGCGTCCCCGAGCGTGCCGCAGGCCGATCGTTCGGCTTCTGCAGCCGGCACATTCAACTTGACCCGGCGCGCTCGGCTGCACTGATCGAACCGGTGGCACTGCTGGGCGCACTTGCCGCGCCGGAGTGACCGGCGGCGTCTCAGGATCGTCCTGCCAAGGCACGGTTTCGCAGCCTCCAGCACTGCGCGGCCACGCCGATCACGAACACCACCAGGCAGACCAGCAGCGTGTGCAGCACCACCGGGGCCATCGGCGCGGCAGCAATCGGATGCGCTGCCGGCACGCGGGTCAGCGTTTCGTTGACGCCGGGCACCAACGACAGCAGGAAGCTGAAAGACAGCGCAAACGTCGATGCATAAGGTGCTGCGCGCCCCAGCCAGCGCAGCCGCGCGGCCAGCACGCCGCCGAATGCCACCAGCAGCACGATCACCCCGAATGCGTGGCCGGGGTTGATCCCGCCCGTGCTGGACACGGTGAACGAGGTGGCCACCGACAGCACCAGCCCCACCAGGTACAGCTTGCCCGCGCGCGTGGCGGGATCGATTGCGCGATGGCGAATGAAGGCATACAGGCCACTCAACACCGGGATCAGGCTGACAGCGGTATGGATCACGCCAAGCGTGGACAGAGGGTGGGACATGGGACATCTCCAGGGATAGAATGAACCTACTAGTAGGTAGGCATTGGACTCAAAAAGAAGGCCCGCGTCGCCGCAGGCCCACCACACATCTCTCAGAGCGCCGCACTCACCCGCGCGATCGCCAACTGTGCCAGTGCCGCGAAGGTCGCCGCGTCACCAAAACCGCGCGCGGCCAGCATCGCGCCGTGCACCGAGGACATGAACGCCCTGGCCTCGTCCGCAGGGGAACCCTGCAGGCGCAACTGGCCCAGCGCCGCGCCCTTCTCCAGCGTCACCGTCAGCCACCCGCTCAGATCCTCGAAATGCCCGCGCACTTCATCGGCAATCTCCGCAGGGATCATCGGCGCCTCCGCTGCCAGCATCGCGCAGATGCAGAACGACGACGTCCCCCCTGCAATGCAGCTGGACCAGTACTCCACATAGGCGTTGAGCTCCTGCAGCGGGTCGTCCAGCTGCCGGTCCAGCAGCGCCAGGCCTTCGCGCGCCTCGGCCCGGTACAGTTCAACCACCGTGCGCACCAGGTCCGCCTTGCTGGGGAAGTGGTGATGGATGCTGGCCTTGCTGATGTTCACCCGCGCGGACACGTCGGCGTAGCTGAAGCCGTTGTAGCCACCGGCCTCCAGCAGCGAACGGGCATGGGCCAGGATCTCCTGGGCCTTGGGCGAGAGCGACTCTTTCATGCCGCCAACCTACTAGTAGGTTGAAGCTGTGTCAATAACCCGCTGCTGGACCCGCCGGGCGTGGCCCGGCGCTACCGAGATCCCAATCAGTCCTCCTGCACCAGCTTGAACTCGCGCAGCAGCCCGCCGATCTGGGTCTTGTCCAGCTTGTTCATCAGCAGGTTGCGCAGGAACACCGGCCCGGGAATGTCCAGTTCCTTGCCGTCACGCAAACGCCCGGTCGCGGCCAGCAGCGAGCGCACGTCGTAGGTGGAATTGAACACCTCGGGTACGCCGCGTTCGATATCCAGCAGCGTGTACACCGCTTCCATCGGCGTGCGCACCGAGTACTCTGTAGTGAAGATGCAATCGCGCTGCTTCGATTCGGCGAACTGGCCGATGAAAGCGAAGTTCACCGCACCGTCCGGCACCACGTCCGGGCGATCACCGGCCTGGCGCGGCATGAAGAACGCCGTGATGTACGGCATCATCACCGGCACTGTCTTCGCGCCGGTCGCGGCCAGCTCATCGATCTCTTCCACCGGCACGCCCAGGTGATACAGCCATTCGCGCGTGATCTCCTCGCCGGTGCAGTCCTGCATCGGCTTCTTCACGTAGTCGCCGGGCGTATCCACGAACAACGAATACACCCACACCACGATCTGGTCCTTGGGCTGGTTCTTGAAATGTGGCTGGCGATTCACCGTCCAGCTCATCAGCCAGCGCGAGTCGCGCACGCTGACGATGCCGCCGGTTACCACTTTGCCGCTGAAGGGATCGCGCTTGGCGATCTTCTGGATGTAGGCCGGAATGCGCGCATCCAGCGTGGTCACCGTTGCCGATTCCCACTTGGTTTCTGGAATGTGTGCGCCGAACACATCCGGACGCCCGAACGCGTCATCCTTCGCGGCAATGCGGCGCCACAGGTCCCAGGCAGGCGCCGTGCCTTCGTTCAGGCGTGCCGCAGTGTGGTGGTCGCCATTATCCGAGTTCTCGGTCAGCGAACCGATGGTCATGAACAGCAGATCATCCGCGCCGAGATCCACGCCACCGGCTACACCGTCATGCATCCAATGGATGCGCGTGGCCTGCTTGCGGTCCGGCTGCAGATCAAAGTCGACGTCGGTCACCTCGGTACCGTACTGGAACACCACGCCCTGGTCCTGCAACCACTTCACCAGCGGCAGCACCAGCGATTCGTACTGGTTGTACTTCGTGAACTTCAGCGCCGAGAAATCCGGCAGGCCGCCGATATGGTGGATGAAGCGATGCAGGTACAGCTTCATCTCCAGCGCCGAATGCCACTCTTCGAACGCGAACATGGTTCGCCAGTACAGCCAGAAGTTGCTGTCCAGGAAATCACGGCCCAGTACTTCGTTGATGCGCTTGTTCTCCATCTCCTGACGGGTGGCCAGGAACAGCGCGATGATGTCCCTCTGTGCCTGCTCGGTCAGCGTGAACAGGCCATCGGTGTGTGCATCCTCGCCGCGATTGATGGTGGCGCGCTGCAGCGAATAGTTCGGGTCGTCCTTGTTCAACCAGTAGAACTCGTCCAGCACGCTGGCATCTTCGATCTCCAGCGACGGTATCGAGCGGAACAGGTCCCACAGGCACTCGAAATGATCTTCCATCTCGCGGCCACCACGGATCACGAAACCCTTTTCCGGCACCTTCAGGCCATCCAGCGCACCGCCAGGAATCTGCTGCTGTTCAAGAATGGTGATGCGTTCACCGGCCATGCGCCCGTCACGTATCAGGAACGCAGCGCCGGCCAGTGAGGCCAGGCCTGAACCGACGAACCATGCGCGCTTGCCATCGACACCGGCGGGCTTGCGCGGGCGCGCAAAGGCTTCGTAGTTGCCACTGCTGTAGTACATGCGCTGCTCCTTCCTGGAGGGGGTGACCCCACTCTAGCGCCGAACCGATGTACCGAATCCTGCATGCATGCTGCGACCGAATGACGCAGCGGCGTCAGAGCTGGCGGCCCAGCAGCATGCCTGGCCAGCCGTCCACGTTGAACGGCGCAATTCGCGTGTAGCCGCAGGACTCGTAGAAGCGCACCAGATCACCGCTGCCTCCGCCATAGCAGTCCACGCGCAGATGGTCGAGGCCGGCAGCGCGCGCCTGCTCATCGGCAAACGCCATCAGGCGACGGCCAATGCCGCGCACGCGCGCATCACGCGAGGCCACCAATACCCGCACGTACAGCTCCGGCCCATCGGGCGCCTGCACATAGGGCATCGACTCGCCCAGCGCCAGGAACGCACGCACCTCACCCTGCTCGTTCTGGGCCACCCATGCGCCAGGCAGCGCGCACGCATCGGTCACCTGGGTGATCCGGCGTGGCACCGTGGACCATGGCTCGCTGCCCCATTGCTGCAGATTGCCGATCGACACGAACCATTCGATCACCTCGTCGAACAGCGCCAGCACCGCAGGGGCATCTGCCGCACTGGCGCGGCGGATGGTCAAGGTGTCCTTTCCTGTTTCAGTCATGCACGTATTCCTGTCAACGCGTCAATCAGCTGTCACGAGGATGCCGGCCAGCGGCCAGCACTACCAGGGTCGGAAGTCCCTGGGCCGGATTTGACATGCAGGCATTTACCTGCATATAGTTCATCCCAAGGGCGGCGCCTGCCGGCCCATCGCGAGGAACCTGCAATGGTGGATATCGCACACAGGGTCGGCATCAAGGCCCCCGCAAGCCAGGTGTACCAAGCCCTGGCCACCCCCGAAGGCGTCGCCGTCTGGTGGGCAGAAGACGCCCACGGCGACCGCAACGTCGGCGGCACGGTCAAGGTCCGTTTCACCAATAACGGCCAGGAAATCGGTGCCATGGAAATGCAGCTGGAACAGCTCATTCCCGGCGAGCTGGTGCTCTGGAAGTTCCTGGCCGGCCCTGCCGAATGGATCGGCACGCATGCGCGTTTCGCGCTGAAACAGGAAGGCGACTACTGCATCGTCCTGTTCACCCATGAAGGCTGGAAAGAGCGCGTCGAGTTCACCTCCCACTGCAGCACCAAGTGGGCGGTGTTCCTGATGAGCCTGAAGGCACTGCTGGAGACCGGCAAGGGCCAGCCCAACCCACACGACGTCAGGATCGACAACTGGAATTGAAGACATCCCCATGGCGCTAGACAACGTGCGCGACGCAGACAAGGTATTCAAGGCGCTGGCCGATCCCACGCGCCGCACGCTGCTGGATCTGCTCTGCGAAGACAACGGCCAGACCCTGAGCCAGCTGTGCGAAAACCTGGACATAGCCCGGCAATCGGTCACCCAGCACCTGGGTCTTCTGGAAGACGCCAACCTGATCAGCACTGTGCGCCGTGGCCGCGAGAAGCTGCACTTCATCAACCCGGTACCGCTGCATGAAGTCTACGAGCGCTGGGTACGCAAGTTCGAGCAGCAGCGCCTGAGCCTGCTGCATGACCTGAAACGCGAACTGGAAGGAGAATGACGATGTCTGCAGAGTCAACCCGCTTCATCCACGTGATCTACATCGCGTCCACGCCACAGAAGGTGTTCGAGGCCATCACCCGCCCCGAGATCGCCCGCCGCTACTGGGGCCACGAGAACGTCTCGGACTGGAAGCCCGGCTCGCGCTGGCAGCACGTGCGTGCCAACGAAACGCGCTCGGTCGAGCTGGTCGGTGAAGTGGTGGAAAGCACCCCGCCCTCGCGCCTGGTCATCACCTGGGCCGCCGCCTCGCAGGCCGACAACCCGGATGCTTACAGCCGCGTCACCTTCGACATCGTGCCCTATCAGGACATGGTGCGGCTGACGGTTACCCATGAGGAGCTGGAACCGGGCAGCGGCATGGATACCGGCATCCGCCAGGGCTGGCCGATCGTGCTGTCGAGCCTGAAGTCGCTGCTGGAAACCGGCAAGGGATTGGACGTATTTGCGAAGCCGAACTGAGTCGTGCCGCAATCGGCGGCGGAGCGCCATCCGCCGCTGGCGCTCCCCATCCGGTCAATCGCTCAATCTGCGCGAACGTCCATAACTGCCATGCACATCCTGCTTGATCCAATCGGCCAGCAGGCGCAGGTAGCCGTCGGTGATCCGCGTCGACACCCGGTTGCCCTCGGCATCGGTGCGGAACTCGACCATGCCGTGGTCGGTATCCGGGAACAGGTAGGTGTCGATCGGTTGCCCCGACGCGCGCAGGCGCGACAGGATCGAACGCGTGGCGGCAATCGGCGCGGCGCGGTCCTGCTCGGCCAGCACCCACAGCAACGGCACCTTCAGGCGGCGCAGCGCGGCCTCGGCGTCGTAGTCCCAGATCAGCTCCAGGTTGTCGAATCGCGCGCGGCCGATCCGGCGCAGGTCGGCTTCACTCATGCGCAGCATGTCGCCGCTGTATTCGCCGCTGATGTTCTTTGCCCACGGTGCGGCACCGATCTGCGTACGCACCTTCGCCAGCGCCTCGAACCCTTCATTGAAATGCGTGCGCATCAACTGCGCGGTCGCGTCTGAAAGCTGGCCAACCTGCGCCAACGCCGCCGCATCCAGCTGCATGCGCCGTGCCTCGTCGAACAACTGCTCGCGGTCCTCCTCGATGGGCGACACCACCAGCCCGAAACCGATCGCCACGAAATCGGCCTGCGAGCGCGTTGCCGCCAGCGGCGCGATCCACCCACCCTGGCTGCCACCGAAGTAGCCGGCGCGGCCGAATCGGCCCCTCGCCAGTTCACGCGCCTTGGCAAGCGCCGCCGCTGCATCGTCAGCCAGCAGCTCGAAGTTCTGGGTGTACTCGCCTTCCGAATCGCCGGTGCCACGCTTCTGGTAGGCGAACACCGAAATGCCCTGGGCCACCAGCATGCGCTGGTAGATCGCCGCCACCGCCATCGTGCGTTCCGAGCCGTGCACCAACACCACCAGCGGCTGCGTCGGGTCGGCCGGCCCTGCCGGCTCGATCAACTGCCCGGCCAGCTTGGTTCCCGCGCTGATGAACGTTGCATCGGTATCGCGGGTCGGCAGTCGCTGCCAGCGCTGCGTGGCTCCCGCAGGCGTCCTGAAGCTGACCACATCATCGCTGCAGCTCACCGGCGCGTTGGCATCACCGGTGGCGCCACGTCGCCCGTCCAGCATCAGATAGCGCTGCCCCGTGGCCGGTGCCGCAGCGGGTGCGCCGAGCACCACGATGTTGCCCTGCCCGTCACCGTAGGCACTGGCCGTGCATAGCTCGGCGGCCGCGGCCGGCAGGCCAGAACACACCAGCACCGCCATCAACAACGAACGTCCTTTCCACCCTGCCATGCCCTTTCCCGGTATCGTGAACCCGCCTCGTGCGGGCGCCCGGCGCAGCCTAGCGCGTTCGTTCGCCAGATTCATGCTGCATCTGCTTACTGTTGGCCTCTCCCATGGCCATACTGGGCGGACGATACGAACTTCAGAGCGCACGATGCACACACATGTAGAACAGATCGGCAGCACCCGCGTCCTGCGCAGCGCCGATACAGGCCCGCTACTGGATGGCAACGCCCTGCGCGACCTGGTCGGCGATGCCCTTGGGCACCAGGCCGAGTGGATCGCCGTGCCGGTGCAGCGCCTATCGGCAGACTTCTTCGAGCTGCGCTCCGGCATGGCCGGGCAATGGCTGCAGATGCTGGTGAACTACCGCCTGCACTTCGCCGTCCTGGGCGATGTCAGCGGCTACCGCGCACAGAGCGAATCGCTGGACGCGTGGATCACCGAGTGCAACCGTGGGCACAACGGCTGCTTCGTGGCCGACTGGGACGCCCTGCTGGCACGCCTGCCGGCCCCCGCCCGCACCGGCTGAACGCCGCCCCCACGCTCACTCTCGCCGAACCCGGTTCCGACTGCACTCCGACGCCGCCCAACACAGCATCACCGGCAGGCTCCCCGGTCGACGTTCGATGCGTGCTTCAGACACCGATTCCCTGCACAGCAAAGTGGCGGCGGTCACCCTCGGCTTCTGGGTGATGAAGATCGCCGCCACCACCCTCGGCGAGACCGCAGGCGACCTGCTGTCGATGACGCTCAACCTCGGCTACGTGGCCAGCTCGGCCATCCTGCTGGCGATCTTCGCCGGCCTGTTGGCCCTGCAACTGTCGGCACATCGCTTCCACCCGGTGCTGTTCTGGTCGGTGGTGCTGGCGACCAGCACCGCCGGCACCACCCTGTCGGACCTGATCGACCGCACCCTGGGGCTGGGCTACGCGACCGGCGCCAGCCTGCTGGCCGGCTGCCTGGCGCTGGTGCTGCTGGCCTGGCGCATGTCGGAAACGTCGATCTCGGTCAGCAACATCGCATCGCGCCGCGCCGAAGGCTTCTACTGGACCGCCGTGCTGTTCTCCAACACGCTCGGCACCGCGCTGGGTGATTTCCTCGCCGACGATTCCGGGCTGGGCTTCATCGGCGGCGCCCTGCTGATCGGCAGCCTCATCGCGCTCACCGCACTGGCCAGCCGCATCAAGGGCATCAACCGGGTCATCCTGTTCTGGATCGCCTTCGTACTCACCCGCCCGTTTGGCGCCACTTTCGGCGACCTGCTCACCAAGCCGCTGGAAAAGGGCGGCCTGGGCTTCGGCACGGTAGGCTCGTCGCTGGTGCTGTTCACCATTCTCGCCACGCTGGTGGCATTGCCCATGCTGCAGCGTAAAGCACAGCCAGCCAGCTAGCGCGCCGTCCAGCCCCCATCCACCGGCAGCGCCATGCCGGTAATCTGCGCCGCAGCGTCCGAGGCCAGGAACACCACCATTTCTCCCAGCTGCTCGGGCGTCACGAACTGCAACGACGGCTGCTTCTCAGCCAGCAGCGCACGCGCGGCGGTCTCCTGATCCGTGCCCTGGCGCTCGGCCAGCGCAGTGATCTGCTGCTCGACCAGCGCCGTCCGCACCCAGCCCGGGCAGATGGCATTGGCGGTAATGCCGCTGCCCGCATTCTCCAGCGCGGTCACCTTGGTAAACCCCACCACGCCGTGCTTGGCCGCCACATAGGCCGACTTGTTCACCGAGCCCACCAGGCCGTGCACGGATGCGATGTTGATGATGCGACCGGCGCCCTGCTGCTTCATATGGGGCAAGGCCGCCGCCGTGGCATGGAACACGGCCGAGAGATTCAACGCCAGGATCGCATCCCACTTCTCGACAGGAAACTCCTCGATCGAGGCGGTGTGCTGGATGCCTGCGTTATTTACGAGGATGTCGATGCGGCCCATCGTCGCGACGGCATGCTCAATCATCCCGCGCACTGCCTCGCCACGGGACAGGTTGGCAGCATCGTGCACCACCCGCACGCCGAACTCGGTTTCCAGCTTGGAACGGATGCGTTCGATCTCCGCCGCATCGCCGAAGCCATTCAGTACGATGTCGGCGCCTTGCCGGGCCAGCGCGGTGGCAATGCCAAGACCGATACCGCTGGTGGAGCCGGTGACTACTGCAACCTTTCCACTGAACATGGGCGAGCTTCCATCGGGCACAGGCGGCCAGTGTAGCGTCACCGGCTCGCCGCTTTAACTGACACCCTCAAGTCGGCCCACAGCTAGAAGCGGATGCCTGCCCGATCAACGGTCGCCAACGGGTTGGCCTTCCGCACCGCCTCAAGGAACAGCAGGAAATCCCGATTGAACAGCGTCAGGTTGTTGGTGAACGTCACGCACTTTCTGCCCGATGCTTTGCTGAAGCACACCTGCCAGACATAGCGCCCGTAGATCCTGTCAGACGTTCGTGTGACTGAGGTGATCTGCGAGAGCGGAACCGCCGTGGGCACCGGGCCCCGCCGCAGGTAAAAGGATTCTGTATCAAAGAAGTAGTGCTCGCGATCCTCTTTGCCATCCACCATCACCAAGGTCATGGACGTGCGGGAAATCCGGCGAGGGGCATGCAAACGCAACCCCGATTTCACAGACGAGCGAGCAGCTGCTGACATTCGCCGAAGGGTGAACCAGAGGATCACCAACGGAAGCGCCGCAACGACAATGAAGCCTGCAGTCTTCAAAACAGTTTCCAGCGTGCTTGGCACACAGATCTCCAGGATGAACTTTCAGGCGATGCCCAATCCACGCCATGCGTGGATGATTCTCCCCCAACGCCTTTTCACTTCCAATGATCCGGCCCCAGGAACGGCAGGCTCAGCACAAACACCGGCACCGCCACAGGGATCAACGCCGCGCCGAGCACCTTGCCCGCCGCCGAACCCACACCCGGCTTGTCCTCCCTCTCCGGCAGGATCCGCTGCGCCCGCGCATTGATCGGCTGTGCCAGCCTCCCCTTCTCCGTCAGCGCCGCAGTATCCGGCAACTTCACCCGCTCGCCGTCGCCCTCGAACAGCGCGCTGTAATAGCTGCCGCCCTTCCTTGAAAGATTGCAGGCGCGGTCAAACGCCATCGCGTAACGGGTCCGGTCCATCGGCAGGTAGTAGCGCGCACGCTCCTCCACGGCCTTGGCCTCACGCGGGGGGACCTCAATCCGCTCCAGCTTGTACTGCTGGGCCTGCTCCGCCGTTACCTGCTCCGGCCGCAGCAGCAGCGCATAGCTGCCGTGCACCTTGGCCTTGTTGGCCGGGTCGCGCCAGTCTTCATGGAAGTACATCTGCGCGCAGGCCACCGCCTCGCGCAGCGGGCTGTCCATCAGCGCCCGATATTCGCGGAACGGCGCGGCATTGAAGCGCATCGGCTCGTCATAGCGCGGCAACAGGTACAGCTGGCCGTCGTCGGCCACGAACGCACTGGTGATCTCGCGGCTGGAAGCGTGCTCTTCCGGGCCACTGGCACAGCCGGACAGCAGGCCAAGGCACAGGGCGGAGAAAATGAAGAAGGACGTTCGCATGTCGTGTTCGTGGGCTTCCCTGGGAAAACGGCCCCGCTCAATGAGCGAGGCCAGTTTGCCATGGTGCCACGCACCACATCACGCGCCAAACCGGCCCAACCGCAGCGTCACAGGATGGATCGGTAGGTCCCGCCCTCTACGCGCACTGCTGCACCATTGGAGGCCGCACCCAACGGGCTTGCCAGCAGCGCCACCATCGCCGCGATCTCGTCGGCCTCGATCATCCGCGCGATCAGCGAACTGGGCCGGTAGGTCTGGAAGAAGTGCGCTTCAATCTCTGCATCGGTCATGCCCGGTCGTGGCGCGGTCTGGCGCAGGTATTCCACAATGCCGTCCGAGCGTGTGGCCGATGGCAACACGCTGTTGACCGTCACCCCGGTGCCCCGGGTCAGCTCAGCCAGGCCACGCGACACCGCCAGCTGCGCCGACTTGCTCACCCCGTAATGCACCATGTCCGGCGGCGTGAACGCACCCACCTCGCTGGACATGAAGATCACCCTGCCCCAGTTGCGTTCCAGCATGCGCGGGAAATAGTGCCGCGACAGGCGCACGCCGGACAGTACGTTGACCTCCAGCATGCGCATCCAGTCATCGTCGCTGATGTCGGCAAAGGCCTTCGCTTCGTAGTAGCCCAGGTTATTGATCAGGATATCGGTATCGGGCTGTGCCGCGATCACGGCGGCCGCGCCCTCGGCGCTGGCCAGATCAGCCACCACCGTAGCCAGTTGCGCGCCCGGCGCCACAACGCTGATCTCGGCCATGGCTGCCTGCAGCTTTCCCGGGTCACGCCCGGTGAGGGTCACGCTTACGCCTTCGCGTGCCAACGTGCGCGCGATAGCCAGGCCGATACCGGCGGTCGCGCCGGTGACGAGTGCGGTCTTGCCCGCCAGTTGAAGATCCACGAGGTTAATCCTCTGAGTAGGAAGGGGCGCCCCGCGCGCCGAGCGCAGGACTCACCGAAAAAACAGATGTGCTGTCTGGCTTACTTCAAACGCTCCACCAACCGCTGCCCGACCTCCAGCGCCGACGCCGGGTTCTGCCCGGTAATCAGCTCGCGATCCACCACCACATGCCCGGTCCACGGCGTAGTGTTGCTGCTGAACGTCGCCCCCGCCTGCTGCAGCGCGGTCTGCGGGTAGAACTTCATCTCACCGCCGCCCAACAGCGGCTTGGCCTGCTCTTCTTCCTGGTTGCTGATCACCGTCATCTGGTAACCGCTGTAGATCCACTTCGGCGTGGCCGGCATCGCACCCGCCTCCAGCTTTGCTGCGAAACCCGCTGCATCCGGCAGCGTGGACAGCAGCGCGATCGGCCCATGGCAGACCAGCGCGGTGGTCTTGTTGCGCTGGTGGAAGTCGGCCAGCAGCCGGCCCAGCGCCGGGCTCTTCAGCAGGTCCTGCATCGGCGCGTGGCCACCGGGAATGTAGACCGCATCGAAATGCGCGTAGCCCTGCTGCTCGACGCGCGCCAGGCTGACCACCGGCGAGGCCGTCGGCGAGGTCAGCGCCAGTTTCTCCAGCAGGTCCTTGTGCAGCGTCAGCTGCGCGGCATCGTTGCCGAAGTACGCCGGCGTCACCGAGGACGCATCCACCGTTGGCGCCCGCCCGTGCGGCGTAGCGAAGGTCACCTCGTGGCCCGCGTCCAGCAGCAGCTTGACCGGCTGCATCAACTCGTTGAGATAGAAGCCGGTGGACAGCACCTTGCCGTCCTTCAGGTCCAGATGGTTTTCGTCGGACAGCACCACCAGCACGTTGGCGGCATGCGCGCCGGTGGCGGCCAGGGTGAGGGCCAGCGCTGCGGCCAGCCGGGTCATCAGGTTCATGGGGAACTCCTATCGGGGAATGGCGGCCACTTTATTCATCGCCCCAGCGGCGATAAATTGGTCCCATCGCAAAACATCTGTTCCCCGGAGAGCCAAATGAGCCGCAAGTTCGACTACCTGGGCGATGTGGAGGTGTTCCTGGCGGTGGTCGAGCATGGCTCGTTCACGGCCGGCGCGGTGGCGCTGTCCACCACGCCCTCGGTGCTGAGCCGCGCGGTCACCCGACTGGAAGCGCGGCTGGGCCGACAGCTACTGCAGCGGACCACCCGCCGCGTGGGCCTGACCGACGCCGGGCGGCTCTATCTGGAACAGGTCCGCACCGCCTTCGGGCTGCTGGACGACGCCGAGCGCGACGTACTGGCCCAGGACGGTGCGCTGGCCGGCCGCGTGCGCCTGAGCGTGCCCACCACCTATGGTCACTACCGGCTGCCGCCCGTGCTGGCGCGCTTTGCGCAGCAGTACCCGCAGGTGCAGGTGGAGCTGAACATCACCAACCGCAACGTGGACCTGGTGGCCGAAGGTTTCGACCTGGCCATCCGCCTGGGCCAGCTGCCGGACAGCGGGCTGGTGGCGCGAAAGCTGGAAGACGCCCCACTGCTGCTGGTGGCCGCGCCGGACTATCTGCAGCGCCGGGGTACGCCGCAGACGCTGGACGACCTGCACCAGCACCTGTGCCTGCCGTTCGTGATGCCGCGCACCGGGCGGTTGGCGCCGTGGATCTTCCGCGACGACGGGCGCGACGTGGACTGGTTGCCACGTTCGTCCATCGAGACCTCCGACGATGTGCTGGGCGTGGTGTCGCTGGCCGAACAGGGCATCGGCATCTGCCAGAGCTATGAATTCATCGTGCGCGAGCGATTGCGGCGCGGGCAGCTGGTGGAAGTGCTGCCGCAGCTGCGTGGGCGGTCGCGGCCGTTCTCGGTGATCTATGCGCCGCATCGACGGCAGTCGGCGGCGGCGCGGGCGATGATTGAGTTGCTGGTGGGGAATGCGGCTGAGGCTGACGTTGGTTGAAGCTGCGAGCTTGTTAACGGTGTCGGGTTTGAACCTATTTTCGGGGTGTGCGGCTGATCGCGCGCCGTTGCCACTCGGTGCGGATTAAGAACTGTTGCAAAGAAGGCTGTCGCGCTATTCGCTTGTACCATGGGCGATTGCGCCACTTTTATTCGCCATCAGCAGAGCAGCTGCGCGAATGCGTCTGCTGGCGTCGCGTGCTGCATGAATGGTGCGTGCAACAATAGTTCTTCGCTCTCGGATTCGGCGATTCCTTCGCGAATTTCTATTGGCATTCGAAGCGGCTGCGTAAACACCATGGCGCGCCACCGATACCGGGTGGCCGGGCGTGCAAACCCGAGACGCAGAGTGAATACGCTTGCCAGTCGGCACCGTCCTTGAGGCGGTGCCGACTGGCAATCCGTCGGCCTATATGGCGGACGGTGCGTGGGGGTCTTCGGGCCCGCCGGTCACTCCTCTGCGTCCCGGTTTGCAACCCGCACCGTCCGCCACCCCTTCGCGGTGGCGCTGTTAAGCACAGCCACGGAAGCCGACGCCATGAACGAATCCGACACCTTCTCCTCGTATACCGTTGTTGAGCCCATCAACGACGACACTCCCCTGCCCGACCTGAACTCCCTGCTCGGCATCCTCAAGCGCATGCGCGGCTGCGAGGGGGCAGATGGGCATCCTTGGCCAGAAACCGATGTGTCGCCCGGCCGACGCGTGAGCCTAGCAAGGAGCGAGCGCGCAATGGTGGGAGCACTGACGGTTCTGGAGTTGCTGCACGCCGCAGACCGCTGCCGGGTAGCAGCGGACCCGGAGCGGCATTTGGACGAGGGCGTTGTGGATGGGCTGTTTCTGGCTTGCCGGGGGCTGGTTGAGTGGGCTTGTCGGGAAGTTAGGCCGGAGTGACCTGCTTCCCGGAGCATACTTACGGCAGACTTCGTCTAGCGCCACGTGGAATAACGTCCGCTTCCGGCCACAAGCGGGACATCGACCAGCACTTGGATGCGGCCCCGCCGCGACGCGACGCGACGTCGCTTCAATTAACGCTTAGAAGCCTTTGTCGTTTGGGAGAGATTTTTCCTATCTTCCGGAACCTGCACCTTTCGATACCAAAGTCTGAAGCCGATGATGGTAATGACCAAGCCAGCCAGCAGACCTCCAGCGCATGCAATTAGGTAGCAATGCATGATACGTCTGGTGTGGATGATCTCCATCAGCTTGATGGCATCGCCTGCGTTCTTAGTCGACATTTCCCTGTTGGCGAGAACGAATTTGTCCAGCTCGGACTTGAATTCATCAAGCGAACGCCTGCTTATCGGCTGACCCGATAGTTCACTTTGGGAAATCAACTCAAGGTGTGTCCTTGTAAAATCAGCCAGGTCCGACGAAAGATTCTCTGATTCATGCTTGTGCATTCGGACCTGAGAATTCATCGAGATCAGCGCACTGTTGTACTTCTGAAAATGGGAGTCTGCAAAGGCAATGCTACCCATTGACAGCACTATTCCTAAAACAGCCATGAACTTGTAGAGGCTGTCAGTTGGTGGTTGCATCATGTTTTGCACCTAGCGAATGAACTTGGCCAAGCCGCTAAGCGGCTTCGGCTCGAATAAATTGTTAGCTCATTGGCCAAAGCTCCTGAGCTGCTGTTGGTAACTGGCCAGACGTTCTAGAAGCTCAGAGCGCTCAGTGTCATCGCGTCGGCGCAGCTCTTCACTGTAGGACATTACGCGGACCGTTGGGAGGTCGTTTGCCGCTCGTGTTGAGTGAGTTTGCACCCGCACAAACGCAAAGCTACCGCGTCTGCCTAGAGCAGGCGCGCAGTTTACCATTTATGGACTAGAGCAGATTGCCTACCCGCTCAAGCAGGTCGAGCTTGGGATGGCGGTCGGTGGAGTATGCCGCAAGCCGGGTATTGCGGAGGCGACGTTCTACCTGTGGCGCAAGAAGCACAGTGGGCCGCGTCCCACCGAGCTCAAGCGCCTGCGATTGCCGGATGAGGAGAGCCACAAGCTCAGGCAGCTGGTGGACGACCCGAGCCTAAACAAGGCGATGCTGCAGGAGGTGGTGACAAAGAGCACTGAGTGCTGCCCAAAAGCGTGCCCGGGCAGGTCAGCGCAGGAGCGATTTGGTAGCAGAGAGCGGCATGCACTGCGGATCGTGTCGATGACGTGCTCAGCGCTAGGGAAGCGGGCTTGTCTTTACGAAATTGTCGGCCGCCGCAGCCGGAGCCGCCGTCGCTGGCAATCAATCAAGGTGGCAACAGCGCCACAATACCATGCGGGGAATGGACCATGCCGTTGACGGCTTGTTCGACGGCCGCCGCTTCCGGGCTCGTGGAGAACATTTCAGACATCGAGAGATTCTTCATCTGTTTCTTCATCGTCGGCCTGGGGCTCGGCGGGCCTCATCGGTTTGATGGCAATCGCGACTGCCTTGCCCGTTTCCAAGGTTTCCCGGATGACATCCCGAAGCACCTGAGACTGACTGGGCCTCGTGCCAACCCACGCCTTGGACACCACGGTGATAAATGAGGTGTTGTCGAAATGGCGCTTTGCGTTCTCATAGGTGATCCGTAGGCCACCTCTTGGCCCTTTGATGCCTGGGTCGTTCTCCAGCAGCTTCCAGTAATCCAGCGGCAGGTACATGCCAGGCACTAGGCCCACATCATCCGGGTTGAATACCAATCTTGGGCAGAGCTTTAGGAAGAACGGGTTTTCGGTGAGCCGGTAGCCGCCAATGTCGGTGTCGGGACCACACGTCTTTAACGCACGAAGCACGGCATCCATACGGTCGATTTCTTCCTTCAACTGCGCGTCGGGCAACCGATAGACGGCTTCAGCTGGCCTATTGCGCCTCTCTTCACGCTCCATTGCTTTGTACTGAACCATGACAAAGCTCTGGTAGGTTTCGTTGAAGTAGATGAGATCGGTGCCGGTTTGCTCTTCGAGTGGAAGGCGGTTGGCAAGGATGACCGTTAGGCGTTCCGACGCGTTCTCGGACTCGAATACCGCCGCGCCGTAGGGATAAGTCTTGATCACATCAAAACCCGGCAGGTTTTGCAGGTCGTTGACCACCATCGGGTCTTCGCGCAGCCGAACGCTGGGCAAGCCGTCCAGAAAGGAGACGGGCGTCTCGTCCGATGGCGCCCATTCCTGAACAGGCTCACGGCTGATGCCGGCAATCGAAAGCGCCGTCAGCACAGCTTCTTTCTGCTGTGCCAAGTTCTCCCTCGTCTTGTCGGGCAATCGCCGGATAAGGACAGTTCTGCTTACACTGAACCGATCCAGCAGGGTGCTGGCTTGGGGCGCAAGCTGGCGAATGGTTTCGACGACTGCGGAGAAGCCTTTCTCGGTCAACAGACCGCCGGATTGAAGCCGCTTGCGCACGGATGCGGCGTTGCGCTTCGGCAGACGATTGAGAATTTTTCGAACAGAGATTGGCTCGGAGAGTACTTCTGCATTATCGATGTTCAGTCGGCTCAGGCCAGTACCGGCGCGCATACCGCGACGCCCCAAACCAATGTGCGTCAACTTTCCCGCGCCAATCACAAAGCAGACCAAAGGTACTGTCCGGCTGTGTTGAAAGTCCGTGACAGGCTCAGCAAATCCCCGCCCCTCGGCCACACATTCAAGGAGTGTGTCCATCCTATCTTTCGTTAGTAATACAGCGAAGCCGCTTGCCTTGGCCATTTGATTAACTCCCTACCGGGCCCGTGGCCTGTTGTGCGGCGTATTCCCTCATGCCATTACGTAAGATTTCGAGGAATGTGTGGTTCCTGCTTTCGGCATCCGCCACGATGGCATCGAAGGACACGACGAAGGTCGGAGTCGGAACCACCGTTCCATCCGGTCGTTCGGTTGGGAACTCCTGGTAGTAAAGCTTCCCCCTGGAGAACAGTGGCGCCCACTTTTGCTGGCGCAGTCGTGTTTCCATTGTGTCGCTGATCTGGATGATCGCGTAGTACCATATTCTCTGGATATTGGGGCAATGCGTCGCCAGTTTCACCGCACGATCAAGCAGCTGATTGATTGCGTATTGATTTTCTTTTTCATCGTCCGTTTTTCTCTTTATTTCGATGACCACAACGTCCACTGCGCGGTTGTCACTTGGATCGGCGGAAAATATCATGGCAATATCCGGCCTACCCGCATCTTCTCCGCATTCTTCGTCAAGCCGTATGGCGTTGACGACAGTATCCATCCGCTTCTCGCTCAGGATGGTACGAAATACCATGAACTTATCATCCAGCAACCAAGCGTTGTTCTGGTAAATCTCCGAAGGCATGACTTCTTTCGAGAACTCCTTGAACCTCGGCACGATGATATTGTGTATTTCGGATTCAGCATTTTCGGCCGTCATTTCCTTCATGCGGCCGATGATCTTGTCGCGGTACAAGATGTATTCGGTCAATGTGCGCGATGAAAGCTCCAGCGACTTCTCATACGCTGCTTCGGTCATTTTCTCGCATTGCAGCACCTGCTTCTGGGCACGAAAGAATTTCTGCTGCGCGATCTCCAGAGCATCATCACGATCAATCAAGCCAACAGTTTCGTTTTCGAAGTAACCCAAGAGATGCGGGAATTGCTCCTCGAACTTTTTCTTTACCTCTTGGTTCTTCTCAGTGATCTTCGGAATTTTGTCCACTAGAATCTTGCCAACTTCTCGGCGCAAAACACGATAAAGACTCGCTTCTTGGAGGCCGCCCGGAAAGATCAGCTTTTGGCGCGAACTGTCGGCATTGGAGTGAAACATTTCTGACTCGAATAGGAATACACCCATATAGCCCGCCGGAAAAGCCGAAGCTGGTATCAGGTTCACGGGAATTGTTCGGCCATCAATGTTGAAGGCGACGAGCAGGCTCCCTCTGCCAGAAACCGGCTCGACGTGATAGTGCATATCAATGGTCGAGAAAGCATCCAGAGAGCTATCTTGGATAGTGATCTTGGTCAGTGAAGGCAAATCATCAGGCGTGATCGTCACCCCGTGTGGAAAGAACTCCTTCTGCGGATTGCTCTCCGTGGTACTCAAGTTGATCCAAATCCTAAAGGTCTTGCCATCACGTTTGCGCGCATCCAGCGTTGGCAGGAACTGCTCAATCAAGAGCGGCTTGATGGCATCTGGCTTCAGATTGTCATAGGACTTTACGCGAGAACCAGAAAACCCGGTGAATGTCAGCGTCGTTCTGGCATCTTGTGCTTGCTCAAGCTGCTGGAGTGGCGCGTTGTCGTTAAAACCCTCTTTAAAGACAAATTCCCTTTGCCACTTGTCCCGCATACTGATCACTTCAACGCGATCAAAATAGTTAAGAAACACCAAGCGCCCAATCCCTTTGTGGAACTTATCCCTAGGCTTCAACAAGGTCTTAAAGCGATCAAAGTTTTCATCATTGAATCCATCACCGTTGTCCGTAACGGTGATCTTCAACGTGTCAGGCCTGTCGTATCTCTGAACATCAATCTCAATGGATACATCGGTCGCCCCCGCATCCAGCGCATTGGCTAGCGCCTCGAAATAAACCAAACTCAACGATGGGTTCGGGAGGAACAGCCTGATGGCCCCAGCGGTTTCAATATCCATTGCCTTCCTCTATTGGATCCATCACTCGATGACGAAGCGCAGCTTGGTGGCATCTTTGCGTTTGCTACAGTCGCTGATCAGCGCATCAAAGCGTTTACGCAAGTCGTCCTGCGTCGCGGGTAAGCCACCTTGCCGCCGTGCCTGCTTAAGCATCGCATTTTGATACCTACTGGGCCGCTGGCTGTCAAACTGTCGGCAAACAACAAGGGCGCCTCTCGGCGCCCTCGTTCTCTCAACTCATTCCCACTCAATAGTAGCCGGCGGCTTCCCCGAGATGTCATAGACAACTCTGGACACCCCCCGCAACTCATTGATGATCCGGTTGCTCACCGTACCCAGGAACTCATACGGCAGATGCGCCCAGTGCGCGGTCATGAAGTCGATCGTCTCCACGGCCCGCAGCGCAATCACCCACTCATAAGCCCGCGCATCACCCACCACGCCCACCGACTTCACCGGCAGGAACACGGCAAACGCCTGGCTGGTCTTGTCGTACAGGTCCGCCTTGCGCAGCTCATCAATGAAGATGGCATCAGCCTTGGCCAGCAGCTCGGCGTATTCGCGCTTCACTTCGCCCAGGATGCGCACGCCCAGGCCCGGGCCCGGGAACGGATGGCGGTAGACCATGGTGCGCGGCAGGCCCAGTTCAACGCCCAGGCGGCGCACTTCGTCCTTGAACAGCTCGCGCAGCGGCTCCACCAGGCCCAGCTTCATGTGCTCCGGCAGGCCGCCCACGTTGTGGTGGCTCTTGATCACATGCGCCTTGCCCGTCTTGCTGCCGGCCGACTCGATCACGTCCGGGTAGATGGTGCCCTGCGCCAGCCACTTGGCGTTCTTCAGCTTGTTCGATTCTTCGTCGAAGATCTCAACGAACAGGTTGCCGATGATCTTGCGCTTGGCTTCCGGGTCGCTCACGCCTTCCAGCGCAGCGAAGTAACGGTCGGCGGCATTGACGCGCACCACCTTTACGCCCATGTGCTCGGCAAACATTTCCATCACCTGGTCGCCTTCCTGCCAGCGCAGCAGGCCGGTATCCACGAACACGCAGGTCAGCTTCTCGCCGATGGCCTTGTGCAGCAGTGCCGCCACCACGGACGAATCGACGCCGCCGGACAGGCCCAGGATCACTTCGTCATCGCCCACCTGTTCGCGCACGCGGGCGATCTGGTCGTCGATGATGTTGGCGGCGGTCCACAGGGTCTGGCAGCCGCACACGTCCACCACGAAGCGGCGCAGCAGCGCCTGGCCCTGCAGGGTGTGGGTCACTTCCGGGTGGAACTGCACGCCGTACCAGCGCTTTTCTTCGTTGGCCATGGCGGCCACCGGAATGCGGTCGGTGGTGGCGGTGATGGTGAAGCCCGGCGGTGCAACGGAGACGTGGTCGCCGTGGCTCATCCAGACATTCAGCTTCGGCTCGCCGCCGTGGTCGCTCAGGCCCTTGAACAGTGCATCCGGGTTGATCACGTTCACTTCGGCGTGACCGAACTCGCGCTGGTCAGCGGCTTCGGTGGCACCGCCCAGCTGGGCGGCCAGGGTCTGCATGCCGTAGCAGATGCCGAAGATCGGCAGGCCGCTGTCGAACACTTCCTGCGGCGCGGCTGGCGCACCCGGCAGCGTGGTCGATTCCGGGCCGCCGGACAGGATGATGCCCTTGGCGCCGAACGCGGCGATCTCGGCCGGGTTATGGTCCCACGCCCAGATTTCGCAGTAGACGCCCAGCTCGCGGATGCGGCGGGCAATCAGCTGCGTGTACTGCGCGCCGAAATCGAGGATGAGGATCTTGTCGTTATGGATGTTGGTCATGGCGCCCCGGCAATGCAGTAGGGAAAACGAAATCAGATTTACGGCGGCAGATGGAGAAAGAGGAACGGGAAGTGCTTCCCCGTTCCTCTTTGCTCGGCCCGCGTCAGGCGCGGTAGTTCGGCGGCTCTTTGGTGATCGTCACGTCGTGGACGTGGCTCTCACGCTGGCCGGCGCCGCTGATCTTCACGAACTTGGGCTTGCTGCGCATCTCGTCGATGGTGGCGCAGCCCACGTAGCCCATGGTGGCACGCAGGCCGCCCATCAGCTGGTGGATGATGCCGCCCACCGGGCCGCGGTACGGCACGCGGCCTTCGATGCCTTCCGGCACCAGCTTGTCGGCGGTGGCGGCGTCCTGGAAGTAGCGGTCCTTCGACCCCTTCTCCATGGCAGCCAGCGAACCCATGCCGCGGTAGCTCTTGTACGAACGGCCCTGGTACAGCTCGGTCTCGCCCGGCGATTCCTCGGTACCGGCCAGCAGGCCACCGACCATGATGGTCGAGGCACCGGCGGCTAGCGCCTTGCCGATGTCGCCCGAGTAGCGGATGCCACCGTCGGCGATCAGCGGGATGCGGTCCTGCAGCGCTTCGGCTACCAGATCAATGGCGGTGACCTGCGGCACGCCGACACCGGCGACGACGCGCGTGGTGCAGATCGAGCCCGGGCCGATGCCGACCTTCACTGCGTCAGCGCCGCTGTCCAGCAGCGCCAGTGCGGCTTCGCCGGTGCAGATGTTGCCACCGATGACCTGCACGTTCGGGAAGTTCTTCTTGACCCAGCTGACGCGGTCCAGCACGCCCTGCGAGTGGCCGTGCGCGGTATCGACCACGATCACGTCCACGCCGGCGGCGACCAGCGCTTCCACGCGGCGATCGGTATCGCCACCCACGCCGACGGCAGCGCCGACTAGCAGGCGGGTCGACAGGTCCTTGGCAGCGTTCGGGAAGTCGGTGTTCTTCTGGATGTCCTTGACGGTGATCAGGCCACGCAGCTCGAACGAATCATTGACCACCAGCACCTTTTCGATGCGGTTGCGGTGCAGCAGCTGCAGCACTTCGTCAGACGCGGCGCCTTCCTTGACCGTGATCAGGCGATCCTTCTTGGTCATGATGTGGCGGACCGGATCGTCCAGCTCGGTCTCGAAGCGCATGTCGCGGTGGGTCACGATGCCGGCCAGCAGGCCGTCGCTGCCCACCACCGGCACGCCGGAGATGTTGTGCGCCTGGGTCAGGGCCAGCACGTCGCGGATGGTGGTTTCCGGGCCGACGGTGATCGGGTCGCGGATGACACCGGCCTCGAACTTCTTGACCTTGGCCACTTCCGCGGCCTGCTGTTCCAGACTGAGATTCTTGTGGATGATGCCCATGCCGCCGAGCTGGGCCATGGCGATGGCCAGGCGGGCTTCGGTGACGGTATCCATCGCGGCGGACAGGATCGGAAGCTTCAGCTTCAGGTCTCGGGTCAACCGCGTTTCGAGGTTGACGTCCTTGGGCAGGATGGTCGAGTGGGCGGGGACGAGCGAGACGTCGTCGTAAGTGAGTGCTTCAGCCTGGATGCGCAGCATCGGCATACCCGAGATGTGGGGAAGCGCGACATTTTACCCTGTTTTCGCGCCGCGTGGCAGGGGGTGGATGCGACGCAGTGTCGCGCGGGCGGCGATTGGTTCAGGGGGCCATCCGGGCCGGCGGCATACTGCCTTTGGTAGGTGCCAACCTTGGTTGGCACCTACCAGGAGCGAGTCATCGGCCTGCCTTTGGTGGGTGCGGACCGTTGGTCCGCACTACCCTTCAGACACCTGTGTCTCCTGCATTGTGCCGACCAACGGTCGGCACCCACCTTAAGAGGATCACTCGGGCCAGCCCTGGAGCGCCTTTGGTAGGTGCCAACTTTGGTTGGCACAAACAGCCAGAGGCCTTCACCCCACCTGGGGTCCAGGTGCCGGACGGATCGTGCCAACCAAGGTTGGCACCTACCAGGAGCGGGTCATCGGCCTACCCCGGCATTGTGCCGACCAACGGTCGGCACCCACCAACAGCAGATCTCCCCAATCGCAGGTCAGCTCAGCGCTTCCGCGGCTTCCAGGGTGTTCTGCATCAGCGTGGCCACGGTCATCGGGCCCACACCACCCGGCACCGGGGTGATCCAGCTCGCCCGCTGGGCAGCGGCCTCAAACCCGACGTCGCCCACCAGCCGGCCGTCATCCAACCGGTTGATGCCGACGTCGATCACCACCGCGCCCGGCTTCACCCACTCGCCCGGCACGATGCCGGGGCGGCCCACGGCCACCACCAGGATGTCGGCGTTGCGCACGGCCTGTTCCAGCACGTCCTTGGGGGTGAACTTGTGGCAGCTGGTCACGGTGCAGCCGGCGATCAGCAGCTCCAGGCCCATCGGGCGGCCGACATGGTTGCTCACGCCCACGATGGTGGCATTGCGGCCGCGCACCGGCTGGTCGGTGTGGCCCAGCAGCGTGGTGATGCCGCGCGGGGTGCACGGGCGCAGGCCGAACTCGCGCAGGGCCAGGTGGCCGACGTTTTCCGGGTGGAAACCGTCCACGTCCTTGCGCGGGTCGATGCGCTGGATCAGCCGGCGCGCATCGGGGATGCCCGGCAGGGGCAGCTGGATCAGGATGCCGTTGATCTTCGGATCGGCGTTGAGCTGGTCGATCAGGTCGAGCAGTTCGGCTTCGGTAGTACCGGCCGGCAGATCGTAGTCATGCGCTTCGATGCCGACCTTCTCCGCGGCACGGCGCTTATTGCGCACGTACACGGTCGAGGCCGGGTCGCCGCCCACCAGCACCACGGCCAGGCCCGGACGGCTGCCACCGGCGGCCACGCGAGCGTCGACGCGCACCTTCAGGCTGTCGAGCAGGTCCTCGGCGATGCGGCGGCCATCGAGGATGCGGGCAGGATGCGGGGCGGCGGAATCGGTCATCGGGAGCGGGCGTGGGGCGGCGGGGACGCTATTGTCCCTGATTCAGGCCCCCTCGCCCACCGCCGCGCGCCGGTAGTGCCGGCCGCTGGCCGGCAACTCCATGACGTCGGAACGTTTCCGTATCTGCCGGCCAGCGGCCGGCACGACCAACCGCCGGCTTCGGCAATTCCCCGCGCGGGTAGTGCCGGCCGCTGGCCGGCAACCTCATAACGTCGGAACGATTCCGTATCTGCCGGCCAGCGGCCGGCACTACCAACCACCGGCTTCGGCAATTCCCCTCACGGTAGTGCCGGCCGCTGGCCGGCAACTCCATGACGTCGGAACGTTTCCGTATCTGCCGGCCAGCGGCCGGCACTACCAACCACCGGCTTCGGCAATTCCCCACCCGGTAGTGCCGGCCGCTGGCCGGCAACCCCATGACGTCGGAACGTTTCCGTACTTGCCGGCCAGCGGCCGGTAGGCTTCGGCAATTCCCCACACGGTAGTGCCGGCCGCTGGCCGGCAACCCCACGACGTCGGAACGTTTCCGTATCTGCCGGCCAGCGGCCGGCACGACCAACCGCCGGCTTCGGCAATTCCCGACCCGGGTAGTGCCGGCCGCTGGCCGGCAACCCCATGACGTCGGAACGTTTCCGTACCTGCCGGCCAGCGGCCGGCACGACCAACCACCGGCTTCGGCAATTCCCCACACGGTAGTGCCGGCCGCTGGCCGGCAACCCCATGACGTCGGAACGATTCCGTACCTGCCGGCCAGCGGCCGGCACGACCAACCACCGGCTTCGGCAATTCCCACACGGTAGTGCCGGCCGCTGGCCGGCAACCTCATGACGTCGGAACGTTTCCGTATCTGCCGGCCAGCGGCCGGCACTACCAACCACCGGCTTCGGCAATTCCCCACACGGGTAGTGCCGGCCGCTGGCCGGCAACCTCATGACGTCGAAACGTTTCCGTATCTGCCGGCCAGCGGCCGGCACGACCGGGCTTTACTCTTCCTCTTCCGGCACGTCCTGCGGGTTCAACGTCTTGCTCGCCCGCTTCGGCGCGGTGAACGGCGTCGGCGTCGGTACGCCCTGGCCGGAGTTGCCGAACACCATCTTGGCGCCGGCATTCAGACCACCACCGGCAATCTCCAGCTCGAAACGCTCGGCATCGCGGCGACGGATCTGCTCGGCAATCTCGATCGCGTCGTCCTCATCCGCACCCAGCTCCACCAGCGCGGCCTGGCCGAACAACACTGCCGATTCAAACGTCTCGCGGATCTGGAAATCGACACCGGCATGGATCAGCCGCAGCGAATGCTCGCGGTCGAACGAGCGCACCATCAGCTTGGCCTGGGGGAACTCGTGTGCCACCAGTTCAACGATGCGGTCGGCGGCCTCGGCCTTGTCTACGCACACCGCAATCGCACGTGCGGTGGCCGCGCCCGAGGCATGCAGCACGTCCAGTCGCGTACCGTCGCCGTAGTAGATCTTGAAACCGAAACGCGCGGCGCTCTGGATCATCTCCACGTCGTTGTCGATGATGGTCACGTCCACGTCGCGCGCCAGCAGCGACTGGCTGGCGACCTGGCCGAAGCGACCGAAGCCGATCAGCAGCACGCTGCCGGAGAGGCCATCGGCCTCGTCCACGCCGTCCATGTTCACCGTCGGCTTCGGCGCCACGCGCTTGTAGAGCAGCACCACCAGCGGGGTCAGCGCCATCGACAGCACCACCACGGCGGTGAAGTTGGCATTGATCTCCAGGTTGATCACGCCGGCCGATGCCGCGGCGGAGAACAGCACGAACGCGAACTCGCCACCCTGCGCCATCAGCACGCCCCGGTCCAGCGCCTGCGCGTGGTCGCTGCCCATGATGCGCGCCACCACGTAGATGCACAGCGCCTTGGCCGCCATCAACGCCAGCACCAGGCCGAGGATCAGCTGCCAGTTGCCGGCCACCACGCCCAGGTCCAGCGCCATGCCGACGCTGAGGAAGAACAGGCCAAGCAGGATGCCGCGGAACGGTTCGATATCCGCTTCGATCTGGTGACGGAAGGTCGACTCGCTCAGCAGCACGCCCGCGAGGAACGCGCCCATCGCCATCGACAGGCCGGACAGCTGCATCAGCAGTGCCGCACCCAGCACCACCAGCAGCGCGGCGGCGGTCATCACCTCGCGCGCCTTCGACTCGGCCAGCACGCGGAACAGTGGGTTGAGCAGGAAGCGGCCGACCAGCACCAGGCCGACGATGGCACCGACGCCGATCGCCACCGACAGCCAGCGCGAGCCCTCGCCATCGGCGCTGCCCGCGCTCGCGCCCATCCACGCCACCAGCGCCAGCAGCGGCACGATCAGCAGGTCTTCGAACAGCAGGATGGAGACGATCTTCTGCCCCGATGGCAGCGCGATGTCACCGCGTTCGGCCAGCAGCTGCATCACCACCGCAGTGGAGGTCAGCACGAAGCCGGTGGCGCCGATGAAGGCCACCTGCCACGGCAGGCCGAACAGCTTGGCGATGCTGGTCAGCACCACCGCACAGGTGACGATCTGCAGCGTGCCCAGCCCGAAGATCTCCTTGCGCAGGCTCCACAGGTGCGAGGGCCGCATTTCCAGGCCGATCACGAACAGGAACATCACCACGCCGAGCTCGGCGGTATGCAGGATCGCCTGCGGGTCGGAGAACCAGCCCAGCCCGAACGGTCCGATCGCCAGGCCGGCGGCGAAGTAGCCCAGCACCGAGCCCAGGCCGGCCCGGCGGAACAAAGGCACCATCACCACCGCCGCGCCCAACAGGGCGACGACCTTGACCAGCTCGCTGGTCGCTGCTTCTACCGCCATGCGGTGTGTTCCCCAAGATCCAGAATCGGGTTCAACAATAGAGCAATGCCGATGACGGCAATAGCACGCATGTTGCGCCGGATTGTCTTGGAGGTGGAACGATGTAGGGAGCCACCCCAGCATCATCCCGAAACCATGCATCCGCGTCGGTGGGTGCCAACCATGCACCCGCTTCGGTAGGTGCCAACCTTGGTTGGCACGAAAACGCCGACCAAGGTCGGCATCTACCAAGGCATTCCCCGGCCAGCCTCACCCACCCCGACAAAACGCGGCGTAATCGATATACCCCGGGAACGGCACGCCCGGCGCGCACACCGGGCACTGCGGGTCCGGCCGGATGCCGGTCTCGCGGAAGCGCATGCCCAGCGCATCGAAGCGCAGCAGGCGGCCGACCAATGGCTCGCCGATGCCCAGCAGCAGCTTCAGCACCTCGGTGGCCTGCAGCACGCCAGCCAATCCCGGCAGCACACCCAGCACACCGGCCTCGGAACAGTTCGGCGCAAACTCCGGCGGCGGCGGCTCCGGGAACAGGCAGCGGTAGCACGGCGCCACGCCACGCTGGCGGCCGGCGTCAAACACGCTTACCTGGCCATCAAAGCGCTCGATGGCGGCATACACCAGCGGCGTGGCGTGCTTGATGCAGGCGTCGTTGAGCAAGTAGCGCAGCGGGAAGTTGTCCGAGCCATCCAGCACCACGTCCACGCCGTCCAACAGCGCATCCACGTTCTCGGAGGTGACCCGCTCCGGCACGGCCTCCACCTCGATCGACGGGTTGAGCGCCAGCAGCCGCTCACGCGCGGAATCGACCTTGAGCTGGCCCACGCTGGCTTCGGTATGCACGATCTGCCGGTGCAGGTTGCTGCGCTCCACGCGATCGTGGTCGGCGAAGCGCAGGTGCCCTACCCCGGCGGCGGCCAGGTAGAACCCCGCCGGTGCGCCCAGCCCACCCGCGCCCAGCACCAGCACGCACGACTGCTGCAGCCGGCGCTGGCCGGCCTCGCCCACCTGCGGCAGCAGCAGGTGGCGCGAATAGCGGTCGTAGAAATCGCGGTCGGCAGCGCTGGCCAGTGGTTGCACCAGCGGCAGCGACTGCTCGCGCCAGGCCACGGTGCCGCCTGTCACGGAAGCGACGTGGGTGTAGCCGGCCTCCCGCAGGAACTGCGCGGCATCGGCCGAGCGCTTGCCACTCTGGCAGATCAACAGGATTTCCTGGTCGTGCTTTGGCAGATGCGCGGCCGGGTCGGCCTGCAGCTCGCCCTTGGCCACGCCGCGCGCGCCCTCGGCCATCCCGCCGGCCCGCTCGTGCGCCTCGCGCACATCGATCAGCACCGCGCCATGGGTCAGGCGCTCGCGTGCCTGCGCGGGGGAAAGCTCTTGGATGCTCATGGCGGCATTATCGCGCAGACACCCTCGACGCGCCCTGCCCCGAACATGGCACCATGCGGGCGTTGCCCCCTGCATCCCGGAACCGCTGCATGCGCTCTGCCACCGAATTCTGGCGTGACCCGCGCATGCCCTTCGTCGAAAGCCGACGGGCGTGCGACAGCCGCGCCTGCCATCGCCCGCACAGCCATGACACCTTCTCGATCGGCGCCGTGGACGCCGGCAGCAGCCTGTTCACCGGCGCCGCGAAAGGGCCGCGTCTGCTGCAGCCCGGCAGTCTGGTCGGCGTGCCCGCAGGCCGCGTGCACGCCTGCAACCCCCTGCCCGGCCAGGTCTGGAGCTACCAGATGCTGCATCTGGACCCGCGCTGGATGGCCGAGGTCCGCGCCGAGTATGACGACCTGCCCGAACCCGACTGGCAGCAGGAACCGATCCGGATTTCCAACCATCGCCCGCGCTACCAGCAGTACTGCCAGCTCAACGAGACGCTGTTCTCCGACGATCCGGTAAGCGTCAAGGAAGCGGCCCTGATCGCGTTCGTCGGCGATCTGGATGAACACGATGGTGTAGCCGTCGCCGGCCCGCTTGAAGATGCCGCGTTACAGCAGCGCTTGCAGCCGGTGATGGACGTCCTGCGCCAGCGGCTCGAACACACCCCGGCCCTGCAGGAGCTGGCATCGCTGGCAGGCATGAGCCGCTACCAGCTGATCCGCGCCTTCCGACGCGCCACGGGCCTGACACCGCACGCCTGGCAGATCGACCAACGCATCCAGGAGGCCCGCCGGCGGCTGTGCGAAGGGCAGGCACTGGCCGTGGTCGCGCATGCGCTGGGTTTTGCCGACCAGAGCCATTTCCAGCGGGTCTTCAAGGCCCACGCCGGTGCGACCCCGGGCCAGTACCGGCGCTGAGCCTGCAATAACGTTCAATACCATCGCGCGGCGCATCCCCAGACTGGCGCCCCAGCCAGCCGCCGCCGGACCCGATGGAACAGTTCCTGGTCATCGCCACCGTACATTTTCTCGCCCTGCTCTCACCCGGCCCCGACTTCTTCCTCGTTGCACGCACCGCGATCACCTCGGGATGGCGCACCGCCAGTGGCGCCTGCGCAGGCATCGCCGTCGGCAATGGCGTCTTCATCGTGGCCGCTTTCACCGGAACGGCCATGCTGCGCGCAGGCAGCGCAGGGTTCATTGCGGTGCAGTTGGCGGGCTGCGGGTTCCTGCTGTACCTCGGCACGCTGTTCCTGCGCCATGCGGGTTCGACGACGTTGCAGGCACCTGAAGCTGCCGCCGGATCGCGAGCGGGTGGTGCCCACGGATGGTGGAGGGCGGCAGGGCTGGGTGCCCTGTCTGCGCTGCTGAACCCGAAGAATGCGCTGTTCTACGCAACGCTGGCGGCGATGCTCAACGGTCCGCAGGCCAGCGCCGCAACGAAGTTCTTCTATGGCGCGTGGATGTTCGGCATCGTCCTGCTATGGGATCTGCTGGTTGCCGCGCTGGTTGGCCACCCGTGGGTGCTGGGTCGATTCGCGCGTGCCCTGCCCTGGCTGGAACGGGCCGCAGGGCTCCTGATGATTGCGCTGGCGCTATGGATCGCCGTGTCGCTGTGGCTGGGCTGATGCCGGTAATTCGCGCCTGTCGCAATAGCGTTCAATACGGTGCGTCCAGCGCAGCCCACACTCGGCACTTTCTGTAGTTTGGTGGCAGGTTTTCGTGCAGCAGTTCTTCATCGTCGCGGTGCTGTACGGCTTCGCCCTGCTCCTGCCTGCGTCGAATCACGCGAAGATCCTGCGCACCGCGATGGGCGCTGGCGGGCGCGCCGCCATGGCCGCATCGTTCGGTATCGCCATCGGTACGGGCACCATCTGCGCCACGGCCTTCGTTGCGGCGGGCATGCTGGGAAACCGCGGCCTGTGGACGCTGGCGATGGAGTGCGCGGGCTGCCTGCTGCTGCTGCGCCTGGCGGGCATGTGCCTGCGCGACGCCGGGCTGACCTCCTTCTCTCCGCTTTCCCTGCAGATGCCCCGGGGCCTGAAGGCCCGCTCCCGTTGGCCGCACGCCGAGGCTGGATGCCTGTTGGCGCTCGCCAGCATCAACAACTGGACGCTGCAGTTCGCGGTTGCAGCCCTGGTCAGCGGCCTCGTTGCCGACATGGATACAAAGGCCGCCTACGTGGCCTGCCTGGGCGGCGTCGCGCTGTCGCTCGGCCTGCTGATGGCCTGGCTCGGCAGCCACCCACGCTGGGCACAGGGGTGTTGCCGATTGCTTCCGTGGCTGGAGCATGCCGCGGGCCTGGTGATCGGCGCAGTGTCGGTGGCGTACCTGGCAGGGGTACTGGGTACCACCCTGGTCTGGGCAAGCCTCACGGGGCAGGCGCAGCTGCCCGAATCGATGATGGCCGCGCCCCGCAGTGCCCCATGCGCGTTGCCGCATTGCCGCGCTCGTCGCAACAGTTCGCCATGATCGAGGACTGTAGACGTAGAGGTAGTGCCGGCCGCTGGCCGGCGACCTCGTGAACACGCCAGGCATCATCGGGTTGCCGGCCAGCGGCCGGCACTACCACAGACAAGAAAGGCGGCCCTGCGGCCGCCTTCCCGTGAATCACTTGCCCTTGACGTGCTTCATCAAGCGCCGCTTGGCCTTGACCTGCCGCTCGGTGAGGACGTTCTTCTTGCCCTCGTACGGGTTGGTGCCCTCGCGGAAGATGAAGCTCACCGGCGTACCGATCAGCTTGAAGCGCTTGCGGAAGAAGTTCTCCAGGTAGCGCTTGTACGACTCCTGCAGTTCCTTCAGGCGCGTACCGTGCACGATGAAGGTCGGCGGGTTTGCGCCGGCCGGGTGCACGTAGCGCAGCTTGGAGACGTGGCCGCGGATGGTCGGCGGCGGATTGGTCTCGTACGCCACTTCCAGCGCCTTGTTCACTTCGCTGGTGGTGAAGGTCTTGTTCGCCGATTCGTGCGCGCGGTGCACCGCACGGAACAGCTCGCGCAGGCCCGAGCCGTGCTTGGCCGAAATGCGCACCGATTCGGCCCACGGCACGAAGCCCAGCTTCAGCGACAGCATGGTTTCAGCCTGTTCGCGCTGGTACTCGGTCAGGCCATCCCACTTGTTGATGGCGATCACCAGCGCGCGGCCGGCGTCGAGCACGGCACCGAGCACGGTGGCGTCCTGGTCGGTCACGCCTTCGGTGGCGTCCAGCATCAGCACGGCGACCTGGCACTGCTCGATCGACTGCATGGTCTTGACCACCGAAAACTTCTCGACGACCTCGTCCACGCGCGAACGGCGGCGCAGGCCGGCGGTATCGATCAGCCGGTACTCACGTCCATCGCGCTCCAGGTCCACCGCGATCGAGTCGCGGGTGGTGCCCGGCACGTCGGAGGCGATCATGCGCTCCTCGCCGAGGATGCGGTTGACCAGGGTCGACTTGCCCACGTTCGGACGTCCGACGAAGGCGATGCGGATACGGTTCGGATCGTTGTCCAGTTCTTCGCCGCTGCCTTCTTCCGGCAGGCGCTGGATCACTTCGTCAAGCAGGTCGTCCAGGCCCTGGCGGTGTGCAGCCGACACGGTCAGCATCTCGCCGAAGCCGTAACGGGCGAACTCCGAACGCACGCTGTCCTCGTCGGTGCCGTCGATCTTGTTGATCAGCAGCAGCGTCGGGCGCGACAGCTTGCGCAGCCAGGCCAGGATCTCGTCGTCCAGCGCCGAGGTGCCCTCGCGGGCGTCGACGACGAACAGGATCAGATCGGCTTCGGCCGCCGCAGCCCGGGCCTGGCGCGTGGTGGCACCCGCCAGGCCTTCGTCTTCCCCGGCAATACCGCCGGTATCCACGACGAGGAAATGGTTGTCCTCGTCGAGGCGGCAGACGCCGTAGTTGCGGTCACGGGTGACGCCAGGCTGGTCATGGACCAGCGCGTCGCGGGTGCGCGTAAGCGCATTGAAAATAGTCGACTTGCCGACATTCGGCCGTCCAACCAGGGCGACCAAAGGCAGCATCGCGATTACTCCAATTTTTAATTTGCCAACCGGAAGGCGGTCAGCTTGCCATCCACGTTCTGCACCAGCAGCACCCCGTCGACGACGACCGGCTGGGCCAGCAGGGCGTCACCGCCGCTCTTCGCCCGTGCCGCCATCGCACCATCGGAGGTCTTCAACCAGTGCACGTATCCCTTGTAGTCGCCGACGACCACGTAATCACCGTGCAGCGCCGGGCCGGTCAGCGAACGACGCGCCAGCTCGGTCTGCGACCACATGGCAGCGCCGGTCGCCTTGTCCAGGCCGAACACGCCACCCTTGTTGTCGGTGACGAACACATTGCCCGACGACACCGCCACGCCACCTGCACCGCCATGGTCACGCGCCCACAGCGGGCGACCGGTCGGGCCTTCGATGGCCATGGCCTGGTTCTTGAAGCTGCTCACGAAGAGGGTGTTGCCCTCCAGCACCGGGGCACCGTCGACATCGGCCATGCGGTCCAGCTCGGTACGGCCTTCGCCGTTGCCAAGGTTCTGTTCCCACAGGGTACGCCCATCCTGCATGGCCAGCGCGGCAACCGCGCCTTCGTCCTTGCCGATGAACAACACGCCCGGACCGGTGACCACCGGCGCGTTGCCGCGCACGGTCAGCGCTGGCAGTTCGCTCGGGTTGAACCACTTCTGCGTACCGTTGCCGGCATCGAACGCGGTGACGCGGCCGTCGTTGCTGCGCACGAACACCAGGCCTTGGGCCACGGCCGGCGCGGCAATGACCTCACCCGGAACACGGGCGCGCCACTTCTCGCTGCCATCGTTGATGTCCAGGGCAATGACCTGGCCATCCAGCGTGCCGATCACGACCAGGTTCTCACCGACACCCGGGCCACCGGACAGGCGCAGCTTCGGCTTCTTCTTTTCCTTCTGCGGCTCCCAGGTCCAGACCTTCTTGCCGGTCTGCAGGTCGATGGCGTGCACGCCACCGGTGATCGCCGCAGCGAACACATGGCCGTTGGCCACGGCCGGGCCCTGGCGCACGCCGATGCGGCGCTCACCCTTGCCAAGGTTGACCGACCAGATCTTGTTGACCTTCACGCTCGGCTCGAACTTGACCAGCTCAGCCGGCTCCTGGGCCTTCTTCGCCGCCGCGTCCTTGCCGGCGAACCAGCCCTTCATGGTGCTGCAGCCGGTCAGGGCCATGCCCATCAGGAGCACGGTGGCGACGCGGGTGATCATGACCTTCTGACTCATCAAACCGACTCCGCAGGGGCGGCGACCGTGCCGCCGGCATCCATAACCTTGGTTTCCAGCAGGCGCCGCTGCGGCGCTGCCACGTCAAGCGACTTCAGCGCCTTCTCGTACTGTGCGCGGGCGTCATCGCGCTTGCCCTGCGCCATCAGCGCATCGCCATGGATTTCCAGGCTGCTGCTGTCGGTGGCGCTGCCCAGCAGCTTGATCGCCTCGTCGCTCTTGCCGGTGGCCACCAGCAGGCGGGC
Organism: Stenotrophomonas sp. YJH_SMC_133; assembly: GCF_059370655.1. NCBI lineage: Bacteria > Pseudomonadati > Pseudomonadota > Gammaproteobacteria > Lysobacterales > Lysobacteraceae > Stenotrophomonas > Stenotrophomonas sp. YJH_SMC_133. Next base: position 38,306 of record NZ_JCAFTW010000013.1, on the reverse strand, counting down.
CACACGCTGGTCGACCACGCGCTGCAGGTCGCTTTCGACCTTCACGGCGCGCAGGGTGGCCAGCGCTTCTTCGTTCTTGCCGGCGTCGACCTGGGCCTTGGCCAGCTGCAGCGCCGCGAGGTCGCCATAGATGCTGGACGGGCCCGCTTCGAGCGCCTTCACTGCCTTGGCAGCGTCGTCGAGCTTGTTCTGCTGAAGACCGACCAGGGCCTTCTGGTATTCCACGTTGGCCGAGGCCAGCTTGCCGCCCTGATCCTTCTGGTACCACTGCCAGCCGGCAATGGCACCGATCGCGATGGCTACGCCACCGAGGATGCTGGCGCCATTCTTCCGCAGCCAGCTGCGGACGCGTTCACTTTGTTCGTGCTCGTCGAGCAGATCGTCGATCGCCATGCGTACTCTCGCCCCGCCCATCGGGAGGGACCATTGGGTTTAATCGAAGGTGGTGAAACCGCGCCTCAGTGCGAAACCGGGACTACGGAGCCTTCAGAGGATACCTGAAAGCGTGCCACGTTGGCTCGCTGGTAGGGGGTCAGATCGACGATAGCGCCGTTCTGCTGAACCTGGACCGCCGAGGCGTTGCCCAGGGTCACCCGGGTCACCTGGCCCGGCGTGAAGCTGCGGCTCTCGCCGGACTTGATCAGCGCCTTTTCGACCGTGGCGCCGTCCGGACCACCGATATCGACCCAGCTGTCGCCGCTGAACTGCATCTCCAGCGTATTGGCGGCTGCGGGCGCAGCGGGTGCCGAACGCGGCACCGGGGACAGCGAAGCGACATACGGGGTTGCGGCCGGCTTGCTGGCCGGGGCACTCGCGACTTCAGCCGGGGCTGCCGGCTCGACACCCGCAGCGGACGGGGCCACCGGCACAGCGGCCGGGATTGCGTCCAGCGAGGCCGTGTTCGGCGACGTGGCACTGCCATCGAAATGGCCGCGGGTGGCGAACCACACCGGCACGGCCAGCACGGCGGTGATGCCGACGTACAGCACGCGCCGGCCGAGATTCTCGGCAATGCGGCGCGCACGCGGGGTATGGGTATGGCTGACCAGGGTGGGCGGCACGACAGGACCCACCTGGGCCTGCTCCAGCAGCTGGCTCACATCGACGTCGAGCAGGCGCGCGTAGCTGCGCAACTGGCCGCGCACGAAGACGGGCGCGCCCAGCTTCTGCCACTGCTCTTCCTCCAGCGACCTGACCACCTGGACCGGCATGCGCAGGCGCGAGCCGACATCCTCAAGGGTCAGTCCGGCCGCTTCACGGGCCTGGCGCAGGCGGGTGCCGCAGCCGGCCGCAGTCTCGAGAGCGCTCACAGTCTGGTCATCAATCACAATGCATCAACCCTGGAGTTAGGAGCCCGCTTCCTGCGGAAATTCCTGTCGAATGCGCTGAAGATAGCGGTCAGATGCCGCCCGATCACCCAGCCGCGCTTCGATTTGAGACGCAAGTTGTAACACGGAACGCGTTGCGGGTGCAGCCGCAATCCTACGTTCGGCGAAGGCCCGGGCCTCCATGTAGCGGCCCTGGCGGAAGCTGAGCTGGGCCATGGCCTCCAGCGCGACCGGGTTTCCCGGCAGCGCCGACAGCGCCGCGCGCAGGTCGCGCTCGGCACGCTCGAACTGGCCTGCATCCAGCGCACAGCTGCCGGCATTGGACTGCGCTTCGGCGACGGCGGGATTGCCCGGCGCCCGCTGGGCACGATCGAACCACACCAGCGATTCGGCCGCCTGGCCCTGCTGGCAGAGCCAGGCACCATAGTTGTTGAGCACGTCGCCACGTTGCGGCGCCAGCTCGGCAGCCTTGCGGAAGTTCTCGCCGGCCTGCTGGCTGCGACCGCGACGCTCGTCGATGCCCGCAAGCAGGACCAGGCCGTCGGGGGCCGTCGGCACCAGCTTCTGGGCTTCGCGCGCCTTGCGCTCGGCAGCATCGAGATTGCCGCCCTGGATGTCGCGACCGGCCAGGGTCAGCAACTCCTGCCAGCGCACCTGCTGCCGCACCCCTTCCGGATCACGGACGGAGTAGACCGGCGCCTCGCTCGGGCCAAGCTTGGCCTTGGGATGGGATTTGCAGCCGCCGACCGCGAGGGCCAGCGTGCCTGCGAGCAGAACCAGCCAGAGGCGGTCAGGCCGCGGCATCGCTCCCCTTCCCCGCCTGCAGCGTCTTGTTGAACTCCGCCTGGCGGCGGGTGCGGTCCATCACCTGGCCCTTGAGCTGGCCACAGGCGGCGTCGATGTCGTCGCCACGGGTACGCCGGACCATGGTCAGCACGTTGCTGTCGAGCAGGATCTTCTGGAAGGCGCGGATGTGCGCCTCTTCCGAACGCTCGTAGCGGGTACCCGGGAACGGGTTGAAGGGGATCAGGTTGACCTTGCCCGAATCCTTGGCCTGCACCGCGTTGTCGAACTGGCGCATGAGGCGTGCCAGCTCGCGGGCATGCTCGGGCTTGTCGTTGATGCCCTTCATCAGGGTGTATTCGAAGGTGACCGATTCGCGGCGCTTGTTGGCGCGCAGGTAGCGTGCGCACGAGGCCATCAGCTCGGCGATCGGGTACTTCTTGTTGAGCGGCACCAGGGTCTCGCGCAGCGCGTCGTTCGGCGCATGCAGCGACACCGCCAGCGACACGTCACTTTCGGCAGACAGGCGGTCGATCTGCGGCACCAGGCCGGAGGTCGACAGGGTCACGCGCTTGTTGGCCAGGCCGTAGCCAAGGTCGTCGCGCATCACGCTCATGGCGCGCACGACGTTGTCGAAATTCATCAGCGGCTCGCCCATGCCCATCATCACCACGTTGGTGAGGCGGCGCATCTGGTGCGGGACGTTGCCCAGGTGGCGCGCGGCAACCCACACCTGGCCGATGATCTCGGCGGTGGTCAGGTTGCGGTTGAAGCCCTGGGTAGCAGTGGAGCAGAACGTGCAGTTCAGGCCGCAACCGACCTGCGAGGACACGCACAGCGTGCCGCGGGTCTTGTCCGGGATGTACACGGTCTCGATGGCGTTCTTGCCATCCACGCCCATCGCCAGCAGCCACTTGTGGGTGCCGTCGGCGGAGGGCTTGTCGAACACGATGTTGGGAACCAGCACCTCGGCATGGGCCTGCAGCTTGGCGCGCAGGACCTTGCCGAGGTCGGTCATTTCATCGAAGTCGGTGACGTAGCGATGGTGGATCCACTTCATCACCTGATGGGCACGGAACTTCTTTTCGCCGAGAACCTCGACGAAGAACTTCTCCAGGCCCGCGCGATCGAGGTCGAGCAGGTTCTGCTTGCCAGCCGTGGGTGCCGACTTCGGCAGCGGCTGGATGGCGGGGGACTGTACGACCTCGTTCACGGCATTACTCTCAGCGCGAAACGACTTCGGTGGCGGCGAAGAAGTAGGCGATCTCAATCGCGGCATTCTCGACCGAGTCCGAGCCGTGGGCGGCGTTGGCATCGATGGATTCGGCGAAGTCGGCGCGGATGGTGCCCGGCGCGGCTTCCTTCGGGTTGGTGGCGCCCAGCAGGTCGCGGTGGGCCAGGACGGCGTTCTCGCCTTCCAGGGCCTGGATCATCACCGGGCCGGAGATCATGAACTCGACCAGCGCGTTGAAGAACGGACGCTCGCGGTGCACGGCGTAGAAGCCTTCGGCTTCACGACGCGACAGCTGCTTGTACTTGGCGGCCACGACCTTCAGGCCGGCCTTCTCGAAGCGGGCGTAGATTTCGCCGATGACGTTCTTGGCAACGGCGTCCGGCTTGATGATCGAAAGGGTGCGCTCCAGCGCCATGGGATGTCTCCAATGGAATCGGGCCGCTGATGGCCCGAAGGGTAACATGAAAAAAACCCGCGTCGGGACGCGGGCTTAGCCTGATAAACGTAGGCGAATTGTAAAAGATAATGCGGCGGCATGGTAGTGCCGGCCGCTGGCCGGCATTGGGCGCCCTTCAACCTCGGGGCTGCCGGCCAGCGGCCGGCACTACCCCATTCACCGACCTGAGTGAAATCTGACCGGGTCGGCCGATTTTGCTGCACTGCAAAATGCCATACGGTACCGTCTGGTCCTAGTATCAAACAATCGTTTGATTAAGGTCCGCCCACCGATGGCCAAGCCCGCCCACTTCTCGACCAAGGACCGGATCCTCGGCGCGGCCGAGGAGCTGTTCGCCCAGCACGGCTTCGCCGGCACCTCGCTGCGCCAGGTGACCAGCCAGGCCGACGTCAACATCGCCGCGGTCAACTACCACTTCGGCTCCAAGGAAAACCTGGTCAACGAGGTGTTCCGCCGCCGCATGGACGAGATGACCGGTGCCCGCCTGTCGCAGCTCGAGCGCGCCCGCGCCGAACACCCGGGTGAACTGCGCCCGGTGCTGGCTGCCTTCGTCGAGCCGGCCCTGGCGCTGGCCCAGGAGCGCCAGAACGGCGGCGCCTTCGTGCGCGTGATCGCCCGCGCCTACGCCGAGAAGAACGACAACCTGCGCAAGTTCCTGTCCGACCACTACGGCCACGTGCTGCGTGCGTTCGGCAAGGCCATCGGCGAGTGCGTGCCGGACCTGAGCAAGGAGGAGCTGTACTGGCGCCTCGACTTCCTGGCCGGCTCGCTGACCTATGCGATGGCCGACTTCGGGCTGATCAAGCGTCCCGCCGGTGTCACCGAAGCGGCGCATCGTGCCCATGCCGCCCACGAACTGATCCATTTCGCCGAAGCCGGGTTCCGCGCCGCCGCACGCGCCAGCGCCCTGCCCGCTTCCCTTTGATTCCACCCAGTAACTGCTGACCAACAAAGGCCCTACACCATGTCCAATTCCCTGCTAGTCCGCCGCGCCGCCGTGCTGGGTGCCGGCGTCATGGGTGCCCAGATCGCCGCCCACCTCACCAACGCTGGCGTCGACACCGTGCTGTTCGACCTGCCTGCCAAGGAAGGTCCGGCCGACGGCATCGTGCTGAAGGCGATCGCCAACCTGGGCAAGCTGAGCCCGGCGCCGCTGGCCAGCAAGTCGCTGGCCGAAGCCATCACCCCGGCCAACTACGAGTCCGGCCTGGAGCAGCTGAAGGACTGCGACCTGATCATCGAGGCCATCGCCGAGCGCATGGACTGGAAGCAGGACCTGTACAAGAAGATCGCCCCGTTCGTGGCCGACCACGCGGTGCTGGCCTCCAACACCTCGGGCCTGGGCATCAACAAGCTGGCCGACGTGCTGCCCGAGCAGCTGCGCCACCGCTTCTGCGGCGTGCACTTCTTCAACCCGCCGCGCTACATGCACCTGGCCGAGCTGATCCCGGCCACCACCACCGATGCCGCCGTGCTGGAGGGCCTGGAAGCATTCCTGGTCACCACCCTGGGCAAGGGCGTGGTGTACGCCAAGGACACCCCGAACTTCATCGGCAACCGCATCGGCGTGTTCTCGATCCTGTCCACCATCCACCACACCCAGCAGTTCGGCCTGGGCTTCGATGAAGTGGACGGCCTGACCGGCCCGCTGGTCGGCCGCCCGAAGTCGGCCACCTACCGCACCTCCGACGTGGTCGGCCTGGACACCATGGCCCACGTCATCAAGACCATGGGCGACACCCTGCCGAATGACCCGTGGCATGAATTCTTCAAGTCGCCGAAGTGGCTGGACGCGCTGATTTCCAAGGGCGCGCTGGGCCAGAAGACCGGCGCCGGCATCTTCCGCAAGGTCGGCAAGGACATCGTCGTGCTGGACCTGGAGAAGCAGGACTACCGTCCGGCCGACCGCACCGCCGCACCGGAAGTGGTCGAGATCCTGAAGATCAAGAACCCGGCCGAGAAGTTCGCCAAGCTGCGCGAGAGCCAGCACCCGCAGGCGCAGTTCCTGTGGGCGACCTTCCGCGACCTGTTCCACTACAGCGCCTACCACCTGGCCGACATTGCCGAGACCGCGCGCGATGTCGACCTGGCCATCCGCTGGGGCTACGGCTGGTCGCTGGGCCCGTTCGAAACCTGGCAGGCCGCCGGCTGGAAGCAGGTGGCGCAGTGGATCGCCGATGACATCGTCGCCGGCAAGAGCATGAGCAATGCCCCGCTGCCGGATTGGGTCTTCGACGGCCGCGACGGCGTGCACGCCGCCGAGGGCAGCTACAGCCCGTCGCGCAACGCCAAGCTGCCGCGCTCGTCGCTGCCGGTGTACCAGCGCCAGCGTTTCCCGGATCCGCTGCTGGGCGAGAAGTTCGCGCCGGGCGAGACCGTGTTCGAGAACGACGGCCTGCGCATGTGGCACGACGGTGATGGCATCGCCGTGGTCAGCTTCAAGACCAAGATGAACACCGTGTCCGACCAGGTGCTGGACGGCCTGCAGGAATGCGTGAGCCGCGCCGAGAAGGACTTCCAGGGCCTGGTGATCTGGCAGCAGAAGGAACCCTTCTCCGCCGGTGCCGACCTGGCCGGTGCACTGGGCCTGCTGCAGGCCGGCAAGGTCGACCAGTTCGAGGAAATGGTCGCCAACTTCCAGCGCACCAGCCAGCGCATCAAGTACTCGCTGGTGCCGGTGGTGGCAGCGGTGCGTGGCCTGGCCCTGGGCGGCGGCTGCGAGTTCCAGATGCACAGCGCCAAGACCGTGGCCTTCCTGGAAAGCTACATCGGCCTGGTCGAGGCCGGTGTCGGCCTGCTGCCGGCCGGTGGCGGCCTGAAGGAACTGGCCGTGCGTGCCTCTCAGGCCGCGGGCCCGGGCGGTGACGTGTTCGCCGAACTGAAGAAGACCTTCGAGACCGTGGCGATGGCCAAGGTGTCCAACTCGGCGGTCAACGCCAAGGAACTGGGCCTGCTGCGCAGTACCGACAAGGTGGTGTTCAACAGCTACGAGGCCCTGCACATCGCCAAGGCCGAAGCCCGTGCACTGGCCGAAGCGGGCTACCGTCCGCCGCTGCCGGCACGCCGCATCCAGGTGGCCGGTGACGTGGGCATCGCCACCTTCAAGATGATGCTGGTCAACATGCTGGAAGGCCGTTTCATCAGCCCGTACGACTACGAGATCGCCGAACGCATCGCCACCGTGCTGTGCGGTGGCAAGGTCGACCGCGGCACCCTGGTGGACGAAGAGTGGCTGCTGACCCTGGAGCGCAAGCACTTCGTCGAACTGGCCCAGCAGGAGAAGACCCAGGCCCGCATCGCGCACATGCTGAAGACCGGCAAGCCGCTGCGTAACTGATTGATGGCGGGTGCCGACCCCTGGTTGGCACTCCTCTGCCTCTGGTGGGTGCCGACCGTTGGTCGGCACCCCGGCTAAAAAATTCGAGAGATCACTGCAATGACCAAGCAAATCCAGGACGCCTACATCGTCTCCGCCACCCGCACCCCGGTCGGCAAGGCGCCCAAGGGCATGTTCCGCAACACCCGTCCCGACGACATGCTTGCGCACGTGCTGCGCAGCGTCGTCGCCCAGGCCCCGGGCGTGGACGTCAACCGCATCGATGACGCGATCATCGGCTGCGCCATGCCGGAAGCCGAGCAGGGCATGAACGTGGCGCGCATCGGCGTGCTGCTGGCCGGCCTGCCCAACACCATTGCCGCACAGACCGTGAACCGCTTCTGCTCCTCCGGCCTGCAGGCCGTGGCGCAGGCCGCCGACGCGATCCGCCTGGGCAATGCCGACCTGATGCTGGCCGGCGGCACCGAGTCGATGTCGATGGTGCCGATGATGGGCAACAAGATCGCGATGGCGCCGAGCGTGTTCGACAACGACCACGTGGCCATCGCCTACGGCATGGGCATCACTGCCGAGAAGGTGGCCGAAGAGTGGAAGGTCTCGCGCGAAGACCAGGATGCCTTCGCCCTCGCCTCGCACCAGAAGGCCATGGCCGCGATCCAGAACGGCGAGTTCAAGGACGAGATCAGCCCGTACGAGATCGTCTCGCACCTGCCGGACCTGGCCGACGGCCAGCGCATCATCACCCGCAACAAGATCGCCGACACCGACGAAGGCCCGCGCCCGGATTCCTCGGCTGAAGGCCTGGCCAAGCTGCGCCCGGTGTTCCGCAACGGCCAGTTCGGCGGCACCGTCACCGCCGGTAACTCGTCGCAGATGAGCGACGGCGCCGGTGCCGTGCTGCTGGCCTCGGAACAGGCGATCAAGGACTACGGCCTGACCCCGCTGGCCCGTTTCGTCAGCTTCTCGGTGGCCGGCGTGCGCCCGGAAGTGATGGGCATCGGCCCGATCGCCGCGATCCCGAAGGCACTGAAGCAGGCCGGCCTGACCCAGGACCAGCTGGATTGGATCGAGCTCAACGAAGCGTTCGCCGCGCAGTCGCTGGCGGTGATCCGCGATTGCGGCCTGGACCCGAGCAAGGTGAACCCGCTGGGTGGCGCGATTGCCCTGGGCCACCCGCTGGGTGCGACCGGCGCGATCCGTACCGCCACCCTGCTGCACGGCCTGCGTCGTCGCCAGCAGAAGTACGGCATGGTGACGATGTGCATCGGCACCGGCATGGGCGCAGCGGGTATTTTCGAGGCGCTGTAAGGATCAAGGCGTTGCCGGCTGATTGTTGGTTGGCTGTGGGGCCCGGGTGGGTGAGGCTGCCCGGGACACGCCGTGAACCCCCAGACCGGCCCAGCCGCTGGCGGCTGTGCGTTCGGGCGCTTGCGAAGCAGTGCTTCGCAAGCAAAGCGCCCTCACCCATGGGGGCTTGGCAGCGGCTTGCTAGCGTGCGCAATCCTGCGCACGCAGCAAGGCCGGGGTTGGGCGCCCTGCCCAACCCGCCAGGCGCATGCGCCTGGCCCATGCCGCTGACAGTCCCGGTCAGCCTCACCCACCCGCGCCACCCAACATTCCGCGCGGCGGAGGGTTTAGCAAAAGCAAGGTCAAAAGCTGGGGTCAGAGCCCTTTGCTGCGCAAAGGGATCTGACCCCAACAAGCAGAAAAGGCAGCCTATGGCTGCCTTTTTTGCTTGTGCTCCCGCCCTTGATTCCGCCCTTCCCGTCCGCGCCCGCAGGAAACTTGGCAGGCGGGACGGGTGGGCCTTTGCAGGACCGTTGGCGCCATGGATGGCGCCATCGAGCCCCCATGGATGGGTTTACGGCGTGTCCTGCAAAGGCCCACCCGTACCGCCCACCACGTATCAATCAAGGCGCCGCGAACGGAGCGCTTGATAAACCTTATTCCGCCAACATCGCCGTCAGCTTCTCCCGCGCCGGCCCTGCCAGCTTCGGGTTGTCCAGCGCGAAGCGGATCGTCGCTTCCACCAGCCCCAGGTGCGTACCGCAGTCGAAACGAGTGCCCTCGAAACGGTAGGCATCCACCTCTTCGGTCTTCAGCAGCTGCGCGATCGCATCGGTCAGCTGGATCTCGCCGCCGGCACCGCTGCCGGTCTGCTCCAGCAGCTCGAAGATCTTCGGGCTCAGCACGTAGCGGCCGACCACGGCCAGGTCGCTCGGCGCGTCCTCCGGCTTCGGCTTCTCCACGATCTGCGAAATACGGCCCTTGCGGCCATCGAAGGCCTCGGTCGCGACGATGCCGTAACTGGCGGTCTTGTCGTGCGGCACATCTTCAACGGCAATGACGCTGGCGCCGCTGGCTTCGTTGAGATCGGCCATCTGCTTCAGCGCACTGTCGCCGCGGTTCCAGATCAGGTCGTCCGGCAGCAGCACCGCGAACGGCTCGTCACCGATCACGGCCTTGGCACACAGCACCGCATGGCCCAGGCCCAGCGCCTCGGCCTGGGTCACGAAGATCGCGCGCACGCCATTGGGCAGCACGTGACGGATCAGCTCCAGCTGCTCCTGCTTGCCGGCGCGCTCGAGCTTCTGCTCCAGCTCGTAGGCCTTGTCGAAGTAGTCGGCGACCGCGTGCTTGTAGCGGTTGGTGATGAACACCAGCGTGTCACAGCCGGCCTCGATTGCTTCGTCCACTGCGTACTGGATCAGCGGCCGGTCAATGATCGGCAGCATCTCCTTCGGCACGGTCTTGGTTGCTGGCAAAAAACGCGTCCCCAAACCCGCTACGGGGAAAACTGCTTTGCGAATTCGCTTGCTCATTGGTGCCTGTTGGCCTCGCGTGCGGGAAAGGGCACGACTTTAGCGGATGAAATGTAAGCATCCTGTTCGATTGGCGAGAACTCGGGCATCGTCGCGAACAGGACTTCCTTGATGGTTTCGGTGTCGTAGCTGCACACCGCCTCGCGCAGGCGCGGGACGTTGCCCAGCACCAGATCGCGCGAGAACATGCGCACGCCGGCCTCGAGGACCTTCGGATGCGCGGTTGCGCGGTAGTCCTCATCCGAATAGAACAGCGTCTCGTGCAGCTTCTCGCCCGGACGCAGGCCGGTATAGATGATCTGCACATCCTTGTACGGCTGCTTGCCCGCCAGACGGATCATCTGCTCGGCCAGCAGCCGGATCGGCACCGGCTCGCCCATGTCGAGCGTGTAGATCGCACCGTGCGAGGCCGAGGCCGCGGCCTGCAGGATCAACTGGCAGGCCTCGGGGATGGTCATGAAGTAGCGGGTGACTTCCGGATCGGTGACCGTGACCGGACCACCGCGCAGGATCTGCTCGCGGAACAGCGGCACCACGCTGCCGGCCGAGGCCAGCACGTTGCCGAAGCGCACGGTAACGAAACGGGTGTGCGTGGACTTCTGGTCCAGGCTCTGGCAGATCATCTCGGCATAGCGCTTGCTGGCACCCAGCGCGTTGACCGGATCGACCGCCTTGTCGGTGGAGATGAACACGAAATGCTCGACGCGCGCTTCCAGGCAGGCGCGGGCCACGTTCTCGGTCGCCAGGATGTTGTTGCGCACAGCTTCGCGCAGCTGCCGTTCCAGCACCGGTACATGCTTGTACGCTGCGGCATGGAACGCGGTGTCGACCGGATGCAGCGACAGCGCATGGCGGATCACCGCAGGATCGCCACAGTCGCCCAGCACCGCTTCGATCTCGATATCGGGGAAGCTGCGACGCAGCTCACCCTCGATGGTCAGCAGCAGCAGTTCGCTGATCTCCAGCAGGATGATGCGGCCGGCACCGTGGCGCGCGCACTGGCGGCACAGCTCCGAGCCGATCGAGCCACCGGCACCGGTCACCATCACGGTGCGACCGCCCAACCAGCCACGGATCAGGTTCCAGTCCGGGGTGATCGGCTTGCGGCCGAGCAGATCCTCGATCGCCACTTCCTTCAGTTGGCCGGGCAGCGACTGCCCCTGCAGGATGTCGCTCAGCTTTGGCACGGTGCGGAACGGCACGCCGGTGCTTTCGCAGATGGCGACCACCCGCTGCATGCCTGCGGCATCCAGCGAGGGCATGGCGATCACCAGCAACTTGGCCGCAGTCTCGCGGACCACCGCCGGGGCATCATCGAGGCTGCCCAGGATCGGCAGGCCCTGCAGCTTGGCGCCGCGCAGGTGCGGTGCGTCGTCCAGCAGGCCGACCGGTTCGAAGTTGCCGGAGCGGCGCAGATCGCGGACCAGCGTCTCGGCGGCTTGCCCCGCACCGAGGATCAGCACGCGGCGCGCGCTCGAATCCGACTGCAGTGCCTGGTAATCCTTCCAGGCCCGGTACAGCAGGCGCGGGGCGCCCAGCAGCGCCGACAGCGCGAACGGATAGATCACCAGCACCGACATCGGCACGCCGTCGAAACGCTTCCACATCAGCACCAGCACGATGCCGACCAGGCCGATGAAGCTGGCCTTGAAGATGTTCAGCAGGTCGCTGACGCTGGCGAAACGCCACAGCCCGCGATACAGGCCCACGCGCCAGAACACCAGGCCCTGCAGCAGCAGCACCAGGGTGGTGTCGACATTCCAGAGCGGAAGCGAAGGCGCGTTGGGGAGGATCGAGTACCGCCCGGCGTGGAGCAGCTGCCAGCATGCCCAGACCATGAACAGGTCGTGGCAGACGATGGCCGAACGCGGCATCAGGCCGAGGATTCTGTCCCGCCAGGGTGAAGCCATAAGTCAGGTATTTCCTTGTCGGTGACGCAATCCATTGCGCAGGAGGATCCAGAGGACGCTCAGCGCGAGAAACCACGCGACCGCCAGGACAGCCTCCCACCTCGGCTGCAAATTGGAGCAGACATTAAGCACTGTAATACTGAACAGGCCCAAAGCAAAGTACATCCCTGTCACCTGGGCGTGGCTGGCTCCTGCCTGCACCGCCCGCTGGTAGACGTGCTGGGTATGGGGTTCCATCCAGCGTTGTCCGGAGATGATGCGCGCCGCCAGTGTGAAGCCCGCGTCCACGAGGAACGCCGAAGCCGGCACCAGCAGCAGGATCCAGTTGATATCGGTACGCACCGCAGCGATTGCCAGGACGACGGCGACTGCATAGCCCAGCGCGCCACTTCCGACATCACCCATGAAGATCCGGGCCCGCGGGAAATTGAACGGCAGGAAGCCCAGGCAGGCCAGGCCCAGCGCCACCGCGGCCAGCGAATACGGCCAGGGCAGCACCGGCGCCAGGCCCAGCGCAACAACAATGGCCTGGCTGGCGGCAATACCGTTGATGCCATCCATGAAGTTCCAGATGTTGATCAACGAGGCGGTGAATACCAGCACCAGCCCGGCCAGCAACCAGCTTCCACCATGCACCTTGACCAGGGCGGCCAGCAGCGCGGCGGCAATGAAGTGCACCAGCAGGCGGCGCATGGCCGGCAACGGCCGGTGGTCGTCCCACCAGCCGATGCCCGCCACCAGCACCAGGCCCAGGCTGGCCACCAGCAGGCTCGGTGTCGATTCAGGCCAGACCCACATCGCTGCACCGGCGGTGACCAGCAGGCTGATGACGATGGCGATGCCACCACCGCGCGGCGTTGCCACGCTATGGCTGCGACGCTCGCCGGGCTGGTCCAGCAGTTGCTGGCGCAGGGCATAACCCCGTGCCGCCCAGGTCAACCCCGCACTCAGCAGGGCCAGCCCCAGCAGCGCGCCCATCACGAGCCACGGCATGGATCAGAGCACCGCGTAGTTCAGCAGTGGCTTGACCGTGCCCCATTCCTTGCAGCTCGGGCACTGCCAATGGTGGGTACGTGCACCGAACCCGCAACGGGTGCAGCGATAAGCGGGATTGCGCACCAGCAGCTGGTCGGTGATGTGCTTGAGGTCATGCAGGGTCGCTGTGGAATCGGCGCCCTCGGCCAGGGTCAGGTCGATCAGCGCCGATTCGCCACGCACCGACGGACGATCCTTGAGCTGGCGGCCAAGGTAGGCTCGGGCCGGAGCCACGCCCTCCTGCTCTTCCATCAGCCGGGTCAGGGCCAGCACCGGGGCGATGCCACGGTAGTGCTCGGTCATTTCCGACAGGAACGCACGTGCGCCGCCCAGGTCGCCGACCTTGCGATAGTTTTCCATCAACGCCGGCAGCAGCTCGGGCAGGTACTCGGGGTCGTTGCGCGCGGCACGTTCGAATGCACGCACCGCGGCTTCAGCGTTGCCCGCATCCGTCTCGAGGCGACCTTCGATGATGCCGGCGCGCACCGACATGGCGTCGGCCTGGTAGGCGCGGGCGATCGCCGCCCTCGCCTCTTCCAGCTTGCCGGCACCGCGGAAGCGTTCAGCCAGTTCGCATTCGAACTGCCCGATCAGCTTGCCCATCGGCTCGCCGGTGACGTCTTCGAAGCGGGTGGCGTTGTCGATCGCCTTTTCCCAGTCACGCTCGGCCTGATAGATGCCGATCAGGTGCTTGAGCGCCTGCGGGGCGCGCTGGTCGAGCTGTGCCAGCTCGGTGAACACGGTCTCTGCGCGGTCCAGCAGGCCGGACTTCATGTAGTCCTCGCCCAGCGCCAGCAGGGCCTGCACGCGCTGCGCGTCGCTCAGGTCGTGGCGGTTGACCAGCCCCTGGTGCAGGCGGATGGCGCGGTCGACTTCACCGCGGCGGCGGAACAGGTGGCCCAGCGCGACCTGGGTCTCGAAGGTTTCCTTGTCCAGCTCGGCGATGTGCAGGAACAGTTCGATGGCCTTGTCCGGCTGCTCGTTGAGCAGGTAGTTCAGGCCACGGAAGTAGGTGCTGGACAGGCGGCTGACCTGGTTGTCACCGTGGCGCTGGCCACCGCGCCGGCCGATCACCCACCCGGCCAGTGCGGCCAGCGGAACGAACAGGAAAAACCAAAGCCACTCGGTGACGAAATCCATCTTCGATCAGCGTCCATCAAAAGATTGGGGGGAAACACCCGCGGCCGGCGTTGCCGCCACGGACTTGTTGGCACGGCGCAGCTGGCTGTAGAGCGGAATGACCACGCTCACCAGTACCAGGCCGGCACCGACCACGACACCCACCAGCAGTGCAGCGATCAGCGCCACGCCCACCGAGGTGTGCAATTGAGTGAAAAGCAGGTTGATCGACATCGCGGTCATGTTGACCGCACCAATGATCAGCCCAAGGATCAGGACCGCCAGCAGGACCAGCAGACGAAAGACCTTCATGCGACAGCTCCAGTGGCAGGAGTCCGTAGCTTATCCGACCCGCGGCTGGATTCGCACGCGGTGGCGCGACGGGGCTCAGGCCGGATCGGCGTCCAGCGGCAGCACACTGCTGACCCGCTCGCGCAGTTCCTTGCCCGGCTTGAAATGGGGGACGTGCTTGCCCGGCAGGGCAACCGATTCGCCGGTCTTCGGGTTGCGACCCAGGCGCGGCGGACGATAGTGCAGCGAGAAGCTGCCAAAACCACGGATTTCGATGCGATCCCCGGCGGACAGCGATCCGCCCATCATTTCCAGCAACGACTTCACCGCCAGATCGACATCATCGGCCTTCAGGTGCGCCTGGCGGCGCGCAAGGATTTCGATCAGTTCGGATTTGGTCATCACCGGCTCACATCAGGGGCATCTCAGCCTGAAACGGCCCGGGCAGAAGCCCGGGCCGTCCAGGAAACAACAAACAGCGTAAGGCCGATTACTCGGACTTGTTGCCGTTCAGCTGTGCACGCAGCAGCGCGCCCAGCTGGGTGGTGCCGCTGGAAGCCGAAGAGGACTGGTATTCCTCCAGCACTTCGCGCATTTCCGCGTCGTCCTTGGCCTTGATCGACAGCTGCAGGGTGCGGCCCTTGCGGTCCATGCCCACGAACTTGGCTTCGATCTTGTCGCCGACCTTCAGGTGCTGGGTGGCGTCGTCAACGCGCTCGTTGGCGATGTCGCGAGCCGAAACGTAACCCTCGATGCCGTCAGCCAGCTCGATGATCGCGCCCTTGGCGTCGACTTCCTTCACCACGCCTTCGACCTTGGAGCCCTTCGGATTGGCAGCCATGTACTGGCCGAACGGATCCTGCTCCAGCTGCTTCACGCCCAGGGAGATGCGCTCGCGCTCCGGATCGACAGCCAGGACGACGGCGTCCAGGGTATCGCCCTTCTTGAAGTTGCGAACGACGTCTTCGCCGGTGGTGTTCCAGCTGATGTCGGACAGGTGGACCAGGCCGTCGATGCCGCCGTCCAGGCCGATGAAGATGCCGAAGTCGGTGATCGACTTGATCTGGCCCGACACCTTGTCACCCTTCTTGTGGGTGGCAGCGAAGGTTTCCCACGGATTGGCGGCAACCTGCTTCATGCCCAGCGAGATACGGCGACGCTCTTCATCGACGTCCAGCACCATCACTTCGACTTCGTCACCAACCTGCACAACCTTGGACGGGTTGACGTTCTTGTTGGTCCAATCCATCTCGGAGACGTGCACCAGGCCTTCGACGCCCGGCTCGATCTCAACGAACGCACCGTAATCGGTGACGTTGGAGACCTTGCCGAAGACGCGGCTGTTGGCCGGGTAACGACGGCCGATGTTGTCCCACGGATCCTCGCCCAGCTGCTTCAGGCCCAGCGAAACGCGGTTGCGCTCGCGGTCGAACTTCAGCACGCGGACGTCCAGCTCGTCGCCGACGTTCACGACTTCCGACGGGTGACGCACGCGCTTCCACGCCATGTCGGTGATGTGCAGCAGGCCGTCGATGCCGCCCAGGTCCACGAACGCGCCGTAATCGGTCAGGTTCTTGACGACACCCTTCAGGATCGCGCCTTCCTGCAGCTTGTCCATCAGCTGCTCGCGCTCTTCCGAGTGCTCGCTTTCGACGACAGCGCGGCGCGAGACCACGACGTTGTTACGCTTGCGGTCCAGCTTGATGAGCTTGAACTCGAGTTCCTTGCCTTCCAGGTAGGCCGGATCGCGCACCGGGCGCACATCGACCAGGGAACCCGGCAGGAAGGCGCGGACATCCTTGATGTCCACGGTGAAACCACCCTTGACCTTGCCGCTGATGCGGCCGGTGATGGTTTCGTTCTTTTCCAACGCTTCTTCCAGCTCGTCCCACACCATCGCGCGCTTGGCCTTCTCGCGCGACAGGACGGTTTCGCCGAAGCCGTTCTCGATCGAGTCGAGGGCGACCTTGACGATGTCGCCTTCGGCGACGTCGATTTCGCCAGCGTCGTTACGGAACTGTTCGATCGGCACGATGCCTTCGGACTTCAGGCCAGCGTTGATCACCACGACGTCGCCGCGGACTTCAACAACGGTACCGCTGACGATGGCGCCCGGCTTCAGCTTGGCCAGGTTGGCCTGGCTGGCTTCAAACAGTTCGGCAAATGATTCGGTCATTAGATTTACTCTGTTGGACACATGGGTCGGTGGCGTCCCCTTCAGGGGAATGGCGACCGCCCGCCTGTTGGTCGACCCCGGAAACGCAGGTCGTGTGTAGTAGGAAAACCGCCACGCATCATTGCGCGACGGAGCTGGTACAGCACTGCTTTGCGCGACCACCACCGATGCAGCTGGCAGTGCTCCCGCGCGAACGGATCAGGCAGCCGGAACCGGAAGCAGATCCATCACTCGGGCAACGACATCATCGATGCCGATGCCTGTGGTGTCGATGAGGACAGCATCGTCTGCCGGCTTCAGGGGCGCCACGGTACGCTGGGCATCACGGGCGTCGCGGGCCATGATCTCGCGCAGGAGGTCATCAAAGTTAACAGAAACCCCCTTGTCTTTCAACTGCTTATGCCGGCGCTCGGCGCGCTCCTCGGCACTGGCGGTCAGGAAGACCTTGTAGGGGGCGTCCTTGAAGATCACCGTACCCATGTCGCGGCCATCGGCGACCAGGCCGGGCAGCTCCCTGAATGCGCGCTGGCGCTCCTTCAGGGCGGCCCGGACCTCAGGAATTGCGGCAATGGCCGAGGCCAGCGCGCCGGTGGTCTCCAGGCGCAGCTCGTCGGTGGCATCGGTGCCGTTGACCATGACCCGCATCGACTCGCCCTGTTCAACAAACTGAACATGGGTGTCGAAGGTGCAGCGCACCAGCGCCGAGGCGTCAGAGGTGTCGATGTCGGCCCAGCTCGCGGCCACGCCCACCGCGCGGTACAGCGCCCCCGAATCCAGGTAATGCCAGCCCATCCGGCGCGCGATGATGCGGCTGATGGTACCCTTGCCGGCCCCGGAAGGGCCGTCGATGGTCAGGACGGGAGCGAGTGGATTCATGGGGTTCCCAGAGCGTGTGAAGGGGTCATTCTAGCCCCTGCCAGACACCCCCAGCGGGATCTTTTGTGCAACCACTTGAAACCACGAGGAAAAGCCCGGTAGAATGGCGGGCTTGAACGAGCGTCAACTGCCGATTGTCTTTCGCATATCGCGGCCACGCTCCACCCGAACAACTACTGTTTACGCCGAGGTATGCCATGAAAGTCCTGTCCTCCCTGAAGTCGGCGAAGGCCCGTCACCGCGACTGCAAGGTCGTCCGTCGTCGCGGCAAGATCTTCGTCATCTGCAAGTCGAACCCGCGTTTCAAGGCGCGTCAGCGCTAAGCCCAACAGCCTTCACGGCTGCGGCTGGCCCTACGCGGGGCCGACCCGATGCAAGAAACCGCCTTCGGGCGGTTTTTTGTTTATGCGGCTTTTTCCTGCTGATTTTGCTGTAATCGCCTTTCTTGACCACTGGGGAGTAGATCGAGATGAAGCGTTACCTGTCCGCCCTGGCCGTGATGGCCACCCTGGCCGCCGCCACACCGGCGCTGGCCGATACCCTGCTTGTTGACCGCGCCCGCGAGAAGCCGGCCGGTGCCCTGCCCGTGCGCGGCCAGAGCATGCAGCAGGTACAGGCGCAGTTCGGCGCGCCGAGCGAACAGCTGCAGCCGCGTGGTGGGCAGAAGCGGCAATGGCCGACCATCAACCGCTGGGTGTACCCGCAGTTCACCGTCTACTTCGAGAAGCAGAAGGTGATCGACGTGGTGGCCAACCAGGCGGACCCGAACGAAATCGGCCCGAAACCGCCGATCCGTTGATCCCTTTACCCGCCGTGGGCGGGCCTGTGTAGCGAGACCATGAACCAGACCCTTCGTTTTCCTGCCGAGTGGGAAGCCCAGAGCGGCGTCCTGATTGCCTGGCCCACCGCCGACACCGACTGGGCCGACCGCCTGGGCCAGGTGGAAGAGACCTACATCGCCCTGGTCGCGGCCATCACCCGCTTCCAGCCGGTGCTGATCTGCGTGGCCGACGACGATGTGGAGACCTATGCCGAAATGCGACTGCGCTCCAACCGCATCGACATGGACAAGGTCCACTTCACCACGGCCGCCTACGACGATACCTGGCTGCGCGACTCCGGCCCGATCACCCTGCGCCGTGCCGACGGCGGTTTCCAGCTGCTGGATTTCCGCTTCACCGGTTGGGGCGGCAAGTTCGACGCCACCCTGGATGACCAGCTGGTGGGCGTGCTGGACCACGCCGGCGTGTTCAACGACGCGCCGGTGCGCAGCATCCCGTTCGCGCTGGAAGGCGGCGGCATCGAGACCGATGGCGAAGGCACCCTGCTGACCACCTGGAAGTGCCTGCACGAGCGCCATCCGGACCGCGACCGCGCCAGCCTGAGTGCCGACCTGGCCGACTGGCTGCAGCAGGACCGCGTGCTGTGGCTGGACCACGGCTATCTGGAAGGCGACGACACCGACGCGCACATCGACACCCTCGCCCGCTTCGCCTCGACCGACAGCATCGTCTACCAGGCCTGTGACGACGAGAGCGACTCGCACTACGCCGAACTGCAGGCGATGGGCAACGAGCTGGCCGCACTGCGCACCAAGGATGGGCAGCCGTACCGCCTGTTCCCGCTGCCGTGGGCACAGCCGGTGATCGACGAAGGCCGCCGCCTGGCTGCGTCGTACGCCAACTACCTGATCGTCAATGGTGCAGTGCTGATGCCGGCCTATGGCGACCCGGCCGACGACCTGGCCCGCGATGTGCTGGCCCAGGCGCACCCGGGCCGCGAGATCGTGCAGGTGCCCTGCCGCTCGCTGATCTGGCAGAACGGCAGCCTGCACTGCATCACCATGCAGCTGCCGGAAGGGCTGTTGAAGGCATGACGGTAGTGCCGGCCGCGGGCCGGCAACCCCGCACTGCCTGATGGATCCACGGGATTGCCGGCCCGCGGCCGGCACTACCGATCGCACCCATTCAGCGCGCGACACGCCGTCGCCGTCCATCCGCGCTAACATGCTGGTTTTCCCCCGCAGGAACGCCCCGCATGAACTCGCGCAGCCCCCTTACCGTCGCCCTGATCCAGGAGCGCAACCACGGTGATGCCGCCGCCAACCTGGCGGTGATCGAAGCACGCGTGGCCGAGGCGGCTGCGCAGGGTGCCAAGCTGGTGCTGCTGCAGGAACTGCATAACGGTCCGTACTTCTGCCAGCACGAATCGGTGGACGAATTCGACCTGGCCGAGCCGATTCCGGGCCCCAGCACCGAGCGCCTGGGCGCACTGGCGAAGAAGCACGGCGTGGTGCTGGTCGGCTCGCTGTTCGAACGCCGCGCCGCCGGCCTGTACCACAACACCGCCGTGGTGTTCGAGAAGGACGGCACGCTGCTCGGCAAGTACCGCAAGATGCATATTCCGGACGACCCGGGCTTCTACGAGAAGTTCTACTTCACCCCGGGCGACATCGGCTTCAAGCCGATCGATACCTCGGTGGGTCGCCTTGGCGTGCTGGTGTGCTGGGACCAGTGGTACCCGGAAGCGGCGCGCCTGATGGCGCTGGCCGGTGCCGAACTGCTGCTCTACCCGACCGCAATCGGCTGGGACCCGGACGACGTGCAGGACGAGAAGACCCGCCAGCGCGACGCCTGGGTGCTGAGCCACCGCGGCCACGCCGTGGCCAACGGCCTGCCGGTGCTGAGCTGCAACCGCGTCGGCCACGAGGCCTCGCCGCTGGGCGCCTCCGGCATCCAGTTCTGGGGCAACAGCCACGTGCTGGGCCCGCAGGGCGAGTTCCTGGCCGAAGCCGGCACCGATGCCACGGTTCTGCTGTGCGATGTCGACCTGCAGCGCAGCGAGCATGTGCGCCGCATCTGGCCGTTCCTGCGCGACCGCCGCATCGATGCCTACGGCGACCTGCTCAAGCGCTACATCGACTGAGCCGGAGTCCGCGCATGGCCGTCCTCATCCGTGATGCCGGTCCGGCCGACATCGCCGCGATCACCGCGATCTACGCGGTGGAAGTGACCGACTTCGTCAACACTTACGAGTACGACATCCCGGACGCGTCCGAGATGCTGCGCCGCATGCGCGACATCATCGACCGCGGCTTCCCCTACCTGGTCGCCGAGATTGACGGCCAGGTGGCCGGCTATGCCTACGCCAACACCTACCGCACCCGCGTTGCCTACCAGTGGACCGTGGAAAACTCGGTCTACGTCGATGCCGCGTTCCAGGGCAAGGGCGTTGGCACCGGCCTGCTGCAGGCGTTGATCGACGCCTGCGTGGCGCGTGGCTACCGGCAGATGGTGGCGGTCATCGGCGAACCGACCAATACCGCTTCAATCAAGCTGCACGAACGCTTCGGCTTCGAGCTGGTCGGCGTGTTCCGTGGCCTCGGCCGCAAGCATGGCCGCTGGCTGGATACCGTGCAGATGCAGCGCGCGCTCGGCGATGGCGCCGACACTGCACCTTCCAATGAATGAACCCATGACCGAAACCCTTCCCGAGACCGGCGACGACCTGTTCGCCGGCCAGCCGGTACGCGTTGTTGAACGCGACGGCGTGCGCTACACCCTGCTGGGCACCGCCCATGTCTCACGCGCCAGCGTCGAGGCGGTGGAGAAAGCCATCGACAGCGGTCGCTTCGACGCGGTGGCCGTTGAACTGGACCCGCAGCGCCTGCAGGCGCTGAGCGACCCGGACACGCTGGCCAAGCTCGACCTGGTCGAGGTGATCCGCAAGGGCCGCGTCGCCCTGTTCGCCGCCAACCTGGCACTGTCCGCCTATCAGCGCCGCCTGGCCGAACAGCTCGACATCGAGCCGGGCGCGGAACTGAAGCGCGCGGTGGAACTGGCGCGCGAACGCGACCTGCCGGTGCACCTGATCGACCGCGAGGTCGGCCTGACCTTCCGCCGCGCCTCACAGCGGTTGGGTTTCTTCGGCAAGCTGAAGCTGGTTGCCGGTCTCGGCGCCGGTCTGTTCTCGTCCGAGGAGGTGGGCGAGAATGAGATCGAGAAGCTCAAGCAGGGCGACATGCTGGAATCGAGCTTCGGCGAGTTCGCCAGCGAGAGCCCGGCACTGTACGAGACCATCATCGGCGAGCGCGACCGCTACATGGCCACGCGCCTGCGCGAGGAACACAACCCGCAGCAGCGTGAAGTGCTGGCGGTTGTCGGTGCGGGTCACCTGGCAGGCCTGGCGCGTTACCTGGAAACCGACACCGAGGCACCGGCACCGCTGCGCGCCGAGCTGGAGGCGGTGCCGAAGAAGCGCAACATTCCGTGGTTCACGCTGGGCATCCTGGCCATCGTGGCGACCGGCATCGGCGTGGGCTTCTACCGCGGCGGCCTCGGCGTGGGGACCGAACTGCTGGCGACCTGGGCGATGTATACCGGCGGCCTGGCGGGCCTGGGCTGCCTGCTGGCAGGCGGTCACCCGCTGAGCATCCTCACCGCGATCGCGGTGGCCCCGTTCAAGCCGTTCCGCCTGAGCATCCCGACCGGCGCATTCTCGGCGCTGGTGGAAGCGCGCCTGCGCAAGCCGGCGTACGAAGACTTCCTGAAGCTGCGCGACGACGCGCAGAGCCTGAAGGGCTGGTACCGCAATCGGGTCACGCGCGTGGTGCTGACGTTCATGCTGACCAACATCGGCAGCATGCTCGGCCTGTGGCTGACCACGTTCAAGGTGTGGGGCAAGGTGGCGGGTTGATTGTTCCGTGTAGCGTCGAGCCAAGCTCGACTGCGCTCTGGTAGGTGCCAACCTTGGTTGCCACGCCATGCCCGGCAAAAAAAGGGGGAGGCCGCCCCACTACGACCGGCCTCCCCCACACCACAACACGTTGACGTGTATTAGAGCCGGGCAGCGCCCGGCTCTACCATCTCCAGGCCGCGTGCGCGGCGGACCAGCCGCGTCACGGCACTGCGAAGGTCATCCAGCACCGCATAGATGGTCGGCAGGAACAGCAGGCTGACCACCGTGGAGAACGCCAGGCCGCCGGCAATCGCGCGCGCCATCGGCGCGTACTCCGGGCCGTTGCCGAACATCTGCGTGTTGGTCAGCGAGATCGGCACCATCGCCAGGATCGCCGTGCCCATCGTCATCATGATCGGGCGCAATCGCTCGCGTGAGCCCTCCACCAGCGCCTGCGTGCGTCCCATGCCGCCGCGCCGCAGGTTGTTGATGTGCTCGATCATCACGATGCCGTTGTTCACCACCACGCCCATCAGCACCAGGATGCCGATGAAGGACATGATCCCGAACGAGGTGCCGGTGATCCAGAACAGCCAGAACACACCGAAGATCGAGAACAGCACGCCGCTCATGATCGCCGCCGGGAACAGCAGCGACTCGAACACCGCCGCCATCACCACGTAGATCATCACCAGCGCGATCAGCAGGTTGAACACCATCTGCTGCATCGCTTCGTCGTCGTTGCCGTAGTCGCCGCCATCGAAGGTGAAGCCATAGCCGGCCGGGAAGTTCATCGGCTTGAGCACCGATTCCATCGCCTTGCGGCCATCGGGCGCGGTGACCTTCTCGGCCAGGTTGGCCTTGATGGTGAGCGTGGTCTGGCGGTTGGTACGACCGATCTGGGTCGCCGATGAACCGACGTCAACGGTGACCAGGCTCAGCAGTGGCACGCTGCGACCGTCGCCGGTGCGCACGCTGAAGCCGGCCAGGTCTTCCGGGCTGCTCTGCTCGGCGCCAGCGAAGCGCACCCATACCGGCACTTCATTGTCGCCGCGGCGGAACTCGCGCATCGGCGCACCGCGCAGGGCCAGGCCGACGAAGCTGGCGACCTGCTCGGCATTGAAGCCGAATGCGGCGGCACGCTCGCGGTCGACGCGCACCTTCAGCTCGCCGCCCTTCTCGCCGTTGTCGATGCGCACGTCGCGCAGCTCGGCACGCTGGGCCAGCAGCGGCACCACTTCCTGGCCGATCTCCTGCAGCATCGAACTGGAGTCGCCCACCAGCTGCACCTGCACGCCCTGGTTGCCGCCACCGCCGCCATCACCGCCCTGGTTGCCAACGAAGTAGTCGGTGCGGGCCGACTTCGGCAGGCCCTTGCGCAGCTCTTCCTGCAGCGCCTTGATGTCCTTGGCGTACTTCTCGTCCAGGGTGACCACGGTCGAGCTGCCTTCCTGCTCGCTGTACCAGGAGTACACCTGCTTGACGTGCAGGCGCTCGCGGTTGGCGTCGATCCAGTTCTCCACGCGCGCCACTTCCTCGGACATCTGCCGATAGGTGTAGGCGCCCTTCCACATGTAGCCGATGAAGATGTCCTTGCCGCCATCCCCACCGAACATGTCGACCTTGGTCAGCTTCATCGGCACCAGGCTGACCAGCACCACCAGCACGATGCCGAGCAGGCTCCAGCCGCGATGGTGCAGTGACCAGTCCAGCAGCCTGGCGTAGCGGCGCTGCAGCCGCGCGATCAGGCCGGTCTGCGAGTGCACCAGCTTGGGCGTGGCCATGCGCGCGGACAGCATCGGGATCAGGCTGACCGCGACCAGCCACGAGGCCAGCAGCGAGACCGAGATGGTGATCGCGATCTGCGCCATGAAGATGCTGATGTTGTTGGTCTCGCCAAACAGGTTCGGCACGAACACGATGCAATGGCACAAGGTGCCAGCGCTGAGCGCGATGGCCACGTTGCGGGTGCCGATGATCGAGGCCAGGCGCGGCTGTCCCGGCATGCGCTCGCGCTCCTGGTAGATGCTCTCCACCACCACCACGGCGTTGTCGACCAGCATGCCCACCGCCAACAGCAGGCCCATCATGGTCAGGATGTTCAGCGTCACCCCGACGAAGTACATGAAACCCAGGGTGATGGTGAAGCAGATCGGAATGGCCAGGGTCACCATCAGCGTGGACGGCCAATGGCGCAGGAAGAAGAACAGCACCGTGATCGACAGGATCAGGCCGACCGCACCGGCCTCGGCCAGTTCCAGCAGCGAGGAGGTCACCGCCTTGCCCTGGTTGTCGATCACCTTGATCTGCACGTCGCGCATCGACGCTTCGGCACGGATCGCTTCAACCTCGGCCAGCGCCGCGCGCGACACCTCCACCAGGTTGGCACTGCGCTCCTTGAAGATATCCAGCCCGACCGCCGGGTTGCCGTCCAGGCGGCGCCCGTAGTTCATCCGCGCCGGCTTCAGGCGCACGTCGGCGATGTCGCCCAGGCGCAGGCCCTTGGCGTTGATCACCAGGTCGCGCATTTCCTGCAGGTCGGTGATCTCGCCCACCGGCTGCACGCGCACGCGCTGGCCGTTGTCGTCGATCTGCCCGGCCGAGATCGAGAAGTTCAGCGTGCGCAGGCGGTCACTCAGCTCGTTGATGCTCAGCCCATGCGCGTTGAGCCGGTTCGGATCAATGGCGATCTCCACCTCGTTCGGCGGCGCGCCGGTAATGTCGACGCGGGCCACGCCGGGGATACGCTCGATGCGCCGCTTGAACTCGCGGTCGAGCATGTCGTAAGCGGTGGTCAGGTCGCTGGTGCTGGCCAGGCGCACCTTCAGCACCGGCTGGTCGCTGCTGGACCACTTGAACACGTTGTAGCGCTGCAGGTCGTCGGGCAGATCGCTGCGGATTGCATCGATGCGTTCGCGTGCATCGGAGGCGGCGATGGCGATGTCGCGGTCCCAGTCGCTGAACTCGATGAAGATCAGCGCCGCCTCGGAGGTGGCCGACGAGCGCATGCGCTTGATGCCGGTCATCGTCGCCAGCGATTCCTCCACCGGGCGGATGATGGTCCGCTCCACTTCCTCCGGGGTTGAACCGGTGTACGGAATCTGCACGAACAGGAAGGGCGCGGAAATGTCCGGCAACGCTTCCAGCGGCAACCGGAACGAGGCGATCAGGCCGATCACCACCAGTGACACGAAGCACATGATGGTGGTGACCGGGCGGCGGATGGAGAACTCGGCAACACTCATGCCGGCTCCTCCGCACCCGCCGCGCTGCCTGCCGCGCCCGACTCGATCTCGCCGGCGTGCTTGCGGCCACGCTCGCGGTAGTAGGCGTCACCACGGCGGTCCATCAGGTCGTAGACCACCGGGATCACCAGCAGGGTCAGCAGGGTCGACACCAGCAGGCCACCGATCACGGTGATCGCCATCGGCGCGCGTACTTCGGCGCCCTCGCCCATCGCCACCGCCAGCGGCAGGAAGCCGAACAGCGTGCACAGCGTGGTCATGATGATCGGCCGCAGGCGCGAGCGTGCACCTTCCACCAGGGCCTCGTGCTTGGCCACGCCGGCCTCGCGCAGCTGGTTGACCTTGTCGATCAGGATGATCGCGTTCTTGGTGACCAGGCCGACCAGCAGGATCAGGCCGATGAACACCACCACCGAGATGGGCTTGCCGGTCAGCATCAGTGCCAGGATCGCGCCGACCAGCGCCAGCGGGATGGTGAACAGGATCACGAACGGATGCAGCAGCGATTCGAACTGCGAGGCCATCACCAGGTAGACCAGGAAGATCGCCAGGCCGAAGGCGAAGATCAGCGACTTCGCCGCCTGCGCCAGTTCCTCGCCCTGGCCACCGATGTGCAGGCCGACACCCGCGCCCAGCGGCTGTTCGGCCACCATCTGCTGCACTTCGCGCATGGCCGCGCCGAGGTCGATGTCGCGCAGGTTGGCCGAGACCACCGCAACGCGGGTCTGGTCGGCGCGATGGATCTCGCTGGGGCCAGTGGTGGCAACCACGTCGGCCACCGCATCCAGCGTGACCGGCCGGGAGCTGCCCGGATTGACGATCAACCGGCGGATGCTCTCCACGCTGGCGCGGTCGCCTTCCTGGGCACGCACCAGCACGTCGATCTTGCGGTCGCGGAAGCTGTAGCGGGTGGCCACGTCGCCACGCACCTTCTTCACCACCACGTCGGCGATCTGGCGGGTGGTCAGGCCCAGCGCACCGGCACGTTCCTGGTCGAAGCGGATCTGGATTTCCGGGAAGCCCTCTTCCACCGTGGACTTCACGTCGGCGTAGTGCGCATTGCCACGCAGCATCGCCGCCAGGCGCTGGCCAGCCACTTCCAGGGTCGCCATGTCCTGCCCGCGCAGCTCGATTTCCAGCGGCGTGGAGAAGCTGAACAACGCCGGCCGCGCGAAGTCGACCTGTGCCCCCGGATGCTGGCCCATGCTGTTGCGCAGGCGCTCGGTGATCTCGGCTTCAGTGCGTGCATTGCCACCGCCTTCCATCACTACGGTCAGCTTGCCGATGTTCTCGCCGCTCTCGGTCGGGCTGGCATCCAGGCGGGTGCCGCTGCCACTGACGCCGTACAGCGAGGCCACGCCTTCACCCTTGCCATGCGCCAGCTGCAGCTCACGCACCAGCGCATCGGTCTGCTTGAGCGGTGTGCCGGCCGGCAGCTTCACCGTCATCTCGAAACGGTCCTGCGCCAGCTGCGGGATCAGGTCGGCACCGAGCATCGGCACCAGCGCCATGGTCGCCACGAAGATGATCGTGGCCACGCCGAGCACCTTGCCCGGATGGGCCAGCGCGCTCGGCAACAGGCGCAGATAGCCGCGCTCGGCACCGGCGTAGGGCTTCATTGCCAGGTCGCTGGCCTTGCGCATCACCGGGCCGACCACTGCCACGACGCCCCGCCACGCACGTACGACCAGCCAGGCCAGCGCATAGAAGCTCCAGCGCGCGGTTGCGACGGCACCACGACGGCCCAGCGCCACCGGCTTCTGCCAGCGGTTCTGCGGCTGCCACGGTTCGTTCGGCGCCTCTTCCGGGAATGCCAGCGGCGGCCGGCCCTTCAGCGAGCTCAGCATCGGAATCAGCGTCATCGACACCAGCAGCGAGATCGCGATGGCGATCGCCACGGTCAATGCCTGGTCGCGGAACAGCTGGCCGGCGATGCCATCGACGAACACCAGCGGCAGGAACACGGCGATGGTGGTCAGGGTCGAGGCAACCACCGCCATGCTCACTTCGCGGGTACCGACGATCGCTGCCTGCAGGATGCCCAGGCCACGCTCGCGGGCCTTGGCAATGCTCTCCAGCACCACGATCGAGTCGTCCACCACCAGGCCGGTGGCCAATGCCAGGCCGCCCAGCGACATCACGTTCAAGCTGAGGCCGAGCTGGCCCATGAAGAAGAACGTGGCGATGATCGAGACCGGCAACGACAGGCTGATCACGAACGTGCTCCAGCCATCACGCAGGAACAGGAAGATGATCAGGATCGCCAGCAGGCCACCGATCACCGCATCCTTCTTGACGTCGGCGATGGCGTGCTCGATGAAGCGCGACTGGTCCTCGATGGTGGTCATCTCGACGTCGGACGGGAACGTGCCCTTGATCTGCTCCAGGCGCTTGCGCAGCGCTTCGGCGGTGGACACGGTGTTGGCGTCGCCTTCCTTGTAGATGGCCAGTTCAACCGATTCCTTGCCGCCCAGGCGGATCACCGCTTCGCGTTCCTTGTAACCCTGGCGAACGGTGGCCACGTCCTTCAGGCGTACCGGAACACCGTTGGCGACCACGCTGGAGCCAGCACCGGACGATGCGCTCTGCGCCGCCGAGGCCGCTGCGATGGCCGCGGCCGAACCGGTCGACGCGGCGATGTTGAACATCTGCTGCAATGCCGAGTCGGCTGCACTTCCGTTCGAACCCTGGGTGGTGACCAGCAGGTTGCGGATCTCCTCCAGGTCGGCGAACTGGTTGACGGTACGCACCAGGAAGCGCTGCGACCCCTCCTCCAGGCGACCGCCGGAGATGTTGATGTTCTCGTCCTTCAGGCGCTTGATGACGGTGTCGATCGGCAGGTTCAGCTGGGCCAGCTTCTGCTGGTCGATGTCGACCTGGATCTCGTCTTCCAGGCCACCGCCGACCTTGACCGCTGCCACGCCGGCAACCGGCTCCAGCTTCTTCTTCAGGTCTTCATCGGCATAGCGGCGCAGGCCGGTCAGCTCGCGGACCGCATCGGCATCGCTGGTCGGCGCCACCTTGTTCGACAGCACCAGGCGCATGATCGGCTCGGTGGACGGATTGAAGCGCAGCAGCACCGGGGCCTTGGCCTCCAGTGGCAGGTTCAGCGCTTCCATCTTGTCACGCACCTCCAGGCTGGCCTGGTCCATGTTGGTGCCCCAGGCGAACTCCAGCACCACGTCGCTCTGGCCGGTGCGCGAGACCGACTTCAGCTTGCGCAGGTTCTTGACCACGCCGACGGCCTCTTCGACCGGCTGGGTGATCAGGGTTTCGATTTCGGTCGGCGCCGAACCGGTGTACTCGGTGCGCACGGTCAGCGTCGGGTAGCTCAGGTCGGGCAACAGGTTGACCTTGAGGTTGCCCAGCGCGATCAGGCCGAACAGCAGCAGGGTGACCGTGCACATGGCGATGGTCACGCGGCGGCGGGTGGCGAATTCCACCAGGCCGCCGCGCATGCCGGCGGCGGCGCCATCGCTCGCCGGCGAGGCACCGTGGTCGTGGCCCGGGGCGGTCATTGCTTGCTCCCGGCCTTGTCTGCCGGCTTGGCGGCCGCTGCGACCGTCTTCGCCTTTGCCTTCGGATCGGCGATCACCTGCACCGCGGTACCGTCGCGCAGCGCGACCTTGCCGGCGGTGACCACCTGATCACCGGCCGCCAGGCCATCACGGATCTCCACCCACGGGCCCTCGGCGTAACCCAGCTTGACCGGAACGCGTGCGACCTTGCCTTCGCGCACCCGGAACACCGCCGGCTCACCGTCGTCGAGCAGCGCCAGGCGCGGCACCACGAGCGCATCGGCACGCTGGTCGTAATCGATGCGGATGCGCCCGAACATGCCGGGCTGCAGCGCGTGCGCGGCGCCATCGAAGGCGCTGACCACGCGAAACGTGCCACTGCCCGAATCCACCACCGGCGCGATGCGATCGACGGTGCCGGTGAAGCTCTGGCCCGGCAGCGCATCGGCGGCCAACGTCACCGGCTGGCCGGCACGCAGCGTGGCCAGCTCGCGTTCGGGCACGTTGAGGGTGGCTTCCAGGCGCGAGTTGTCGACGATGCGGAAGATCGGCGTGTTGATCTGCACGAAGTTGCCGGTCTTGATCGAGCGCGATGCGATCACGCCGGAAATCGGCGCCACGACGGTGGTGTAGGACAGCTCCAGCGTCGCCAGACGGTACTGCGCACGGACGTTTTCCAGATCAAAGCGCAGCTGGTCGACATCGGCAGCACTGACCATCTGCTGGCCAACCAGTTTCTGTGCACGCTGGTAGTTGTTTTCCAGCTTGCGCATCTGCGCTTCGCTCTGGGCTACGGCCAAGCGTGCGCGGTCCGGGTCCAGGCGCACCAGCGGCTGGCCGGCGGTGACCCGCTGGCCTTCCTCGACCAGCACCGCCAGCGCCACACCGGAGGTCTTGGCCACCACCTGCGACTCGGCGCGTGGTTCCAGCGCGGCGGTGCCTGTGTAACTGGCCGCGACCGCGCGATGGCTGGCCACGGCCACTTCGACCGGGACCGCATCGACCTTCTTCTCCTCCTTGGTCTCGGCGGCCTTGGCTTCGGAATTGGGCCCTGCGGCGCAACCGCCCAGCAACAGGGAGGTGGAGATCAGCAGTGCGGCAGCGCAGATTCCGCTGCGACGGCCGGACGGGAAGGTTGGGTGCGACATCGTCAGGTCCCTGGAGGATGCGTGGACAGGTGTGGTAGCAAAGTAATGCACCACTTCACGGCAACACCATATCCCAAAGGTCATGGTGTCTTCACGCCGCTGGTCGGCCCGCCCCCATTTCAGCTAGATGAAACCTGAGGCTATACTCGGGGCGTTCCGTACCCCACGCCGGAACGACCAGACCCGAATCCCCGGAAACGACACCATGCGCCCGCAGCCGCTCGCCGCTTGTCTCGCTCTGGCCGTCCTCCTGCCCCTTGGGGCCGCCGCACAGCCCGCTCCTGCTCCTGCCACACCCGCTCCGGCCCCGGCTCCTGCCGCCGCGCCGGCGCCTGCCGCGCCCACCGGCAACTTCGACAATGGCCGCGTGCTGGCCTACACCTGCCAGGGGTGCCACGGCATCACCGGCTACAAGAACGCCTACCCCAGCTACCGGGTGCCGAAGATCGGCGGCCAGACCCAGCAGTACCTGGCCCAGGCCCTGACCGAGTACCGCCAGGGCAAGCGCCGGCATCCGACGATGCAGGCGCAGTCGATGAGTTTCAGCGAACAGGAGATCGCCGATCTCTCTGTTTACCTGTCCACCGTCAAGTAAGGCCCGCCCATGTCGAAAGCCGCGCATCCGCTGCGTCACGCCATCGCCCTGTCCGTTGCCCTGCTGCTGGCGGCCTGTTCACAGTCGCAGGTGGAAAACAGCGAGACATCCGCCGCCGACCCGGGCCATGCCAGTGGCGAACACGGCTCTTCTTCTTCGGCTGGCCTGCCTGCAGGTCGCGAGGCCGCCGGTGAAGCCCGCGCCAAGGTGAAGGGCAAGGCCACCAACCAGAGCTGCATCGACTGCCACGGGGCCGATGGCAATGCGCCGATCGATCCGACCTATCCGAAGCTGGGTGGGCAGTACGGTGACTACCTGGCGCATGCGCTGCAGGCCTACCGCGCCGGTGACCGCCAGCACATGTTGATGACGCCACAGGCGAAGGACCTGAGTGATCAGGACATCGCCGATCTGGCGGCGTATTTCGGCAGCCGGCCGAGCCAGCTGCGGGATCTGCACGGGGTCAAATGACCGCAGGCCCCGGTGGGTGCGGATCGTTGATTGGTAGGTGCGGACCGTTGGTCCGCACTGATGCCACCATCCACGCATGGCGTGGATCTACTGATTCTCGACTTGATCAACCGGCGCACTGCTGGCGCCGACCGATACTCAGCCTTCCAGCTCTTCCCAGCGCGCGTAAGCGGCATCCAGCTCGGCCTGCACCTTCGCCAGCTGCTGGGTGTGCGCGGTCACTTCGGCGCTGCTGCGGGTGTAGAACGACGGGTCGTTCATCGCCGAGGTCAGGCCTTCGACATCGCCTTCCAGCTTCTCGATGGTCTTCGGCAGCTGCTCCAGTTCGCGCGCTTCCTTGTAGGCCAGCTTGCGCTT
This sequence comes from Stenotrophomonas sp. YJH_SMC_133, assembly GCF_059370655.1. Classification (NCBI taxonomy): domain Bacteria; kingdom Pseudomonadati; phylum Pseudomonadota; class Gammaproteobacteria; order Lysobacterales; family Lysobacteraceae; genus Stenotrophomonas; species Stenotrophomonas sp. YJH_SMC_133. Next base: position 6,927 of record NZ_JCAFTW010000013.1, on the reverse strand, counting down.
GGGTGCGGCCGGAGCTGCGGTAGCCGGGGTGGCCGGCGCAGCGGCCGCCGGCTTGGCCGCAGGGGCCGCGGCAGGCGCTGCGATGCTGGCCGCATAACGCTGCCAGTCGCTGTAGCCCCCGACGTACTCGCCGATCACGCCGTCGCCTTCCATCACCAGCGTGGAGGTCACCACGTTGTCGATGAAGTCACGGTCGTGGCTGACCAGCAGCAGGGTGCCGGTGTATTCGCCCAGCAGCTCTTCCAGCAGCTCCAGCGTTTCCACGTCAAGGTCGTTGGTCGGTTCGTCCATCACCAGCAGGTTGGACGGCTGCGCGAACAGCTTGGCCAGCAGCAGGCGGTTGCGCTCGCCACCGGACAGGCGGGTAATCGGCGCACGCGCACGTTCCGGGGTGAACATGAAGTCCTGCAGATAGGCATGCACATGCTTGCGCTTGCCGTTGAACTCGAGGAAATCGCGGCCTTCGGCGACGTTCTCGATCGCGCTCCAGTCTTCGCGCAGCACCGCGCGGTACTGGTCGAAATACGCGATCTGCAGGTTGGTGCCGGCGTTGACTTCGCCCTTGGCCGGCTGCAGTTCGCCCAGCAGCAGCTTGAGCAGCGTGGTCTTGCCGCTGCCGTTGGGACCGATCAGACCGATGCGGTCGCCGCGCATGATGGTGGTGGTGAAATCGCGGACCATGGTGCGCTCGCCGAAGGCGAACGAAATGTCCTTGACGTCGATGACCTTCTTGCCGGAACTGACGCCCTGTGCGGCTTCCATCTTGACGTTGCCGCTGAGGTCGCGACGCTGCGAACGCTCCACGCGCATCGCCTTCAGGCGGCGCACGCGGCCTTCGTCGCGGGTGCGACGGGCCTTGATGCCCTGCCGGATCCAGACTTCTTCCTGCGCCAGCAGCTTGTCGAAGCGGGCGTTCTCCTGCGCCTGCGCGTTGAGGCGCTCTTCGCGGCGGCGCTCGTAGTTGGCCCAGTCGCCTGGCCAGCTGGTGACCTGGCCGCGGTCGATCTCGACGATGCGGGTGGCCAGGGCACGCAGGAAGCGACGGTCATGGGTGACGAACACCACGCTGCCGCTCCAGCCCTTCAGGAACGCTTCGAGCCAGTCGATGGCCTCGATGTCCAGGTGGTTGGTCGGTTCGTCCAGCAGCAGCACATCGGGGCTGGACACCAGCGCGCGGGCGAGCAGCACGCGGCGCTTCATGCCGCCGGACAGGCGGCCGAACTCGGCCTCGCCATCCAGGTCGAGCTTGGTCAGGGTTTCGCTGACGCGCTGGTCCAGGCCCCAGCCGTTGGCGGCATCGATCTTGGCCTGCACGTTGCCGAGGGCTTCGCCATCGAAGACTTCGGCATGGCTGAGGTGGTGGAATTCGGCCAGCCACTGGCCCAGCTCGCCAAGGCCGTCGGCGACGACGTCGAACACCGAGCCGGCCGCGCCGTGCGGCACTTCCTGCTCCAGGCGGGTGACGCGCACGCCCTGCTGCACGCGGACTTCGCCGTCATCGGGCTTGTGGTCGCCGGACAGCAGCTTGAGCAGGGTGGATTTGCCGGCGCCGTTGCGGCCGATCAGGGCGATGCGTTCGCCCGGCTCGATCGACAGTTCGGCCTTTTCCAGCAACAACGGGCCGCCGACGCTGAAGTCGACGTTCTGCAGAGTAATCAGAGGCATCCGGATATTGTACGGGTTGGGGCGTCGGCCGGGTTGCACCCGGCACCCGCGGTAGTGCCGGCCGCTGGCCGGCAACTTCAACGGCAACGTCAAAAGCCGGTTTCCTGAGGGATGCCGGGGCGGCATTCTGCTCTGGTGGGTGTCGACCTTGGTCGACACGGCAGATCCAGGCCACGCGTGGATGAGCGCTGCAAGGCCTGTCGATCTGTCGGGGTCGGATCCCGTTGCTGCGCAACGGGCTCTGACCCCTTCGTGGAATTCGCGCAGTGCAAGACCGATCCCTGCTACTCCACGTCCCCCAGCAACGCCTGCAACCCCGGCAGCCACTGCTTGCCGGGATGCCGTACCAGCCACAGGGTGCGCCGCAACGGAGGCAGCGGCGTCTCGAGCACGCGCAGGCGGCCCAGGGCCAATGGCTCTTCCAGCGCGTGACGCGAAAGACAGGCCAGGCCGAGGCCGGCGATGGCGGCCTGCTTGATTGCTTCGGTGTTGCCCAGTTGCAGGGTCTGGGCGAAGCCACGCAGGTGCGGCAGCAGCGCCTGTTCGACAGCTTCGCGGGTGCCGGAGCCGGGCTCGCGCAGCAGCCAGCGTGCGCGGCGCAGTTCGTCCAGCGACCAGCTGGCGGGGGCATCGGCGGCAGCCACGATCACCAGCGAGTCCTGCTGCCACGCGGTCACCTGCAGGCCGCGCTCGTGGCACGGGCCTTCGATCAGGCCGGCGTCCACGTCCAGGCGCTGCACGGCAGCGACCACGCCGGCACTGTTGTCGATGCGCAGGTCGACCTCGGCCTGCGGCGCCTGGCGCAGCAGTTCGGCGATGCGTGGCGGCAGCAGGTAGTTGCCGATGGTGGTACTGGCGGCCAGCACCAGCCGCAGCGGTGCCCCCTGCGACGGGTCGCCGCCGGCGGCCAGCTGACGCTCCAGGTCGGCGGCGTTGACCAGCAAGGTGCGCGCCGGCTCCAGCAGTGCGCGGCCATGCCCGTTCAGCGCCAGGCGGCGGCCGATGCGGTCAAACAGCGGGGTGCCGAAGTGCGCCTCCAGCTCCTGCAGCGCGGCGCTGCTGGCCGACTGCGAGAGCGCAATGGCCTGGCCGGCAGCGGTGGTGCTGCCATGGTCGGCGATGGCGACGAAAACCTGCAGCTGGCGCAAGGTCAGGCGCATGGCACTTACCTTCTTGATGGGTAGGTTTCACCCATATTATTCGTTTTACAGGTCAGCGACAGACGCGCACGCTTGCCCCATCACTCCAGCCCTGCCCCTGCCATGAATGCCCCTGCCCTCTCACCCTGGTCCCTGCCCGCCCTGCGCCAACGCTGGCAGCCGCGTCTGCCCGGCCTCGTGCTGGTAGGCCTGATCGCGGCGGCGTCGCTGTATCTGGCCGAGCTTCCGTGGCTGCAGGCGCACGGCTTGAGCGCGCTGACCGTGGCGATCGTCGCCGGCATCGTGGTCGGCAACACCTTCTACCCGCGGCTGGCACCGGGCAGCGCGGCCGGTGTCGGCTTTTCCAAGCACTGGCTGCTGCGCGCCGGCATCGTGCTGTACGGGTTGCGCCTGACCTTCCAGGACATCGGCCATGTCGGCGTCACTGGCGTGCTGATGGACGTGCTGGTGGTTGCCAGTACCTTCGGCCTGGCCTGCTGGCTGGGCGTTCGCGTGTTCAAGATGGAGCGCGAGGCAGCCATGCTGATCGGCGCTGGCAGCGCGATCTGCGGTGCGGCAGCGGTGATGGCCGCCGAGCCGGTGGTGCGTGGCCGCGCTGCGCATGTCACCGTCGCGGTCTCGACGGTGGTGGTGTTCGGCACGCTGGCGATGTTCCTGTACCCGGCGCTGTATGCACTGGTGCAGTCGCACGGCTGGCTGGCAATGGACGCGCGGCAGTACGGCCTGTTCACCGGTGCGACGGTGCACGAAGTGGCACAGGTGGTGGCGGCCGGCCGTGCGGTCAACGAAGCGGCAGCTGACACGGCGGTGATCACCAAGATGGTGCGGGTGATGCTGCTGGCGCCGTTCCTGATCGCGCTGTCACTGTGGCTGGCCCGTGGCGGCAAGGCCAGCGCCGATGGCAGCAAGGCGCGCATCGTGGTGCCGTGGTTCGCGTTCGGTTTCGTGGCCGTGGCCGGTTTCAACTCGCTGCATCTGCTGCCGGCCGGCCTGCAGGCCGGGCTGGTGCAGCTGGACACGGTGCTGTTGGCGATGGCGATGGCGGCGCTGGGCCTGACCACCCACGTCTCGGCGCTGCGCCAGGCAGGCCTGAAGCCGCTGCTGCTGGCGCTGATCCTGTTCGCCTGGCTGCTGTTCGGCGGCCTGGCAATCCACCAGGGTGCGCTGGCGGTGCTGGGCTGATCAGGAGCGCGCCGACCAGGGTCGGCACCTGCCAGTAGATTCACGCCGTGCGTGGATGACGACTCCGACGGGGTCAGAGCCCTTTCCTGCGGAAAGGGCTCTGACCCCACCCCATTGGGCGGGACCGGCCTTGCGGGCAGGTACAATGCGCCATGACTGACTTCTCGACCCTGCCGCTGAGCCCGGCCCTGCAGCCCGGCCTGGATGCCCTCGGCTATACCACCCTCACCCCCGTGCAGGCGCAGAGCCTGCCGGCCATCCTGGATGGCCGCGATGTAATCGCACAGGCACCCACCGGCAGCGGCAAGACCGCCGCCTTCGGCCTGGGCCTGCTGCAGTCCATCGACCCCAGCCTGATCCGCGTGCAGGCGCTGGTGCTGTGCCCGACCCGCGAACTGGCCGACCAGGTCGGCAAGCAGATCCGCAAGCTGGCCACCGGCATCCCCAACCTGAAGCTGTTGCTGCTGGTCGGCGGCGTGCCGCTGGGCCCGCAGCTGGCCTCGCTGGAAGGCCATGACCCGCACGTGGTGGTCGGCACGCCCGGCCGCGTGCAGGAGCTGGCACGCAAGCGCGCGCTGAATCTTGGCGCGGTGCGCACGCTGGTGCTGGACGAGGCCGACCGCATGCTCGACATGGGCTTCGAGGAGCCGATCCGCGAGATCGCCGGCCGCACCCACAAGGACCGCCAGAGCCTGCTGTTCTCGGCCACCTTCCCCGACAGCATCCGCGCCATGGCGCGTGACCTGCTGCGCGACGCGGTGGAAGTAACGGTGGAAGGCGCCGACCAGGCACCGGCGATTCGCCACCTGTTCTGCGAGGTGGAACCGGCGCACCGCCAGAAAGCGCTGGCCGGCCTGCTGCTGAAGTACACCCCGGAATCGGCGGTGGTGTTCTGCAACACCCGCAAGGACGTGGACGAAGTTGCCAACTCGCTGCAGCAGTTCGGCTTCTCCGCACTGGCCCTGCATGGCGACATGGAACAGCGCGACCGCGAGGAAGTGCTGTTGCTGCTGGCCAACCGCAGCTGCAACGTGCTGGTGGCCAGTGATGTGGCCGCACGTGGCCTGGACGTGGAAGAGCTGGCGGCGGTGATCAACTACGAGCTGCCGACCGACGTGGAAAGCTATCAGCACCGCGTGGGCCGTACCGGCCGTGCCGGTGCCAGCGGCCTGGCGATCAGCCTGGTGGCCGGCCGCGAGAAGACCCGCGCCGAAGCGATTGAAGCGCAGATGGGGCAACCGCTGGACTGGCAGAAGACGCCGCTGGCAACCTCGCGCCCGGCCGAACTGCCGCAGGCCGCGATGCGCACGCTGCGGATCGACGGTGGCAAGACCGACAAGCTGCGCCCAGGCGACATCCTCGGTGCGCTGACCGGTGATGCCGGCCTGTCGAGCAAGTTCATCGGCAAGATCGCGATCTTCCCGACCCGCTCCTACGTGGCGATCGCCCGTGAGCAGGCCAACAAGGCCGTGGCCAAGCTGGAAGCCGGCAAGATCAAGGGCCGTCGTTTCCGCGTGCGGATGATGTGATTGAAGCAGCGTTGCCAACCACGGTTGGCAACGATCTGACCTGGTAGTGGCCAACCTTGGTTGGCCCATTCCGCGGCGTCAGTCGCGAAAAGTGCTGCCAACCACGGTTGGCAACTACCGGTTCCCGGCCATTCGCTCTGGTAGATGCCAACCTTGGTTGGCACCTGCCCTTCGATCAGAACACCAGTTCGGTGTGCAGCGGCAGATCCGATTCCCAGCGGGCGCGACCACCCAGGCCGTCCAGTTCGACCAGTACACCGGCACCGACCACGTTCACGCCCAGGCGGCGCACCAGCGACAGCGCAGCGACCAGCGTGCCGCCGGTGGCCAGCACGTCGTCGATGATCGCCACGCGGGCCCCGGCCGGCAGGGCGTCGGCGTGCACTTCGATGCAGTCACTGCGGTATTCCAGCGTGTATTCCTCGCGCAGCACCTGTCCCGGCAGCTTGCCCGGCTTGCGCACCGGCACGAAGCCCACGCCCAGTTCCAGCGCCATCGCGGCGCCGAGGATGAAGCCACGCGATTCGATACCGATCACCGCGTCCAGCTTCTGGTCGCGCCAACGGTCGGCCATCGCGGTGATGGCACCGCGGAAGTCCTCGCTATGGGCGAGCAGCGGCATGATGTCCTTGAAGAGGATGCCGGGCTTGGGGAAGTCGGCGATGTCGCGCAGGCGGGAGGCCCACTGCGGAGCGACGAGGGCGTCGGTCATGTCACGTTGGCTATCTGATGGCGGCATAGGGTACCTGTTCCGGGCGCCGGCTGCCTGTTGGGGGTGTTCGGCCGGGCTGCGCCCGGCACCTGCAGAGGCTTCAAGCAACGGCAACGGCAACGGCAGAAGCGGGTTTCCTGTGGGATGGCGGGGTGGGTCCGGTGGCGGGGGCCGCTGCAAGTACGTCCATGTAAGCTCGGTCGCCGCATCCATGCGGCTCACGCCCCCGCAACCGGACCCACCCCGCCTTCGACAGTTTCCTGCGACCTGTCGTAGATCCACGCCATGCGTGGATGAATCTTCATCGAAATCGAATATTTCGAGAATTGAACAAAAAGCATCCACGCATGGCGTGGATCGACCGTGTCGACCAAGGTCGACACCTACCCACAGCAACGGGAATCTGTCGGAGGCGGGGCGGTGTCGGAGTGCGGGGTGTCAGCCGCATGGGCCCGAGGCATGCCTCGGGCGGGTTGGGCAGGACGCCCAACCCCGGTCTTGCCGTGTGCGCAGGAAAGCGCACACGAGCAAGCGGCTGCCAAGCCTTATCTGATGAAAATCTGTCAGCGTAGGTGTCGAGAGCCGGCGTGGGCCGCCGTACGAGCCTGGATCTCGACGATCGCCATGTAGCTTGGCGCCCACGCCGGAATCTCCCTTGATCCGCCCGAACAGTTGCTGG
>NZ_JCAFTW010000012.1:0-170233 GCF_059370655.1 Stenotrophomonas sp. YJH_SMC_133 | reverse complement strand
GGGCTGGTCCCTGCCTAAGGCCAGCCAGGGCGCAAGACCAAAGGCTGCCGGCCAGCGGCCGGCACTACCGTGCCCGTCTCATGGAGGGGCCAAGTCCCTCCATCAACACAGTTGCTACATGGACGTATTTACGGCGTCCCCCGCAACTGGACCCACCCCGCCATCCCACAGGAAACCCGCTGTTGCTGTTGCTCTGGCCTCTGCGGGTGCAGGGCGCCGCCCTGCCGAACTAAACTACCCGCCGTTGTCCCTGCAGGATTGCCCATGTTCGATACCTCGCCCCAGCTCGATTGCGCCGGCCGCATCCTGCGCCTCGACCGTGCCCGGGTCATGGGCATCGTCAACGTCACCCCGGACTCCTTCTCCGATGGCGGCGCGCACGACACCACCGAGGCTGCGGTCGCCCATGGCCTGAAGCTGGTCGAGGAGGGCGCGGACCTGCTGGACATCGGCGGCGAATCGACCCGGCCGGGCGCTGCGCCGGTATCGGTGGAGGAGGAACTGCGCCGGGTGATTCCGGTGATCGAGCAGCTGGCCGCACGCACCCGGGTGCCGATCAGCATCGACACCTTCAAGCCGGAAGTGATGCGCGCGGCCGTGGCGGCTGGCGCTGGCATGATCAATGACATCTACGGACTGCGTCAGGAAGGGGCGCTGGACGCCGCCGCTGCAACCGGCGTGCCGGTGGTGCTGATGCACATGCAGGGCGAGCCAGGCCACATGCAGGCCGATCCACATTACGACGACGTGGTCGCCGAGGTGCACGGCTTCCTGGTCCAGCGCCTGTTCGCTGCCGAGATGGCGGGCTTTGCGAAGAAGAACCTGTTGATCGATCTCGGTTTCGGTTTCGGCAAAACCACCGCCCACAACATGACCCTGCTGGCACGCTCCGAGCGGTTCCTGGAGCTGGGCGTGCCGATGCTGGCTGGCCTGTCGCGCAAGCGCAGCCTGGGCGAACTGACCGGTCGCGACACGCCGTCCGAGCGCGTGGCCGCCTCGGTGGCCGCGCACCTGATCGCGGTGCAGCGTGGCGCACGCATCGTGCGCGTGCATGACGTGGCCGCCACCGTTGATGCATTGAAGATCTGGCAGGCAGTCGAGGCCGTGCCAACGCCGCGCGCCGACGCCACGCCGACGATCCGCTGGCCGGACGAAGACTGATGGGCATCGACCGGCGGCCACTGGCGATCGCCGTGATGGGGCCGACCGCCAGTGGCAAGACCGCCACCGCGATCGCCCTGGCGAAGCAGCTGGATGGCGAGATCGTCAGCGTCGATTCGGCGCTGGTCTACCGGCATCTGGATATCGGCTCGGCCAAGCCGGATGCGGCCGAGCGGGCGCAGGCGCCGCACCATCTGCTGGACCTGCGCGATCCGTGGCAGACCTATTCGGCGGCCGAGTTCGCCGCCGATGCCGGCCGCGTCGTGGCCGACATCGTGGCACGCGGCAAAACGCCGATCCTGGCAGGTGGCACGGGGCTGTACTTCCGGGCCCTGCTGCAGGGCCTGTCGCCGATGCCGGAGGCCGACCCGGTGATGCGCGAAGCACTCAGCACCGAGGCGGCCGAGCGGGGCTGGGCGGCACTGCACGCAGAACTGGCCAAGGTCGATCCAGCCGCAGCCGCACGTATCCATGCCACCGACCCGCAACGCATCCAGCGGGCGCTGGAGGTCTATCGCCTCACCGGCACGCCGATCAGTGAATGGCAGCGCCGGCCGGGCGTCGCGCCATTGCCGGTGCGCACCCTCAAGCTGATCCTCGCCCCGCGTGACCGCGCGGTACTGCACCAGCGCATCGAGGCGCGCTTCGACGCCATGCTGGCGCAGGGCTTCCTGGACGAGGTGCGGGCACTGCGTGCAATGCCGGAAATGGCCGCCGTGACGGCGCCGCTGGACCTGCCGGCGGTGCGCGCGGTTGGCTATCGCCAGGCCTGGGAATACCTGGACGGGGAGGGTGATGCCGCCCGTTTCCGTGACAAGGCAATCTTCGCCACCCGGCAGCTGGCCAAGCGCCAGCTGACCTGGCTGCGCGGCGAGCTTGATGCGCGCTGGTTCGACCCCCATGTCGATGGGGAGCGCCTGGCCGGCGCGGTGTCGACCTTCGTCGCACGCTGAACCCCCGCCAGCCGTGTAACATCATCGGTCGGCGGGCGGCTCGGGGGCCGTGGCAACCGTCGGCAACCCAATAAGAACAATAATCAGGAGTGTGCAATGTCCAAGGGGCAATCGCTGCAGGATCCTTTCTTGAACGCACTGCGGCGCGAACGCGTGCCGGTTTCGGTGTACCTGGTCAACGGCATCAAGCTGCAGGGCACGATCGAGTCGTTCGACCAGTTCGTGGTCCTGCTGCGCAACACGGTCAGTCAGATGGTCTACAAGCACGCCATTTCCACGGTCGTTCCGGCACGCAACGTGAAGGTCGGTCCGGGCGGTGGTTACGTGCAGTCGGGTGAAGGTGGTCAGGCAGGTGATGAAGCAGACGAGTAATACCGGAGCGGTGAATGTTTGACCGCTCGAAAAAGGGCGAACACGCCCTGTTGATCCAGCCCCATTTCGGCAAGCTGGAAGACGATGTGCTGGAAGAATTCGGTGATCTGGCCCGCTCGGCTGGGGCCAGCATCGCCGCGACGATCACTGCGCGCCTGGACCGACCGAATCCGTCGACCCTGATCGGCAGCGGCAAGCTGGACGAGATCAAGGCCGCGGCCGACGCCAGCGGTGCCGACCTGATCCTGGTCAACCATGCGTTGAGCCCGGGCCAGGAGCGCAACCTGGAACGGTTCCTGGAGCGCCGGGTGATCGACCGTACCGGCCTGATCCTGGATATCTTCGCCCAGCGTGCGCACAGCCACGAGGGCAAGCTGCAGGTCGAGCTGGCGCAGCTGCGTCACCTGGCCACGCGGTTGGTGCGCGGCTGGACCCACCTGGAGCGCCAGCGCGGTGGTTCGATCGGTCTGCGCGGCCCGGGTGAAACCCAGCTGGAAACCGACCGCCGCCTGCTGCAGAAGCGGGTCGAACAGCTGCAGAAACGCCTGGAAAAGGTGGAAGTGCAGCGCACCCAGATGCGCCGTGCACGCGTGCGCAGCGAACTGCCGCGCGTGGCCCTGGTGGGCTACACCAACGCCGGCAAGTCGACCCTGTTCAACGCCATGACCGGCGCCGAGGCCTATGCCGCCGACCAGCTGTTTGCAACGCTGGATCCGACCGTGCGCCGCATTGCGGTTCCGGGTGGCAACGTGGTCCTGGCCGACACCGTCGGCTTCGTCCGCGACCTGCCACATGACCTGGTTGCGGCGTTCCGCTCGACCCTGTCCGAGGCGCGCGAGGCGGATTTCCTGCTGCACGTGGTCGACGCCGCCGATCCGCACCGCGAGGAGCGCATCGCACAGGTCGACGAGGTACTGACCGCAGTCGGTGCCGGTGACCTGCCGCAGTTGCTGGTGTTCAACAAGATCGACCGCATCGACGGTGCCGACGTCCGCCACGACGGCCAGGATGGCATCCCGGACGAATCGCGCCGCGAGCGGGTGTGGATTTCCGCACGCGACGGGCAGGGCCTGGAGCTGCTGCAGGCGGTGCTGGGCAAGCGGCTGGGCCTGCAGCACGTCACCGGCGAACTGCGCCTGCCACCCGATGCCGGCCGCCTGCGCGCGCGCCTGCACCAGCTGGAAGTGATCCGCAGCGAGCAGGCCGATGAAGACGGCTGGCTGCTGCAGGTCGACCTGCCGATCGCCGAAGCCGAAAAGCTGGCTGCCAGTGCCGACGGCGCGCCGATCCGGGCGCTGCTGCCGGAGAAGCTGCCGGAGTGGTGAGGTAGCGGCCAATCCCCGGTAGTGCCGGCCGCTGGCCGGCAACCACCGTGCTGGAGGGGCGCGACATCCGCCTGTCATCTGCGGTACAACGTGCAGGTTCTTCACCCCACCGTCATGCCGATGTCCATCCCCACCGACGCCGACCTCAACGCCCAGTCCGCCGCGCTCGGGCAGCGCCTGCAGCAGGCTTCGCTGCAGCTGGTGAGCGCTGAAAGCTGCAGTGGTGGCTGGATCGCCAAGTGCATGACCGATATCGCCGGTTCCTCGGCGTTCTTCGACTGCGGCATGGTGGTCTACAGCTACGAAGCCAAGCAGCGCCTGCTGGGCGTGCGCGCGCAGACCCTGGAGCAGTTCGGCGCGGTCAGCCGCGAAACCGTGCTGGAAATGGTGTCCGGTGCGCTGGTCAATTCGGGTGCCGGCATCGCCGTCGCGGTGACGGGCATCGCCGGTCCCGGCGGCGGCAGCCCGGACAAGCCGGTCGGCAGCGTCTGGATTGGCTGGAAGCGCCGGGGCGGCTATGCCCGCGCCGAGCTGTTCCAGTTCGATGGCGACCGCGAAGCCATCCGCCGGCAAACCGTGGCGGCGGCATTGCGCGGTATCGACGCCCAGCTGTGACATGCTGCTCCGGTAATCGTCCGGAGCACGCATGATGTGGGAAACGCTGGGCACGGTCCGTGACCTGGGCCGACTGCAGGAAATTGCCGTCGTCCTGATCCGCTATGGCTTCGGCGACGTGGTGCGGCGCATCGGCCTGGCCAGCACATTGGAGCGGGCAGGGCGCCTTCTGCACTGGAACGAGGAGCGGCAGGAACTGCTGCGGATGACCGCACCGGTGCGCGTGCGCAGCGCGATGCAGGATCTCGGTCCCACTTTCGTCAAGCTCGGGCAGGTGCTGGCGACGCGCGTTGACCTGCTGCCGCCGGAATGGATCGCTGAGCTGTCCGAACTGCAGAACGCGGTACCTGCGCTGCCGTATGCGGACATCCGTGAGCAGCTCGAGGCCGACCTTGGCGCACCGCCTGCAGAGGTGTTCGCGTTCCTCGATGAAACCCCGATGGCTGCCGCCTCGCTGGCGCAGGCCCATCGCGCGCGCCTGCATGATGGTCGCGAGGTGGTGCTGAAGGTGCGGCGCCCCGGCATCCGCGATGTGGTCGAGGCCGACCTGCGTCTGCTGGCCCGCCTGGCCGAGATCGTTGAAGCGCGACTGCCGGACCTGCGTCGTTACCGCCCGGCCGAAGTCGTGCAGCAGTTCACCGTGTCGCTGCGCCGCGAGCTGGATTTCGCTGCCGAATGCCGCAATGCCGAGCGCATCGCGCGCAACTTCAGCGGCCGTGACGACATACTGATTCCGAAGGTGCACTGGCAGTGGACCTGCGAGAGCCTGAACGTGCAGGACTTCGTCGACGGCATTCCTGGCCGAGACCTGGCCGGCGTCGATGCGGCGGGCCTGGACCGGCGCGAGCTGGCACGGCGTGGCGCCGGCATCGTGCTGAAGATGGTGCTGGAGGACGGCAGCTTCCACGCCGACCCGCACCCCGGCAACATCATCTACCTGCGTGACGGCCGCATCGGCGTGATCGATTTCGGCATGGTCGGCGCCTTGTCGGAAGTGCGGCGTTTCCAGGTGGCTCAGTTGCTGCACGGGCTGGTCGAGCAGGACCCGCAGGGCGTGGCCGACGTACTGCTGGACTGGGCCGGCGGTGTTGAGGTGGACGAGAACCGGCTGCAGCACGACATCAGCCAGTTCGTAGATCAATACCGTGGTGTGCCGCTGAAGGACCTGCGCATCGGCCTGATGCTGGGTGACATCACCCAGCTGCTGCGCAGCTACAGCCTGACCCTGCCGGCTGACCTGGCGCTGATGATCAAGGCGTTCCTGACCCTGGAAGGCATGGGCCGGCAGCTGGACCCGGATTTCGACATGGCCAGTGCCGCGCGCCCGTTCCTGGAGCGGGTGGTGCTGCAGCGCTATGCGCCCAAGGCGCTGCTCAAGCGCGGCCGCCGCAGCCTGCTGGGCCTGGTCGACTTCGCCGGTGAGCTTCCCCGCGACCTGCGCAAGCTGGTGCAGGCGGCGCGCCGGGGACGCCTGCAGTTGAAGGTGGAAACCACGGCGCTGCAGGGCTTCGGCGAACAGGTGAACCGCGCAGCGAACCGGTTGGTGATGGGCATCGTCACTGCTGCGCTGATCATCGGTTCCTCGATCGTGATGCACAGCGTCGGCGGCGTCTCCAGCCGCTGGCTGCTGGCGCTGGGCGTCTGCGGCTTCATCGGCGCCGGCTTCTGCGGCGTGTGGATCCTGTTCTCGATATGGAGAAGCGGTAAACACACGTGAGTGTGTTTACCGCAGCGGTTCCCAACGGGAACCGCGGAATCGCTGCGCGATTCCTGTAGAGCCGACCGCTGGTCGGCTGCCTTTGCTCCTGGTGCTGGGCCATACCCGGCGACGCTTGCCGAGCATGCCTCGGCCCAACAGGCCCGCACCACTCCATGTCGTTTGCGGCACTTGCAGTCCCGGATATTAGTAGTAATACTACTAAACATGGACCTGACCGACACCCAGCAGGCGATCCTGCAGTTGATCGCCGAGCGTATCGAGAGCGAAGGCGCGCCGCCCTCGCAGACTGAAATCGCACGTGCGTTCGGCTTCAAGGGCGTGCGCGCGGCCCAGTACCACCTGGAAGCCCTGGAGCAGGCCGGTGCGATCCGTCGCATCCCGGGCCAGGCCCGCGGCATCCGCCTGGTGCAGGCGCCGCCGGTCGAGAAGCTGGCCGAGCCGGACCTGCCCGACAGTGTGCTGCGCCTGCCGGTGCTCGGCCGGGTTGCGGCGGGCCTCCCGATCGGCGCCGACATCGGCTCGGACGATTTCGTGGTGCTGGACCGGGTGTTCTTCTCGCCAGCGCCGGACTACCTGCTGAAGGTGCAGGGCGATTCGATGATCGACGAGGGCATCTTCGACGGTGACCTGATCGGCGTGCATCGTACCCGCGACGCCCATTCCGGGCAGATCGTGGTGGCCCGCATCGATGACGAGATCACGGTCAAGCTGCTGAAGATCGCCAAGGATCGTATCCGCCTGCTGCCGCGCAACCCCGACTACAAGCCGATCGAGGTGCTGCCGGATCAGGACTTCGCGATCGAGGGCCTCTATTGCGGCCTGCTGCGGCCCAACCGTTGACCCGTTCCATAGCGCATTACCCCGCGGTCTTTTGTGGCGATTCTCTGGTTCCACTGAGGTTGGTACGGATGTCCGATAATTCTTTTCAGAGCGCCGGGCAGAATCTCAGCCTGTGCGATACGTCCGACTTAAAGTGAACCCATGGCAAAGAAGACCCCCAAAGACAGCACCTCCAACGACACGACCTCTGCAAGGACCAATCCGATGGACGAGAACAAGAAGCGCGCCCTCGCTGCAGCTCTGGGCCAGATCGAAAAGCAGTTCGGCAAGGGCTCGGTGATGCGCATGGGCGACCGCGTGGTCGAACCCGTCGAAGCCATCCCGACCGGTTCGCTGATGCTCGACATCGCGCTGGGCATTGGTGGTCTGCCGAAGGGCCGTGTCGTTGAGATCTACGGGCCGGAATCCTCGGGCAAGACCACCTTGACCCTGCAGGCCATCGCCGAATGCCAGAAGATGGGCGGCACCGCGGCGTTCATCGACGCCGAGCACGCGCTGGACCCGATCTACGCCGCCAAGCTGGGCGTGAACGTGGACGACCTGCTGCTGTCGCAGCCGGATACCGGTGAGCAGGCGCTGGAAATCGCCGACATGCTGGTCCGTTCGGGTTCGGTCGACATCCTGGTGATCGACTCGGTTGCCGCGCTGACCCCGAAGGCCGAAATCGAAGGCGAGATGGGCGACCAGCTGCCAGGCCTTCAGGCCCGCCTGATGAGCCAGGCGCTGCGCAAGCTGACCGGCAACATCAAGCGCTCCAACACCCTGGTGATCTTCATCAACCAGCTGCGCATGAAGATCGGCGTGATGATGCCGGGCCAGAGCCCGGAAACCACCACGGGTGGCAACGCGCTGAAGTTCTACGCCTCGGTCCGCCTGGACATCCGCCGTATCGGCGCGATCAAGAAGGGTGACGAGATCATCGGTAACCAGACCAAGATCAAGGTCGTCAAGAACAAGCTGGCACCTCCGTTCAAGCAGGTCATCACCGAGATCCTGTATGGCGAAGGCATCAGCCGTGAAGGCGAGCTGATCGACATGGGTGTGGATGCCAAGCTGGTCGAGAAGGCTGGCGCCTGGTACAGCTACGGTGAAGAACGCATTGGCCAGGGCAAGGACAACGCCCGCGGCTACCTGCGCGACAACCCGACTGTCGCCGCCAAGCTCGAGGCCGAGCTGCGCGAGAAATTCCAGCCGGCCGAAGCGGCCCGCGAGGAAGGCGACGACGAAGGCGAAGACGAATAAGGCTTGCTGTGGGGCAGGGTGGCGCCGTCAGTGACGTCGCCCTGTCCCGCAGGTTCGAATCGCCCAGGGATGGGCTGGGCGCCACGGATGGCGCCACCCTTGGAGTACCCATGTCCGACGCCGAAGACATTCCGACCGGCCGCAAGCGCCGGCCGCGTGAGCAGACCCCCGTGCAACGGGCACTGGGCCTGCTGGTCCGCCGCGAGCACTCGCGCAAGGAACTCACCCGCAAGCTGACCGCCCGTGGCATCGAAGACGAAGCCGCGCAGGCCGCTGTCGCCAAGTTGACCGAGGCCGGCTGGCAGGACGACACCCGTTTTGCCGAGAACCTGGTGAGGATGCGCGCCAACACCGGTTATGGGCCGATCCATGTCCGCGCCGAGCTGGGGACCCACGGCCTGGACAGTGCCGCGATTGCCGCAGCGATGGACAGCTACGAAGGCGACTGGCAGGAAAACGCCCGTGATCTGGTCCGCCGACGCTTTGGCGAGGCCGGCCCGCAGGACCTGACACAGCGGCGCAAGGCCGCCGATCTGCTGGCCCGACGGGGCTTCGACGGCGACAGCATCCGCCGCGCAACCCGCTACGACCCGGATGACTGAGACTGGCGGCGCCGGGCCTGATACCCTTTAGGTTTTCGGCGGTCCCTCGCGCCCCTGGCCAACGCGGCCGGTGGTCCGGGTCCGCCGGCCCGCAGACTGCCAGCCCCCAATGAACGCATCCGCCAAATTCACGACTTCCCAGATCCGCAGCGACTTCCTTGAATTCTTCAAGGGCAAAGGCCACACCATCGTGCCGTCGGCGCCGCTGGTGCCGGGCAATGATCCGACCCTGCTGTTCACCAACTCCGGCATGGTGCAGTTCAAGGACGTGTTCCTTGGCGCGGAAAAGCGCAGCTACGTGCGCGCGGCCGACGTCCAGCGCTGCCTGCGCGCGGGCGGCAAGCACAACGACCTCGACCAGGTCGGCTACACCGCGCGCCACCACACTTTCTTCGAAATGCTGGGCAACTGGTCGTTCGGCGACTACTTCAAGAAGGACGCGATCGCCTGGGCCTGGGAACTGCTGACCCAGGTCTGGAAGCTGCCGGCCGAACGCCTGCTGGTCACCGTCTACCAGACCGATGACGAAGCCTACGCGCTGTGGCGCGACATGGTCGGCGTGCCGGAAGAGCGCATCGTGCGCATCGGCGACAACAAGGGCGCACCGTTCGCCTCGGACAACTTCTGGCAGATGGCCGACACCGGCCCGTGCGGCCCGTGCACCGAAATCTTCTATGACCACGGTGACCATATTGCCGGTGGCCCCCCGGGTTCCCCGGATGAAGACGGCGACCGCTTCATCGAAATCTGGAACCTGGTGTTCATGCAGTTCGACCGCCAGCCCGACGGCACCCTGGTACCACTGCCGGCGCCGTGCGTGGATACCGGCATGGGCCTGGAGCGCCTGGCGGCGATCCTGCAGCACGTGCACACCAACTATGAGATCGACCTGTTCCAGGCGCTGATCCGCAAGGCCTCCGAGCTGACCGGCACCGCCGACCTGGAAAACAAGTCGCTGCGCGTGATCGCCGACCACATCCGTGCCTGTTCGTTCCTGATCGTCGATGGCGTGCTGCCGTCCAACGAAGGCCGCGGTTACGTGCTGCGCCGTATCATCCGCCGCGCACTGCGCCACGGCTGGATGCTGGGCGTGCGCCAGCCGTTCTTCAGCAAGCTGGTGCCGACCCTGGTCGAGCAGATGGGCGAAGCCTATCCGGAACTGCCGGCTGCGGTGGACACCGTCACCCGTGCGCTGCAGGCCGAAGAAGAGCGTTTCGCCGAAACCCTCGATGCCGGCATGAAGATCTTCGAGGACGTCGCGGGCAAGGCCAGCAATGGCGTGATCCCGGGCGTTGACGCCTTCCGCCTGTACGACACCTATGGTTTCCCGCTCGACCTGACCCAGGACATCGCCCGCGAGCGCGACCTGACCGTCGACATTGCCGGCTTCGATGCCGCGATGGAGCAGCAGCGCGAGACCGCGCGCGCGGCCGGCAAGTTCGGTGGTGGCGTGACCCTGCCCGCCGAGCTGGTGGCGACCCTGAGCCCGACCCTGTTCCTGGGCTACGACCGCCTGCAGGCTGACGGCCTGACCGTGCTGGCCCTGCTCAAGGACGGCCGTCCGGTGCAGTCGGCCGATGCCGGTGACGCAGTCATCGTCATCACCAACCAGACCCCGTTCTACGCCGAGTCCGGCGGCCAGGTCGGTGACACCGGCGTACTGACCGGCAACGGCGTGCGCCTGGCGGTGGACGACACCCAGAAGTTCGCCGGCCAGTTCCATGGCCATGTCGGCACCCTGTCCGAAGGCGGCCTGAAGGTCGGCGACGTGCTCTCCGGCCAGGTCGATGGCGAGCGCCGTGGCGCCACCATCCTCAACCACTCGGCCACCCACCTGCTGCACGCCGCCCTGCGCGAAGTGCTGGGCACCCACGTGCAGCAGAAGGGCTCGCTGGTCGCTCCGGACCGCCTGCGTTTCGACTTCTCGCACTTCCAGCCAATCAGCGCGGAAGAGCTTGCCGTGATCGAGCGCAAGGTCAACCAGCAGGTGCGCGCCAACAACGCCGCCGAAGTACACAACATGGGCATGCAGGAAGCGCTGGACTTCGGCGCGATGGCCCTGTTCGGCGAGAAGTACGGCGAGCACGTGCGCGTGTTGAAGATGGGTGACTACTCCACCGAGCTGTGCGGTGGTACCCACGTCAACCGTACCGGTGACATCGGCCTGTTCAAGATCACCTCCGAGGGCGGCGTCTCCGCGGGCGTGCGCCGCATCGAGGCTGTTACCGGCCAGGGTGCGCTGGATTACGTGGACGCCGAAGAGGCCCGCCTGGCCGAGGCCGCTGAACTGCTCGGTGGCAGCGCTGCCGACGTGGTCGAGAAGATCCGTGCCCTCGGCCAGCGCCAGAAGCAGCTGGAGCGCGAACTGGAGGCCGTGAAGGCCAAGGTCGCCGCCGGTGCCACGGCCGATCTGTCCGGCCAGGCCGTCGAGGTTGCTGGCGTGAAGGTACTGGCTGCCCGCCTGGAGGGCTTCGACGCCAAGGCCCTGCGTGACGCCATGGACCGCCTCAAGCAGCAGCTGGGCGACGCGGTGATCGTGCTGGCCGGCGCCCAGGACGGCAAGGCCGCCCTGGTCGCGGGTGTGAACGGCAGTGCAATGGGCAAGGTCAAGGCCGGGGAACTGTTGTCCCATATCGCCAGTCAGATCGGGGGCAAGGGCGGCGGACGCCCGGACCTCGCCCAGGGTGGTGGCGAGGACGGGCCCGCCCTTGCCACTGCGCTGGCTGCAGTCGTCGAATGGGTCAGCCCCCGCCTGTGATGAACCTGGCCGTCCCCCTCCTTGTAGGAGCGGGACGGCTGACGGTACCATTGCGAATCTTTTCCCTTTGTCGTGGTAGCGCTTCTTGACGGAGCGTCAAGCCGGTGGGGGATACCCTTCCACACGGTTCCATGGAGACTTACAAAAATGTTGATCCTGACTCGCCGCGTCGGCGAAACCCTGATGATCGGAGACTCGGTGAGCGTCACCGTGCTTGGCGTCAAGGGTAACCAGGTGCGTATCGGCATCACCGCGCCGAAGGACGTTGCTGTGCATCGCGAAGAGATCTATCAGCGCATCCAGCGCGGTGACGAAGCCGGTGGCACCGGTAGCGAAAATTCTGCCGAATAACGCTTTACCTTCGCACTCGATTAACGTTATGATTCACGCCCCGCTGAGGTGCAACGCACCAGACGCGGAGAAAACCCCGGAGTGATGCCCGAGTGGCCGAAGGGGCTCCCCTGCTAAGGGAGTATAGGGTCAAAAGCTCTATCGAGGGTTCGAATCCCTCTCACTCCGCCAGATACAAAGAAGCGCCTGCAAATCCTCGATCTGCAGGCGTTTTTCTTTATCCGACACTCGCAGCGTGGAGCTGACTATCCTGGCTGATCGGTGCGGGAGGCAGGCGTTGGCATGGGCGCGGGGGTCATCGCCGGTGCCGGAGCGGGTGTACCCGGCAGCTGTGGCGGTTCAATGTGGCGAGGTGGAATTTCCCGCCACAGCAACGCAAGCGTGCAGTCGTTGGCACGTTCCCTGCACATTCTTTCGGCCTTCCGCTGCGCGGCGTCCGCCGTCTTCTCACCCAGTGCAAAGCCCAACGCGATCGTGCCGGTCGCTATGGCCGAATAGCCTTCGCTGGTGGTGCTGGCGAACTGACCGCAATTGCGCGATCGCGCTGCGCAGTAGTGCAGCGACTGCTGCATCGCAGTGGTGAGGGAAGACTGGTTCATCGAATAGCCGTAGCGGCCATCCTTGTCGTAGGTGATCGCAGACGCAGCACTTGCGGCTGATGAAACGGACAACAACAGCGCCAGTGAAACCGCATGCTTCCAGTTCATCACGCTCTCCTCTTTTGCCGATGGTGAATCAACCGGTGCGTGTGGCGCAACCACGCAGGGGGGGCGGGGGAGAACGCCTGCAGGCCATTTGCCCGCAGGCGCGTACCGACGCGTTCGATCCTCAGAGCTTCACCGTCACGCCCACCTGGAAACCGCGCCCGGGCAGCGGCGCGATGTACTTCAGCGGCGAGTTGTGCGGCCGTGCTTCTTGATTGAGCAGGTTGCTGCCGTTGACGAACACCTCCATGCCGGCGATGTAGCTGTTGCGTACCGGCAGCTCACGGCTGACCTGCAGGTCGACCAGGTTGAACGCATCCAGCGGCACTTCCTCGCTCACGTTGCGGCCGAGGTACTTCTGCGTGTCGTAGTAGGTGCTGGACAGCTGCGCCTTCCACCCCTCGCGTTGCCACTGCAGGATGGCGCCGTAGCGGTTGGTCGGCATGTTCGGCAGGTACTCGCCGTCATTGTCGGCACGCAACGAATCGGGGCGGTCGGCCTTGTTCTTCACCAGGTCGGCGAAGGCGGAGACGTTCAACGTGCCGTAGCGGCCCAGGTCCAATGCCTGCGAGGCATCGATCTCGAAGCCCTTCACCGTGGTGTCGGCCTGCTTCCAGTACTTCAGCGGCAGGCGGTTGGCGGTCTGCATGCCCGAGTAACCCAGGTACAGATAGTTCTCGTACTTCATCCGGTACGCGGTGGCCGACAGTTCGAAACCACCAAGGTGGAACAGGCCGGTCAGTTCCAGGTTCTTCGCGCGTTCCGGCTCGAGGTTCTGGTTGCCTTCTTCCTGGGTCATCACCGAATAGTGAGCATTGCTCGCATACAACTCGTTGATCTCCGGTGCGCGCTGCGAAGACGAGTAGCGCACCTTGGCGGCGAACAACGGACCGAGCTCGACATACGATCCCAGGCTGTAGCTGTTGAGCCGGTAGTCGCGGTCCTGCAGTTTCGCGTTGGCGGCATTGCGCGCGGTCTTGAAGCGGCTTGGTTGCAGGTCATGGTCAACGCGCTCGTGGCGCACGCCAGCGTCGAAACTGGCCCAGCCGAAGTCCAGCGTCTCCTTCAGGAACACCGCGTTGCTGCGGGTGTCGACGTCAGGCAGGTAGCGCAGCGAGCCACTGCCGGTGACATCACGCGACTGGTGGCTGAAACCCAGCATGCCGCTGAGCGGACCGACGCGCTGATGGCTGAGCAGCAGCTCGGCCTGGGTGCTCTCGAAATCGTAGTCGTTGGCGCGGGTGGCACCCAGCCGCTCGCCCGAGGTGTTGTCCAGCTTGGAAACGCGCAGTTCGGCGCGCTCGAACCACGGCAGCGGATCGCGCAGCAGGGCTTCCAGTGCATAGCGTTCCTGCTTGATCACCACCCCCACCGGCAGCCCGTTGGCATAGTTGGAACCGAACGACAGGTTCTGCATCGAGAACCCCGGCACGCCGTACTCGCTGTCCTTGGCATCGATGCTGATACCCACGTAACCACGGTCGAAGAACAGGGTCGACCCGAGCGCCACCTGCGAATTTCTCGCGTAGCTGTTGCCCAACCGGTGATGGTAATCGGGCGTCACGTCGTTGTTGATCTGCTTCTGCACGTACGACGGCGTGCCAGCGACATAGGCAGGATTGACCGGATTGATGTAGGTGCGGCGCTGCCAGACCGAAGTCGGATTGTTGGTGTAGAAGGAGAAATCGCCGTCGGCCCAGTCCGGGTTTTCGGTCATGAACTGGTCGATGTAGGGCTGCGACGCCTTGTTGTAGATCTGCTGCACGCGCGCTTCCTTCTGGCAGCTGTCGGCCAGCGCAGAGTTCACGCCACCGGTCGGCGGGAACAGGCGCGTGTTGCAGACACTGGCCTTGCTGTTGCCGGGGATGTCGTAGTGCGAGATGCGCTGACGCGAGACCTGCAGGTTGGTCGAGAAGTTGCGCTGGTTGTTGAAGTTCATGCGGAAGCCCTGCGCGTCGGCGGCGTTGAAGCCCTTGCGCAGGACCAGTTCCATCGACTGGTCCTTGTCTTCCATGCGGCGCGAGATCAGGCCCGAATCGATCTCCACGCTGCCGCCGATCGCATTGCCGCCGTAGCGCACGGTGTCGGAAGACTTGTTGACGGTGACGCTGCGTACGAACAGCGGATCGAACGGGATGTTGATGTCGCCGCTGATCGCGTTCATCCCGAGGATGGACTGGCCGTCCTGCAGGATCTGCACGCGGTTGCCACTGAGGCTGCGGATGACCGGGGCACCCGCGTTCGGCCCGAAAGCACTGTTCTGCACGCCGGAGACGTGTTCGAGCAGGCCGCCCAGGGTGCGGTTCTGCGCCTGTGGGTTGTCGACGGTGACCCGACTGTCGATACGGGAGGGCTGGCTGGCCTGGACCTGGAGGGTGGGGAGGGTGGGTTCGTCCGCGGCCTGGGCGCTGTGGACGGCGAACAGAATGGCGGTAGCAAGGAGATGGCGACGCATGGCACGGTCCGTGAAATTGACGTGAAATGTTATAACGTAACCATTCAGGTCAACAAGAGCGGAAACCGCCTCGATTCAATGGGGCAGGGTGCTTTGGCCTCTCGGGATGGGACGGAGTCTCCCTCGTTCAGCGCACCGCCTTGCGCGTGCTGCTGGCGACCGGCACGATCTGGGCACTGCCCCGCAACGCCCCACGCAGAGCTTCCTCATTCAAACGGAGCCCCGTATGAAGCTGTTGTCCGCTGTGTTGTTGTCTGCGCTTTCGCTCTCCGCCGTTCCGGCGCTGGCGGTGGAAGCTTCGCCCTCGCCGCTGCTGGGGCGCTGGTCGCTGGATATCGCCACGTCTGCGTTACCCGAAGCACAGCGCCCGAAGCAGGTGGTGCTGGAGTTCAAGGACGCCGGTGCGGGTCGGTGGAGTTCACACGTCGACATCGTCCTGCACGACGGCAAGACCATGAAATCCGACGGCACGTTGGCGCTCGACGGTACGCCGGGGACCTTGTCCGGCACCTACGGCGCGGACAAGGCCAACCTGAAACTGCCGGCGCCGAATACCCTGGTGATGCAGCTGGTGGACCACGGTACGCCGGCCTCCACCCGCATCTATACCGTGGCGGCGGACCGTACGACGATGACCGAGACCAAGGCGTTCTACGGCCACGACGGTACGCCGATCCTGCAGACCAACCTGTTCAAGCGGATACCGTAGCGGCGCCGCCTGCGCCATGCCCACGGGGAGGGAATCCGCGGGCATGGCACCGGCAGCCTTACACCGAGGCCGGGTCGCGCTTGCCGGTGTCGATGCCGTACTTGTCGATGGCCTCCTGCATCCGCGAGCGCTCGATGCGGCCTTCGTCGGCCAGCGACTTCAGGGCGGCCAGCACGATGAAGTGGCGATCCACTTCGAAGAACGTGCGCAGCGACTCACGCGTGTCGGAACGGCCGAAGCCATCGGTACCGAGTGCGATGAAGCGGCGGTCGTTGATGAAGGGACGGATCTGGTCGCCGACGATCTTCATGTAGTCGGTGGCCACCACCACCGGGCCATCATGGCCCTGCAGGCACTCCTGCACGTAGGGTACGCGCGGTTCCTCAGCCGGGTGCAGCAGGTTCCAGCGTTCGGCAGCCAGGCCGTCGCGGCGCAGTTCGGTCAGGCTGGTCGCGCTCCACACATCGCTGGCGATGCCGAAGTCCTGCTGCAGCAGTTCTGCCGCAGCTTCCACCTCGCGCAGGATCGAGCCTGCGCCCATCAGCTGCACGCGTGGCTGCGAGGCGGCATCGGCGGCTGCCGGACGCAGCAGGTAGAGGCCCTTCAGGATGCCGGCCTCGGCGCCTTCGGGCAGTGCCGGCTGCGGGTAGTTCTCGTTGAGTACGGTGATGTAGTAGTAGATGTCTTCCTGGTCGACATACATGCGGCGCAGGCCGTCATGGATGATCACCGCCAGCTCGTAGTTGTAGGTCGGGTCGTAGGACACGCAGCTGGGAATCACCGACGACAGCACGTGGCTGTGGCCGTCATCGTGCTGCAGGCCTTCGCCCATCAGCGTGGTGCGGCCCGACGTGGCACCGAGCAGGAAGCCGCGGGTACGCGCATCGGCAGCGGCCCAGGCCAGGTCTCCGACGCGCTGCAGGCCGAACATCGAATAGAAGATGTAGAACGGGATCGTGGCCAGGCCGTGGTTGCTGTAGGCGGTACCGGCGGCGATCCACGAACAGATCGCACCGGATTCATTGATGCCTTCCTGCAGGATCTGGCCGTCCTTGGCTTCCTTGTAATAGCTCAGCTGGCCGGCGTCCTGCGGGGTGTACAGCTGACCCAGGTAGGAGTGGATGCCGATCTGGCGGAACAGGCCTTCCATGCCGAAGGTGCGCGATTCATCGGGCACGATCGGAATCACCAGCTTGCCCAGTTCCGGGTCCTTCAGCAGGCTGGTGAGGATGCGCACGAAGCCCATGGTGGTGGACTGACCGCGATCGCCGCTGCCCTGCAGCTGGGTGTTGAAGATCGACAGCGGCGGCAGCGGCAGCGGATCGACCTTGGCCAGGCGCGCCGGCAGCTGCCCGCCCTGGATGCGGCGGCGCTCGGCGAAGTAGACCGCTTCGGCGCTGCCCGGTTCCGGGCGCAGATAGGGCATCTCCTCCAGCTGCTCGTCGCTGACCGGCAGGTTGAAGCGGTCACGGAAGGCGCGCACCGCGTCGGCGCTCATCTTCTTCAGCTGGTGGTTGATGTTCTGGCCTTCGCCGGCTTCGCCCATGCCGAAACCCTTGACCGTCTTGGCCAGGATCACCGTCGGCCGGCCGCTGGTGTTCACCGCCTGCTGGTAGGCGGCGTACACCTTCTGCGGATCGTGGCCACCACGTGCCAGCGCCCAGATGTCGTCGTCGCTCATGTGCGCGACCAGCTCCAGCAGCTCCGGGTAGCGGCCGAAGAAATGCTCGCGCACGTAGGCGCCGCTCTGCGACTTGAAGGTCTGGTAGTCACCATCCACGCATTCCATCATGCGCTGGCGCAGCAGGCCGCTGTGGTCGCGGGCCAGCAGGTCGTCCCAGCCATTGCCCCAGATCAGCTTGATCACGTTCCAGCCGGCCGCGCGGAAGGTGCCTTCCAGTTCCTGGATGACCTTGGCGTTGCCGCGTACCGGCCCGTCCAGGCGCTGCAGGTTGCAGTTGACCACGAACACGATGTTGTCCAGCCGCTCGCGGCCGGCCAGGGAAATTGCCGCCAGCGATTCGGGCTGGTCCATCTCGCCGTCGCCGAGGAAGGCCCAGACCTTGCGGCCCTGGTGTTCTTTCAGGCCGCGGTATTCCAGGTAGCGCATGTAGCGCGCCTGGTAGGCGGCGGTCAGCGGGCCCAGCCCCATCGACACGGTGGGGAACTGCCAGAACTCCGGCATCAGGCGCGGGTGCGGATACGAGGACAGGCCTTCGCGGCCGGCTTCGCGGCGGAAGTTGTCCATCCGTGCCGGATCGATGCGGCCTTCCACGTACGCGCGGCCGTAGATCCCCGGCGCGGAGTGGCCCTGGATGTAGATCATGTCGCCGTCGAAGGTGTCAGTACGGCCACGGAAGAAATGATCGAAGCCCACGTCGTACAGCACTGCCGCCGACTGGTAGGTGGCGATGTGGCCGCCGACGTTGGAATGCTTGCCGGCACGCAGCACCATCACCATCGCGTTCCAGCGGATCATTGCGTTCAGGCGGCGCTCGATGGCCAGGTCACCCGGGTAGGCCGGCTGGCGCTCGGGCGGGATGGTGTTGACGTAGGCGGTCCAGGCACGGGTATGCAGTTCGCCGTGTTGCCGGGCGTCCAGATCGCTGAGCTGGTCGATCAGGTAGTGCGCGCGCGGCCGGCCGCCGGCCTGCATCACCGCCTCCAGCGATTCACGCCACTCCTGGGTTTCCAGTGGATCGGTATCGAAGGGAATGAGGGCTTGGTTCATGGCTGTCTCCAGAGGGCGCCGGTCGGACGTCTGCCTGGGCGACAACACCGGCAGGGCGCACGGCACTGGAGCGGGGTCGCAACGGCGGGCGCCGTGACGCGAAGGGCGACCGTGGCGGCCACCGAGAAGACAAGCGTAGGCCTGCCCCCCACGCTTCGGTAGGCGGGCGGGGCTTGGGTCTCTGGCAAGCAAGGGTTGGTGCCGCGCGCCGTATCATGGGCCGATGCGCTGGGCGCGGCCGCTGATCAGGCCGGGGACAGCCCCGGCAGGAACACCGGGATGATCGCCACGCCGACGCCCAGCAGGCACCAGGCGACGATGGGCAACCAGCGCGCCAGGCGTTGGGCGGGTTCCGGTGCACGACGACCGCCGATCCACAACAGCAGCGTGAGCACACCCAGCGCATAGGCGAGGACGACGATCACCGGATGCACATGGATGACCCGGCTGGGCGGCCACATCTGCTGCTGGTAGGCGGTGGTGTGGGCGACCAGCAGCAGGAACAGCAGGCTGCTGAGGGTGTTGATGGCGGTGCGTGCGTTGATGGGAGCACTCCTTGTGCGGGCTGCCGGGACATTGCAGGGGCCGCATTCTAGCGGCTGCCTGCCGGTCGTTGAAACGTCACTGTCATCGATGGCGGTCACCCTGCGGGGCTTTCCAGCCTCGGGGTGGTTGGCCGGCCGTGAACAGCGTGAGGATCTGGGAGAAGAGCTACGCGCTGCGGCGCCGGCTGCTGCGTGGCTTCTTCCTGCGTCGCGGTTCGGCCAGCGAGGATGCCGAAGACCTGGCGCAGGAGGTCTACCTGCGCCTGCTGCGCAGCACCGGCGAGGATGCCGATGCGGTCGAGAACCCGGAAGCCTACCTGTTCACCGTGGCGGCCAACCTGGCGCGCGAGCATGCGCGCGCGCGGTCGTCGCTGCCGCCGCTGGAAGACGTCGACCTGCTGGCCGAAGTGCTGAAAAGCGAAGAAGACATCGAAGGTGAATTCGAGCGAGCGCAGCGCTGGAATGATATCCGCAGCACCATCGCACGACTGCCGGCGACCACGCGGCGGGTGATGGAACTGCACTACCGCGACGGGCTGGACTGCCCGCGAATCAGCCAGCAGCTGCAGGTGTCGGTGCACATGGTGCGAAAGCACATCGGCAAGGGGCTGGAGGCCTGCAGGAAGGCGCTGGGCGCCAGGGAGCTCACATGAACCGGACCTCATCGCCCGCGGCCGACGACACGATCGCCTGCGAGGCCATGGACTGGTTCCTGCGCAATCGCGAGGGGGCGCTGGATGAGGCCGGGCGCCTCGCGTTCCTGGACTGGATGAAGCGCTCGCCGGAGCACGTGCGCGCCTACATGCACGCCCTTGCGTTGCACCGGCAGGTGGGCGAGGCGCTGCAATCGCCGTTGCCTGACGACGCGGCGGTTCCACCGCGGCAGGTCGCCGCCAAGGTGGTGCCGCTGTTCGGTAGCGTGCACGCGCCGCCGCGCGCTGTGCCGCGTCGCGGTCGTGCGCGCTGGTGGGTGGCGGCTGCCGCAGCCTGTATCACCCTGCTCGGCGTGGGCCTGGTTCCGCAGGTGATGCCCACCGAGCAGCTTTACAGTGCCGGACAGGGTGAACTTCGCGACCTGGTGCTGCCCGACCAGACCCAGGTGCGGCTCAACGCGGACAGCCGCCTGCGGGTACGCATGGGCTGGTTCAGCCGCAAGGTGGAGCTGCTGCAGGGTGAGGCCACATTCGACATCGCCCGCGACCGCCGTCCGTTCGAGGTGGCGGTGAACGGCCTGGAGATCCGCGACATCGGCACGGTGTTCGATGTATCGCGACGGCTGCAGAGCACGCGCATCGGCGTTGTCTCCGGCGAGGTGGAGGTATGGAGCCAGGGTGCGGACCCCCGGCGTCTTGCGCAACTGGGCGAAGGCCGGGTGGTGCAGGTCGACGCGCGCAGCCATGCGGTCGAGTCATTGGACCTGCCATTGTCGATGCTGCTGGACTGGCAGCAGCGCAAGGTGTCCTTCCTGGATGAACGGCTGGACGAGGTGGCGGCGGCCTTCAACCGGCACAACCAGGTGCAGGTACGCGTGCTGGACGAAGGTGCGGCATCGGCACGGTTGTCCGGCAGCCTCGATGCGCATCGCATCGGTGCGCTGCAGGCCTTCCTCGAACGCGACCCGCGCTTCGTGGTGAGGCGCGAAGGCGACACCGTGCGGGTTGGCAGCCGCTGAGGCCCGTGCGGTCGTGGACTGTCAGAAAAAATTCATCGAATCCGCGTTCTCCACTTCGGTGGATGCCGGCTCTTACTTGGGAGAAGCCGCTGCCGATCCGCGCAGTGGCACCTGCTGCCTTCTCTCTTCCAAGGACCCGTGATGCGCAACACGCTCTACCTGTCGATCATCCTCGCCCTGTCTCCCTGCAGCGTGCCGCTGGCCTTCGCCGCCGGTGCCGATGGCCTGGAGGCGCGTGTATCCACGCCGATCGCGGCGCAGCCGTTGGCGCGTGCGCTGGAGCAGCTGTCGCGCGGTTCCGGGGTGCAGTTCCTGTACTCGGCCGGCGGTGATGCCCGCATGGCCGGTGCGGTGCCGCGCGGTGCCACCGTCAGGCAGGCGCTGGACGCGCTGCTGGCCGGTACCGGCCTGGGGTACACCGTGGTGGATGGCAATGTCATCGCCATCGATCCGGCGCCAGCTCGCAACCAACCGAAGCCGGCCGCGCCGAAGCCGCGCGAGGCCGAGGCAATGGTGGCGCCGACCCTGGACACGGTGAAGGTGATTGCCGCACATGAGGTCATCGACCAGAAGAAGTCGTCGCCGGTGATCAAGGATTCGGTGGTGTATGACGAGATGGACAGCTACGGCGACGAGACCCTGGCCGAGAGCCTGATGGCCGCTCCAGGGCTGAGTGCGGTGGAGGATGCCGGCGAGCCACGTTACGTGACCGTGCGCGGCGTGCAGGCCAACCTCAACTACACCACCATCGATGGCATCGCGATTGCCAGCGTGGGGGGCAGTGGCTCCGGCGAGCGCATGAACAACCTGCAGCTGATTCCCAGCGACATCGGCACCCGTACCGACATCTACAAGAGCTTCAGTGCCGAGCAGGCACCGGATGCGATCGGCGGCGTGATCGACATCATCAGCCGCAGTGCCTTCGACCGGTCAGGCAAGTACGTGTTTGCCGATGTGGCAGGCATCTATTCCACCGCCGAGACCAACGTCGAGCGCAGCGCAGGCGGCAACCACGAGACCCTGGGTCACTTCGGCAAGAGCGCCAAGATGGTGTTCTCCAACCAGTTTGGTGTCGACCAGGAGTTTGGCATCGTTGCGGTGGCACGCTACGAGCAGCGTTCGCGCAACAGCGTCAAGCGCTGGGTGGAGTCGAACTACTACTACAACGACGCTGGCAAATACCTCACCGACGGTACCACGGGCCCGGACCAGGCCAAGGGCTGGAACGGGCTGCGTGCGCCTGGCAACTTCAGCACTGGCACCTATACCAACTTCATCACCAACTTCGGTGGCTCCGCCAAGCTTGAGTGGAAGCCCTCGGATGATCCGTTCTACGCATCGTTGCTGCTGTATTCGTACCGGTTCTACGAGAACTCGACGATGAACAAGACGGATCTGTACGGCAACGCCAAGTTTCCGGTCCGCAACCAGACCGAAGACAGCGGCACCACCCAGATCAACAGCATCTACATCAAGAACCGCCACGACCGCTGGGACCGCAGCAACCGTGGCGCCATCGCCAGCTTCAACTGGGACATGGGTGACCGTTCGCGGCTGACCCTGCGCGGTGGCCATACCGAAGAGACCTTCCACAACAGCCAGGTCTACTGGGGCGTGCGCGCCTATCCAAGCAATCTGTTCGTCGACTACGAGAACGACAGCCACGGATTCCCCAACGCGGTGGCCGTTTCCGATTCCAGCCTGCTGACCAGTTCCGCATTCAAGCTCAATCCGGCGCAGGCCTACGTCTCCCCGCGCGATGCCAAGGAGAGCATCGACAACCTGCGCGCCGACTTCAGCTACAACATCGACGCCGATGCGAGAGGTTTCGGCCTGGCCGCCGGCGCCGAGTACCGCCACCTGAAGATCTGGCAGGACATCGACTTCGACTATTTCAAGAGCAGTGCCACGCTCAACGACTACCTGTACCCGGGTTCGACGCTGCTGGGCAGCGTGCCGGGCTTCCCGCTGATCGACAACCGCAAGTGGAACGAGCAACTGCTGCCGAAACTGGGCAGCAACAACAAGGCCTATCCGAATGCCAACTTCACCAGTGACTACAAGTACGTGGAGGACATCACCAATGCCTATGTGTCCGCGCACTACGCCTGGGATCGGCTGCTGCTGATCGGCGGCCTGCGCTACGACCACACCCGCTTCGATGCCTACAGTCCGTTCAGCGATGATGGCGGCACTACCTATACCTCCGCCTTCCGCAATACGAGTGGTGGCTACAACAACCTGCTGCCCTCGTTGAATGCGACGTTCAAGCTCACCGAGGACCAGCGCCTGCGCTTCTCCGCCAGCCGCACGCTGGGCCGGCCGACGCCGAGCAACATCGCCCAGGCCACCAGCACCAGCTGTGGCGATGACGAGGAGGGCAGGGGCTTCTGCAGCATCAAGCAGGGCAATGCCGACCTGCAGCCGCGCCGTTCCACCAACATCGACCTGGCGTGGGACCTGTATTTCAACGGCAACAACGGCCTGGTCTCGGTGGCGCTGTTCGACAAGGTGATCAAGGACGACATCTACACCCTGACCACCTTCGAGGACGTGGGTGATACCCGCTACCGGGTGACCCAGCCGATGAACACCGATGAGTCCAAGCTGCGCGGTGTCGAGTTCGCGGTGGCCAACCGCAACCTGCAGTGGGGCCGCCAGCGCTTCGACATGTACTTCAACGCCACGCGGCTGGAAGGCCAGACCAACTACCGCATCAGTGATGGCACCGAGCGCCGCCTGGACCGGCTGCTGTACCAGCCGGACTGGTCGCTCAACGGTTCGGTGATCTGGCGCATGCCGTGGAAGAGCGCGCAGCTGCGCCTGTCCGGCACCTACCGCAGCCGGATGCTGGTCGACTTCGGCGACACCCAGTGGCTGGATTCGTACTACGACCCGTACATGACCTTCAACATGGGCTTCAGCCACAAGGTCAGCAAGCACGTGACGCTGAAGTACGAGGCCAAGAACCTGTTCAACACCCAGCCGACCTACAGCACCGGCCCGAACGGGCGCTTCCGTACCGAGATCGACGACTACGGCCGCTTCTTCTACTTCCACATCATCTACAACTGAGGGCACAGCCGTGGAGACGATCAATCGCAGGCGATTCCTCGCCCTGGCCGGCCTGTCCGCTGCCGGTGCCTGGATGGGCACGGCACACGCGCTGGCCGCGCAGGCCGATGCCACCGCGCTGAACCCGCGCAACCTGCTGGCCAAGCCGCGCTTTGCCAGCACACCCTTCACCCTGGGCGTGGCCTCGGGTGATCCCTCGGCCGATGGCATGGTGCTGTGGACGCGCCTGGCGACCGAACCGCTGGTGTTCGGCGGCGGCATGCCGACCCGGCCGATGCTGGTCGAGTGGCAACTGGCCGCAGACGAAGGCATGCGCAAGGTGGTACGTCAGGGGGCGGCGATGGCGCATCCCGAACTCGGCCACGCCGTGCACGTGGAGCTGGACGGGTTGGCGCCCGGACGGCCCTACTGGTACCGCTTCAGCGTCGGTGGCCACGCCAGTGCGGTCGGTTGCACCCGCACGCTGCCCGCAGCCACGGCCGCGGTGGATCGCGTGCGCTTTGCGGTGGCCGGTTGCCAGCACTACGAAGAAGGCCACTACACCGCGTGGCGGCGCATTGCCGAGGAACCGCTCGATTTCGTCTTCCACTATGGTGATTACATCTACGAAGGCGAAAGCCAGCCGGGCCTGCGGAAGATGAACGGCCAGCCGTTCACCAACCTGCGCAACCACGTCGGCCCGCAGATCTACACGCTGGATGATTACCGCCGCCGCTACGCCCAGTACAAGAGCGATGCGGACCTGCAGGCCGCGCATGCGGCGGCACCGTGGTTCGTCACCTTTGACGACCATGAAGTGGACAACAACTGGGCCGGCGCCGAAGACCAGGATGACACGCCCAGCGAAGTATTCCTGCTGCGCCGCGCACAGGCGTTCCAGGCCTACTACGAGAACATGCCGTTGCGCCGTTCGGCATTCCCGCGCGATGGGCACATGCAGATGTACCGACGTGCACGCTACGGCACGCTGATGGACCTGCACCTGCTCGACACCCGCCAGCACCGCAGCAAGCAGGTGAACATGGCGCTGCGTGAGGAGGTGGAATCGCCGGAGCGCAGCATTGTGGGGGCGAAGCAGGAGCGCTGGCTGTTCGACGGCCTGGCCGATGCCGCACCGCGCTGGCACACCATCGCCCACCAGGTGGCGCTGGGCAACTACATGCGCGAGAAGGATGGGGTGGTGCAGTCGTCCGACGACCAGTGGTCGGGCTATCTGGACAGCCGCCGGCGCCTGCTCGACCACATCCAGAAGGTGGGCTTCGGCAACGTGGTGACCGCCTGCGGCGACGCGCATCGCCACTATGCCAGCGATCTGGTGCAGGACCACCGTGACTCGGGCGTGATCTCCAGCGAGTTCCTCGCCACGTCGATCACCTCCGGCGCCGATGGCCAGGGTGTGGACGCGTATGCCAGGAACCAGCTTGCGCACAGCCCCTATCTGAAGGCGACCACCGACAAGCGTGGCTACGTGCTGTGCGATGTCACCCGCGATGCGTGGATCGGCGACATGAAGACGCTGGATACCGTGATGCAGCCGAATGGCGCGGTGCAGAGCTGGAAGCGCTATGCGGTGGAGCACGGCCGGCCGGGGCTGCAGGAGGCCTGAATCTACCGCTCTACAGAGATCCTTCAATCCTGCTCGAACCGCAGTGGTTCGCTGCCCATCGCCGGGTCACTGGTGCCGGGGCGCCCATCCTCGGCGCGACCGGCCAGGCGCAGCATGCTCTCGCCCGCGCCGATCTGCAGGTCATACCAGCCCGCCGTGGGCGTTGCGTCCCACGCCAACGCGGTTTCTGCGTGTGCGGGTAGTACCAGCGCCTGATCGGGCATGTGCCCGGCATAGGCACCAGGCTGCACACGCACCTGCTGCGCGCCGTCACCCAGGTTGCGCAGCCGCAGCCGCAGTTGGCCATCCGTGCGATCAATTGAAGCCTGCAGCGCAGGATCCTTGGCCGCCCCCTGGAAGTGGCGGTGGAAGCCGTTCGGGCCCAGCAGCCACAGGTCATAGCGGCCCTGGGCATCAAGCGGCCAGCGCTCGCGCAGCGCCATGCCCGGGAGCAGCGTGTAGCGGCGCGGCACCGCATCCAGCCGCAGCCGGTCGTAGACATGCAGCACTGCCGCCGCGCCTTCGCAGGATAGCGCCAGATCCACGCCCGAGGCGTCCACCGCAGCCATCGATGCCTGCGGCCGATAGGGCAGGGCGCGCGCCGGGCGTATGCCGACTTCCTGCTTCGCTGGTTTCAGCCCCTCCGGCAGCGCCGGCACGGTTCGCCCTGGCAACGCAGCGGCGCGTGCGGCCACCGCGCTCACGTCGGGCAGGCCGCGCACGAACGGGCGGGTATCGCGCTGGGCGAAGTCGAAGGCGTTGCTGAGGTCGCCGCAGACCGCGCGGCGCCACGGCGAGATGTCCGGTGCCGCCACACCGAAGCGGCGTTCGATCAGTCGAATGACCGAGGTGTGGTCGTAGACCTGCGAGTCGACCCAGCCACCCCGACTCCACGGCGAGATCACATACAGCGGCACGCGCGGGCCCAGTCCATACGGGCGGCCGCGCAGTTCGGCGGCATCGTACTTCTCGTCGCCCGGTGCGGGATGGCGGTGGTATTCGCCCTCGGTACTGACCGAGGACGCACCCGCCCAGCCGCCATCCACCGGCGAAGGCGGTGCCGGTGGCGGCATGTGGTCGAAGAAGCCGTCGTTCTCATCGAACATCAGCAGCAGGGCGGTGCGGCTCCAGACTTCCGGATCGGCAGTCAGCGCATCCAGCACGCGCGCGGTATAGGCCGCGCCCTGCGCCGGACTGGAGGGTCCGGGGTGCTCGCTGCCGGCCGCGTCGGCGATGATGAAGCTGACCTGCGGCAGGCGCCCGTCGAGTACGTCCTGGCGCAGCTGTGGCAGGCCACGGGTACTGACCCCGCGTGCGCGCAGTTGCGGGTCATGCCCGGGTGCAGCACTGTACGCCCGACGGAACGCCTCGAAGCCGGCCAGCGGGTTGTCGGTGAAGTTGTCCGCCATGTCCTGGTAGATCTGCCAGGACACGCCGGCCTTCTGCAGGCGCTCGACATAGCTGGTCCAGCGGTAGGACGCCGGATGCCCGCCGTGTTCGGGGAAGTTGTCATGCGAGTTGGCGATCACCGGGCCGCCGGCGCGGGCCTGTGCATCGTTGTGGCCGGTCCACAGGAACACCCGGTTCGGATTGGTGCCGGCCTGCATCGCGCAGTGATAGGCGTCGCAGATCGTGAACGCATCGGCCAGCGCGAACTGGAACGGCATGTCGCTGCGCTGGAAGTAGCCCATGGAGTGGTTCTGCTTGGCCTTCGGCCAGTGCCCCATGCGGCCGTGGTCCCAGGCGCGCTGCGCATCGGGCCAGGTGTGCGGCGTGCCTTCCACCCGCATGTAGCCGAAGTGCGCGGCGGTATCCAGCGGGAACGGTGCGATCGCCCGCGTGCCACTGGCATCGGGCTGCAGCCACAGGTTGCGCGCGCGGCCACCGGCCTGCAGCGCGGGGGCCGGGGCCACGAAGCGGTCACCGAAACCACGTACGCCCGGCAGCGTGCCGAAGTAGTGGTCGAACGAACGGTTCTCCTGCATGAACACCACGATGTGCTGCAGGTCTTCGAGGCTGCGCGTCTGCGCGGCGGGGGCGATCGCTGCGGCCCGGGCGATGCTGGGCAGCAGCGGAGAAAGGCCGGCGGCAACGCCGGCCTGCAACAACCGGCGTCGGCCGATATCGGTCACGGGCTCACTCACAGGTCCACGCGGAAGGAGATGCCGACGGTGCGCGGGGCGCCGATGAAGGCGTTGTCGCGGCCGTCCACCCCCGCAAGATACCGCTTATCGGTGAGGTTGCTCACCACCAGGTTGGCACCCATGCCCTTCAGGCGCGGCGACAGGCCCTGCAGGTCGAAACCGATGTTGGCATTGAACACGGTGGCCGAGGGCAGCTTGTTGACGTTGGCGGCATCAAGGTAGCGCGTGCCCAGGTACCGTCCGGAGAGGCCGAAGTTCCAGTTGGCGCCCTGCCAGTCGGCCGACAGCACCAGGGTGTTCTCCGGCTGGCCGATCACCTTGGCGCCGTCGACGATGCCCAGCTGAGTATCGCGGGCGGCATTGCCACTGCCCAGGTATTTGGAGCGGTTGTAGGTGTAGGCCGCGTTGATCCGCCAGCCATTGTCCCAACCATAGCCGAACGCCGCTTCCAGGCCGTTGCTTTCCACGCCACCGAAGTTCTCGTAGACGCCGTCGGTCTCGCCCAGGTAGTCGATGCCGCTGACGAAGCCCGCCGGCAGGTAGACGATGCGGTTGTCGAACTTGATGTTGTACAGGGTCACCGAGGCGGTCAGCGGCCAGCGGCTGATACGCATGCCCACTTCGATGTTGTCGGCGGTCTCCGGTTCGACATTGCGGAAGCGCTGCGGGTCGGTCTCGCCAAGTACGCCTGAAGGAATGGCGGCGAAATTCTGCGAGAAGCCGGCGAACAGCTCCATGCCTTCCACGCCCGGTGCCCAGGTGAAGCCGGTCGACAGCAGCGGATCGGACCTGGAATCGGATTTCACGTGCTCGCTGGCACCGATCACGCGGCGGCGCGACTGGTCGACGAAGAACTGCTTCACGCCCAGGCGGGCACTGAACGGCCCGAAGCGGGCCACGTCCTCGACGTAGTACATCTGCTCGTCAACCTTGTACTTGTCCTCGAACTGCACCCAGTACGGCTGATGGTCGAAGGCGATGTCCTGGCCGACGTTGAGCAGGCGGTGCCAGTCACGGCGTGCCGAACGGTCCAGCTTCTCCACCCACAGGCCGCCACGGATGGTGTTGTCGATCGCACCGAAGGTCTGCCGCCATTCGACGTCGGCGGTCACGCCCATGCGGTCGTTGTCGTAGTGGGTGTGGCGGTAGGACTGCGCGCCCAGCACGTTGCCCGCGTAGCAGTTCGGATCGTACTCGGCGGTGAAGCCCAGGCGCGGGGTGCAGCTGGCCAGGCGCTGCGCGGCGCTGCCATCGGGATTGACGAAGAAGATCTGGCCGCGGTTGCTGCCGCCGTACACGGTTCTGCCACCGAGATATTCCGATTCGGGGCGGCCCGCACCCTCATCGCTGACCTGTGCCAGGTAAGGTGGAAGCCAGTCGCCACGACCTCGCATGCGGTGCCCGTAGGCGGCCACCGAGGCCTTGAACCCGTTGCCGCCGTCGAAGGCCGCACGCAGGTAACCAAAGGTGTTCTCGCGCAGCGCACGCGAGCCGGAACGGTAGTTCTGGTCCAGATACGGAATGCCGGTGAGGGTGCCGACCAGGTTGTCGCGATCCGGATTGGTGGCAAAGCCCTTCGGTGAGACGCTGGTGTATTCCGGCTCGTCGGCATCGTTGTAGGACAGGTAGCCGGTCAGGGTCCAGCGATCCAGTTCGGTGATGAACTTGCCGGCGATGTGGTCGTTGCTGGCGTGGCCGGTGCCGTCGATCCAGTCGTGCACCTTCGACGAGGAGGCGCTGATCCACGCGCGGGTGTGGCCGCCGAGCAGGCCGGTGTCGTAGCGCACGTAGTACTTGCGCGCATCGTTGTCACCGGCGCCGACCACGAAGCGCAGGCGGCTGTCCTGCAGCGGATCGCTGGTGAGGAAGTTGAGCGTGCCGCCCAGTGCTTCGTTCGATCGCGAGGAGATGTCAGCGGTGCCTTGGCTGACTTCCACCGTCTCCAGGTCGAGGGTGTCGATGTAGCGGTTGGCCAGCGAGCCGCCGCCGTAGCCGGAGCCGCCGTTGGGCAGGCCGTCGATGGTGGTGCCGATCTGCTGGGTATCACGATTGGTGACGAACCCGCGCATGCTGATCTGCGTGCCCCACACCGACGAGCCGGTGGCGTCGGCCTCGCTGACCACCACGCCGGGTACTTCGTTGAGCGCATCGTTGACGCTGCTCATCACGGTCTGCCTGTTCAGTGTTTCTGCGCGCACCGACGTCTTGGCGTAGCTGGTGGCCTGGCCGATCACCTGCACCTGGTCGAGGGTACGCGCATCGCTGCTGCGCGCTTCGCCCGTATCGCCCTGCGGTGCTTCTGCGAGGGCGTCCAGGGCGGGGGCGATCAGCAGGGCAAGCAGCGAAACACGGGGAAAGCGCGCAATCGTTCGCATCGATACCGGACCTTGGGGGGAGAGAAGCCCCCGAGTGTCGACAGCACCAATGACATCGACATGACGTAGAGATGCAGGAACCGTGTTGTGTGACGGCCGACGCCCCCGGCCGCCTGCCTGTCAGTACCGCGCGTCCTTGGGTTTCGGGTCGCGCGGCCAGTCCTTGGCCTTGTTGGCGAAGTCCGGGCGTGGCTGGTTGATGAAGTAGCTGGCGATGTCCACCGCATCCTGGTCGGGCATCACCTGCTGCCCAAGCGGCGGCTCGCGGGTCACCGCCGGTGGCATGTTGTGCTTGATGAAGCCGGCGGCCTTGTACAGGCGCGCCATGCCCGCGCCGATGTTGAAGCTGTGGTCGCCCCATAGCGGCGGGAAGGCGATGTCACCGCTGGCGTCGCGCCGTCCTTCGCCGTTGTCGCCATGGCAGGCGGCGCACTGCACGGCGTACAGCGCCTGGCCGCGGACCGGATCCGGGGTCAGCGTGCTGTCGATGGGCCCCTCACTGGGGGCGGCCACCTTTGCACCTTCTGGCACAGGACTGCTCAACCACGCCATGTAATCGAGCATCGCGCGCATCTGCGGCGAGTCCTTCGGCAGCGGCTTGCCGTTCATCGAACGCTGCAGGCAGCCGTTGATGCGCTCGGTCAGCCCGATCACCTTGCCCGGACGCGGCATGTAGCGCGGATAGGCGCCGCCGCCGGTATTGAAGTAGTGATTGCCGAAAGGCCGCTTGCCCTCGGCCATGTGGCACGAGTTGCAGTTCAGATCGTTGCCGACATTGTCCGGCAGCAGCCGTGCGGTCTCGTTGAGGATACGGCGGCCGAGCATCACCGATTCGGCATTGCCGAGCCCAGCGATTTCTTCGGCGCTGGGTGCGTGGTAGTGGCCGACCACCTTGCCCTGCGCATCGAGGATATCGATCGTGCTGGCCACGGCGGCATCCAGGTCCGGGTACAGATGATGGTAGGCGAGGGTACCGGCGCCGGCCAGCACCACGAGGGTGATCGCACTGCCGATCAGCAGGCGGGAACGCGTGCGTGAACGCTTCATCGTGCGGCCTCCTGCGGAACGTAGTGCACCGGCTTGTCGCGCACCACCCGGCGCATGCGCGCCACGTCGACCTCGCTCACTGCGCTGGCCTGGTTGCCCCAGCTGCTGCGGATGAAGGTCAGGATCTGTGCCAGCTGCGCATTCGGCAGCTGCTCGAAGCCGGGCATGGTGAAGGCCATGCGGTCATGCGGGGTATGCGGCGTGCGGCCGCCGATCAGGGTCACCTGCACCAGCGAGCTGGGGTCATCGGCGAACACGATCGAGTTGCCGGCCAGGGCAGGATAGACGCGCGGCATGCCGCGCCCGTCGGCGCGGTGGCAGGCCTGGCAGTGCTCGGCATAGGCCAGCGAACCGGCCACGCGGTAGTCGCCGCTGCGCAGTGCGGCGGTGGTGGTGTCGGTACCGGGCGACCACTGTGCGCTGCGTCCTTCGCGGGCGGGCAGCTGCTTCAGGTAGCGGGCCATCGCCAGCAGGTCGGCGTCGGACAGGTACTGCGTGCTGTGCTCGACCACGTCGGCCATGCCGCCGAACGCCGCCGATCGATCGGTGCGGCCGGTACGCAGGAAGTCGACGATCTCGCCCTCGCTCCAGCTGGCCAGGCCGGTCGATTCATTGCGCAGGTTCTTCGCATACCAGCCTTCCAGCACCGAGCCGGACAGGAACTGGCGGCTGCCATCATCGGCCATCGCCTTTTCCTGGAACGCCAACCCGCGTGGCGTGTGGCAGGCGCCGCAGTGGGCCAGGCCTTCCACCAGTTCGGCGCCGCGCTGCTGGCTGGCATCCAGCGACGGATCCGGGTTGAACGTGCGCGGGCGTGCGAACAGCAGCTGCCACCAGGCCAGTGGCCAGCGCATGTTGGCCGGCCACGGAATCGTGCTGTCGGCGTTGTCCTGCTTCACCGGTTGCACCGAGCCCATGAAGTAGGCGTACAGCGCCTTGATCTCCGCGTCGCTGGCGATCACGTACGAGGCGTACGGCATGGCCGGATACAACGGCTGCCCATCGTGGCGGATGCCGCGACGTACCGCACGCTCGAAGTCGGCGTAGTCGTAGGCGCCAATGCCGGTGTCCGGATCGGGCGTGATGTTGGTCGAGTAGATCGTGCCCATCGGCGTCTGCATGCCGAGGCCACCGGCGAACGGCTTGCCGCCGGGCGCGGTGTGGCAGGCCGCGCAGTCGGCCGCGCGCGACAGGTATTGTCCCTGCGCGATCAATGCCGGATCGTGGATGTCGACCTGCGCGGCCTGTCGCGGTGCGAACCAGTAGGGCGTGGTGCGGGCGACGCCGTAGGCGGCGGCCAGCGTGGCGGCCAGGGCAATGGCGAGCTTGAACGAGGTGCGCATGGCGGCACTGTGGGCGATCCCGCGCGCGCGTTCATTGATCCGGATCAATGACTGAACAGATACAGCTTGTACACCAAGCTGAATCGTTCCTGCGCTGTCATCAAGCCGTCATCCATGCGCGATAGATGGCCCACGCGCGCGTCGCTAACCTGCCACGCTGTCGCACCTTTTCCCCGATTGCCCATGAAGCGCCTGCTGCTGTTGTTGCTGGCGTGCGCCGGCCTGTGGCTGGCTGCATGCTCGTCCTCGATCAATGCCTCGTCCACCTCGCTTGCCGATCGGCTGATCGCGCCGGGGGGCGTATCGACCCTGCTCGATCGTCCGCGCATTGCCGCGGCCATTGCCGAACTGCCCAATCGCCACGGCTTCGCGCCGGGCCGCGATGGCGTGCCGATCTTCTGGCGTGTGTTCGATCCTGGCGATTACGGCGCGCGTTACCACTACCTGCCGCAGCGCCACGAGAACGGCCTGCCGCTGGATACCGGCCTGAGCCTGGCAGTACCGCAGCCGTTCCGCGCGCAGGCACCGCGCGGTACCGTGGTGTTGCTGCACGGCTGGATGATGAACGGTGATTCGATGCTGCCGTGGTCGTTGCAGTTGGCCGAATCCGGCTACCGCGTGGTCACGCTTGACCTGCGCAACCATGGACAGTCCGGTACCGGGCCGTCGGGCTATGGCACCTATGAATCCGACGATGTGGTGGATGTGATCGGCGAGCTGCGCGCGCGTGGTGAAGTAACCGGCCCGCTGTACCTGTTCGGCGTGTCCTATGGCGCCGCCACAGCGGTATTCACCGCCGACAAGCTCGGCGACCAGGTGGAAGGGGTGGTGGCGATGGAATCGTTCGCCAATGCCGGTGTGGCGATCCGCACGATGATTCCGCACCTGATGGGACTGCAGCCGGAAGGCCTGAAGGCGCAGGCGATGGCGTCGTACGCGCGCTGGCGCTACGGCGGCCAGGACATCAACCAGGTGATCGCCGCCGCCAGCCGCCGTATCGACGTCGATCTGGACCGCGTGGACGTAGCGCGCGCGCTGGCCGATACCCGCGCCTGCGTGCTGCTGCTGCACGGCCAGGGCGACCAGCACATTCCGGTCAGCCAGGGCCGCGAACTGGCCCAGGCCAACCCGCGCGCGCACTACATCGAGATGCGCGGCGAGGACCACATCACCCTGCCGCTGCGGCTGGACCTGCTGGCCGGTGTGGTCGATGACTGGATGGCGCGCGATGAGCACCACCCGAAGAGCGCCTGTCCGGCCCCACAGCTGCCGGCCCAGGCCGAGTGGCTGGCCCACCGCTGAAAAAGGGGACGGAGGGGATTAAGTCGTTTCCCGCACAGCTGGGCCATAAACGACTTAATCCCCTCCGTCCCCTTTTTCTGTCAGGCCACCCGTCGTGCCAGCGAGCGGGCAGACGCCGCGACGCCCAGCAGCAGCGCGGCCACGCACAGGAAGGCGAAGCCGAGGCTGGTGCCGTGTGCCAGTGCACCGATCGCTGCCGGACCGGCAAGGATGCCGGCGTAACCCAGCGTGGTGACTGCGGTGATGGCGATGCTCTCCGGCATCACCCGCTGCTGGCCGGCCATCGAGAACAGTGCCGGCACGATGTTGGCGCAGCCCAGCCCGACCAGTACATACCCCGCCAGCGCCACCGGAAACGAGGGCACCAACGTGGCCAGGGTGAAGCCTGCTGCGGCGGTGATGCCGCCGAAGACCAGGGTGCGGGTGCGGCCGAGGCGCTCGACGATGCCGTCGCCGAACAGGCGCATCGCGGTCATCGCCAGGGTGAACAGCGCGAAGCCGGCGCCGGCCTGGTCACGCGGCACTTGCCGCACTTCGGCCAGGAACACCGCGCTCCAGTCCAGCATCGAGCCTTCGGCGAGGAACACCACGAAGGCCAGCACGCCGATGAACAGCACCACGCCGTGCGGCAGCGCCAGCAGTGGGCCGTCGTGCAGGATCCGTTGCGGGCGCCAGTGCGGCGCCGACAGCACCGCGACCAGCAGCAGTGCCGCCACCGAAACCAGCGCGGCCAGCCACAGCGGTGTACCCAGGATCAGCAGGCCGGTCATGCAGCCTGCGCCGACGAAGCCACCGATGCTGTAGAAGGCGTGGAAGCCGGACATCATCGCGCGCCCGGCGTCGCGCTCGACCGCGACCGCCTGCATGTTCATCGCACAATCCAGCGCACCGACGCCGGCGCCGAACACGAACAGCGCCGCACCCAGCGCCACCGGCGAGGGCGCCAGCACCAGCAAGGGCAGGGCGCACAGCATCATCGCGCAGGTGATCACCATCACCCGGCGGCAGCCCAGCCGCCCGGTCAGCGCGCCCGCCAACGGCATCGCCAGCAGCGAGCCGAGCCCAAGGCACAGCAGCACGGCGCCGAGGCTGGCGTCGGACAGCCCGGCCTTGGCCTTGGCGTAGGGCACCATGGGCGCCCACGCGGCGGTGGCGAATCCGGGAATGAAGAAGGCGGCGCGGGTGGCGTGCTGCTGGGCACGTGGGGATGAAGGCGTCATGCGCGATGCGAAGCTCCAAGGGACGTTTATGGAAACGTTTTCAGGTCGGCTCGGCAAGTGCCATGCGTGACATCGGGCGACGCATACGATTGCAGTGACCCGCTCGCGTCACTGGCGATTAACGTCGCCCACGGACAGTGGCTGCACGGTCTGCATTCCGCCGGCCGCTGCCGGAGACCTGTACATGAGCACGACACCGACCATCCTCCTCGTCCACGGCTTCTGGGGCGGGGCCGCACACTGGGCCAAGGTGATCCTGGAACTGCATCGCAACGGCCACGACCGTGTGCAGGCGGTGGAACTGCCGCTGACATCGCTGGCCGACGACGCAGGGCGCACCCGGAAAATGATCCGGCAGATCGACGGGCCGGTGCTGCTGGTCGGCCACTCCTACTGGTGGCGCGGTGATCAGCCAGGCCGGCAACGAGCCCAACGTGAAGGGCCTGGTCTACATCGCCGCGTTCGCGCCCGATGCCGGCGAGAGTCCCGGTGGCATCACCCAGCAGCACCTGCCGGAGGCGGCGCCGAACCTTGCGCCGGACAGCGATGGCTACCTGTGGCTGCGTGCGGACAAGTTCCATGAGAGCTTCTGCCAGGATCTGAGCGAGGACGAAGGCCGGGTGATGGCCGTTACCCAGAAGGCACCGCTGGCCAGCACCTTCGGTGATGCGGTCAGCGACCCGGCGTGGAAGCACATGCCGAGCTGGTACCAGCTGTCCCGCCAGGACCGCATGATCGCGCCGGAAAACCAGAAGGCCATGGCCGCAAGGATGCAGCCCAGGCGCCTGCTGGAGCTGGATGCGAGCCATGCCTCGCTGGCTTCGCAGCCGAAGGAAGTGACCGCGCTGATCCTGGAGGCCTGCGCCGCCATCGCCGGCTGATTCCGCGCCAGCGCTCCGCACGACAGCCGCGGCGCAGGGGAGTACACTCCTGCGCCGCGGCTGTCCGGCCGCGTCCCTCTCTTCCCTCCAGCCGCCGCCAGAGGATCCCACCCTATCGTGGAGGTCCCGCCGTGCTGTCTGTGCCTGTTGTCCATACGCCGTCCCCCTTGCCGCGTCGCCGCGCGTTGCCGCAGGCGCTGGCCCGGGGTTTGCTGATCGCTGCTCTGGGCAGCAGCGGTATTGCTGTTGCGCAGTCCAGTACGGATCCAGCCAAGGATTCGCAGGCGCCTGCATCACAGACCCTGCAGACCGTGCAGGTCACGGCCAACCTGCTCGGTACCATCACCGAGGGCAGCGGCGCCTATACG
The DNA here is from genome assembly GCF_059370655.1 of Stenotrophomonas sp. YJH_SMC_133. Taxonomy (NCBI): domain Bacteria; kingdom Pseudomonadati; phylum Pseudomonadota; class Gammaproteobacteria; order Lysobacterales; family Lysobacteraceae; genus Stenotrophomonas; species Stenotrophomonas sp. YJH_SMC_133. The sequence goes on along the minus strand of NZ_JCAFTW010000012.1, from coordinate 134,117 downwards.
CCCGGCACCATTGCCACCGCGACCCGCCTGGTGCTGACGCCACGGCAGACCCCGCAGACCATCAGCGTGATCACCCGCGCCCAGATGGATGACTTCGGCCTGCACGGCATCGATGACGTGATGCGGGTGACCCCCGGCATCAGCATCGTCACCTACGACAGCGAACGTACCGAGTACTACGCGCGCGGCTTCGCGATCCAGAACTTCCAGTACGACGGCATTCCGATGTCGCGCAATTCGGGGTACTCCGCCGGCAACACGCTCAGCGATACCGCCATCTACGACCGCATCGAGGTGCTCAAGGGCGCGACCGGCCTGTTGACCGGCATGGGCGATCCGGGTGCGACCATCAACCTGGTGCGCAAGAAGCCGGGCAAGGACTTCGCCGGCAGCGCTTCGCTGGGTGTCGGCCGCTGGGACGACTACCGCGCCGAGCTCGATGTGGGTGGCCCGCTGACTGCCGATGGCCGCGTGCGTGGCCGTGCCGTGGGTGCCTGGGAAGACAAGCGCTCCAACCTGGACAACTACCAGCGCACCAGCAAGGTCGGCTATGCCGTGGTGGAAGCCGATCTGGGCGAACGCACGCTGCTGTCGGTTGGTGGCGACGTGATGGACAGCGACCCGAAGGGGTCGACGTGGGGCGGCATTCCGCTGCTGGACAGCGCCGGCAACTTCAACCGCATGCCGCGCTCGTTCAACAATGGTGCGCAATGGGCCGGCTGGCGCCAGTACGTGCGTACCGGTTTCACCACGTTGGAGCACACGTTCGCCAACGATTGGATTGCCAAACTGCAGCTCAACCACCAGGTCAACGGCTATGACGCCGCACTGGCCGGTGCCGCCGCCGGCAATCCTGATCCGTTGACCGGCGAGGGCGTCAGCCTGTGGCTCGGCAAGTACGTCGGCAAGACCGTCAGCAATGCCGCCGACTTCTATGTGAGCGGGCATTTCGGCCTGTTCGGGCGAGAGCATGAGCTGGTGGTCGGTGGCAGTGCCTCGCGCAAGCGCTGGACCAATACCGGCTACGGCCCGCAGGCGGGGTTCCCGGATACCGTGCCGGACTACAGGACCTGGAATGGCGACATTGCCGAACCGCAGTGGCAGCGCACCTATGACAACAATGAAGTGACCCGCGAGAATGGGCTGTACGTGGTTGGCCGCTTCGATCTGGCCGATCCGTTGAAGCTGATCGTCGGCAGCCGCCTGGCCAGTTACCGCTCGCCGGACACGCGAGAGACCGGTGTCCATGTGCCCTATGCCGGCGTGGTCTACGACCTCGGCGAGCATTATTCGGTGTATGCCAGCTACAGCACCATCTTCAAGCCGCAGGGCGAGCGTGACGAGCAGGGCAAGGCACTGGATCCACTGGAGGGCCGCAGCTACGAGGTTGGCCTGAAGGCCGAGTTCTTCGATGGACGCCTCAATGCCAGTGCGGCGCTGTTCCAGCTTGATCAGGACAACTTCGCCCAGCCCACCGGCGGCAAGACACCGGATGGCCTGGATGCCTACCGCGCCTTGATGGGCGTGCGCACCAAGGGTTACGAGCTTGAAATGTCGGGTCAGCTGGCCGAGGGCTGGCAGGTGCAGGGTGGGTTCTCCCACAAGATCGCCCGCCAGGCGGGCACCAAGGTGACCACGCTGGAACCGGAGAACCAGTTCAGCCTGCACACCCGCTACCGTCTGCGTGGCGCCTGGCAGGCGCTGACGCTGGGTGGTGGCGCACGCTGGCAGGATTCGACTTTCGGCGAGATCACCAACCCGGCCACGCGGGCCAAGGTGGTGCATCGCACGCAGCCGTACTGGTTGCTCGATGCGATGGTGCGCTACCAGTTCAACGATCGCCTGTCGGCCACGGTCAACGTCAACAACCTGCTCGACAAGCGTTACTACACGATCTTCAACTGGTACAGCACCTACACCTGGGGCGAGCCGCGCAACGTGCGGTTGAGCTTGAATTACAGGTTCTGACGCAGATGCGCCCGCGATGCTCTGCAGCATCGCGGGCGATGTGGTTACAGCGGCAGGTCGAACACCAGCACTTCGGCATCGTTGCCGTTTTCCAGCGTCAGCTGGGCTTCGTCGCTGACCTGCAGCGCATCACCGGCTTCCAGGGTGATGCCGTTGACCTGCAGCTGCCCACGGGCCACCTGCACATAGGCGCCACGACCGTTGCCAAGCGCATGGTGCAGCTTCTGGCCGCCGTCGAGGATGGTGGCGAAGATGCGGGCATCCTGGTGGATGCGCAGCGAACCGTCGGCACCGTCCGGCGAAGCGATCAGGCGCAGCTGGCCGCGCTTGGTCTCCGGCGCGAAGTGGGTCTCCTCGTAGGACGGCGTGATGTTCTCGGTGTCCGGGAAGATCCAGATCTGCAGGAAGTGCACGGTCTCGTCGGCCGAGTGGTTGAACTCGCTGTGGGTGACGCCGCTGCCGGCGCTCATGCGCTGCACGTCGCCGTAGCGCAGCACTGAGCCGGTGCCCATCGAGTCCTTGTGTTCCAGCGCACCGCCCAGCACGTAGGAGATGATTTCCATGTTGCTGTGGCCGTGGGTGCCGAAGCCCTGGCCGCCGATCACCTTGTCTTCGTTGATCACCCGCAGCGGGCCGAAGCTGACGTAGCGCGGGTCGTAGTAGTTGGCGAAGGAGAAGGTATGGCGCGAGGACAGCCAGCCATGCTCGGCCAGGCCACGGGTAGCGCTCTTGCGGATCTGCAGCATGATGGAATCTCCTTGTTCGATGGTTTCGATGGGGCGGGGTGGGCTGGAAGCCGCTGTGTTTCCCCGTTGGAGAGAAGTATCCGCTTGCGCCTTGGGTTTGAAAAACGGATAGTTTTGACAGCCATCATCGAAAAATTCGAATGCTCAAGCTCAGCCTCGATGCCCTGCAGATCCTGGATGCCATCGACCGGCGCGGCTCCTTTGCCGGCGCCGGCAAGGCCCTGCACAAGGTGCCCTCGACCATCTCCTACACCGTGGCCAAGCTGGAGGAGGACCTGGGCGTTCAGTTGTTTGACCGGGTCGGCCCGCGTGCCGAGCCGACCGAGGCTGGCCGCGCGCTGCTGGACGAAGGCCGGCACCTGCTGCGCGCCGCCCGCGAGCTGGAACTGCGGGTGCGCCGGGTGGCGTCGGGCTGGGAGACCGAACTGACGCTGGCGGTGGATTCGGTGTTCCCGACCTGGCTGCTCGGCCCGGATATCGCCGCGTTTCGCGAGGCCGAGGCACCGACCCGGCTGCGATTGATCGGCGAGGCCCTGTCCGGCACCTGGGAGGCCCTGCTGGACCGCCGTGCCGACCTGCTGGTCGGCGCGCCGGGTGAGGGCCCCAGTGGCGGTGGTTACGTGGTCGAGCCGCTGGGCACGGTGGAGTTCGTGTTCGCGGTCGCGCCCGGTCATCCGTTGGCCGCAGTGCCGGGTGTGCTGGGTCGCGAGCAGCTGGTCGAGCACTGCGCGATCGCGGTCTCTGATTCCGCGCGCAGGCTGCTGCCGCGCACGGTCGGCTTGTTGATGGGGCAGGAGATGCTGACGGTGCCGGACATGGCCAGCAAATTGAAGTTGCAGTGCGAAGGCGTGGGCTTCGGTTTCCTGCCCGAACCGTGTGCGCGCGCTGCGGTGGCGCGCGGCCAGCTGGTGATCCGCGAGGTGGAGGAACACAAGCCGGAAGAGACCTTCTGGCTGGCCTGGCGCACCGGAGAGGATGGCGCCGCACTGCGCTGGTGGCGCGAGCGCCTGCGCAGGCCGGAGCTGTTGTCGCAGTGGTGGCAGGCAATGGCCAGGGGGTAGGGGTTTGGCAGGGCTGCGCCCTGCACCCGCTACGATCCAGAGCAACAGCAACTGCAACAGCAACAGCAACAGCAACAGCAGAAGCTGGTTTCCTGAGGGATGGCGGGGTGGGTCCGGTTGCGGGAGACGCCGTAAACCCGTCCTTGGGGGCTTGGCCGCGGCATCCATGCCGCGGACACTCCCGCAACCGGACCCACCCCGCCTTCGACAGTTTCCGCGATCTGTCGGAACGGCGTACTGCTCTGGTAGGTGTCGACCTTGGTCGACACGGTAGATCCACGCCATGCGTGGATGCTCTTCGATCAATTATCGAAATACTCGAACTCGATGGAGATTTATCCACGCATGGCGTGGATCCATCAGATCGCGGAAATCTGTCAGAGGTGGGGCGGCATGGGCAGGCAGGACCGTTGGCGGCATGGATGCCGCCATCGAGCCCCCATGGGTGAGGGCGCTTTGCTTGCGAAGCATTGCTTCGCAAGCGCCCGAACGCACAGCCGCCAGCGGCTGGGCCGGACCGCGGAGCGGGGTTTACGGCGTGTCCTGCCTGTCCGTGCCGCCCCGCCAGCCCACGGAATGCCAGCTTTTGCCGTTGCCGTTGCCGTTGCCGTTGAGGTTGCCGGCCAGCGGCCGGTACTACCAGGGTGCAGGGCGCAGCCCTGCCGAAAAACACACATAAAAAAACAGCAGGCCGAGGCCTGCTGTTTCGGTGTAATGGTGCGCCCGGAGAGATTCGAACTCCCGACCGCCTGGTTCGTAGCCAGGTACTCTATCCAACTGAGCTACGGGCGCCAATTACATGAACTTGTTGTGCTGACTGTGTATGGTGCGCCCGGAGAGATTCGAACTCCCGACCGCCTGGTTCGTAGCCAGGTACTCTATCCAACTGAGCTACGGGCGCGCGGTACACAATCAAATTTTACTGCATTTCCAGCGGCGGATGCTGGAAACCTGTCGAGTGGTGCGCCCGGAGAGATTCGAACTCCCGACCGCCTGGTTCGTAGCCAGGTACTCTATCCAACTGAGCTACGGGCGCCCTGCGACAGGAGCGGAATTATGCGGATGTCGGCGCGTACCGTCAACAGTTTTGTGAAAATTTTCATCCAACTGAATGAAAAAGCTGTCAGCCACGGCATCAGGGGCCTTCAGCCACGCGAAATGATCGGCGCGCGTGCCCAGTTCCTGCGCGGACAGCACGCGCAGCTGCGCGTCCACATTCGGCAGCTTCGCCAGCAGCGTCTGCATCGATCCGGTGGGGGCCAACCAGTCGTGCTCCATCAGCACCGCCTGTGCGCTGCCATGCACACGCGCCATCTGCGCATCGAGGTCTTCGTCCATGCCGACGGCGGCGTAATGGTTGTTCAGGCCGACGCGCGCCCAGTCGGCGATCAGCCCGCGCGCTTCGGTGCCACCGAAGCCGAGGCGACGGCCATGCAGCACGCCCTGGCGCTGTGCGATCCACGGCAGGAAGCGGTAGACCAGCGGCAGCAGCCAGCCACGCGGTGGTGGGAATCCGCGCCAGAACGGTGAGCCGCTGGCGGCCAGCCACAGCCGGTTGAAGTGCTGCGGGTTGCGGCCGGCATGCACGCAGGCCAGCTGCCCGCCCAGGCTATGGCCGCCGATGATCCAGGGCAGGGCGTCGCCTTCGTCATCCGCTGCGGCCAGGACGGCCTGGCTGCTCGGCAGATCCTGTTCGAGTACCTCGCGATAGCCCCAGTCCTGCGTGCGCGATGGGCGCAGCGAACTGCTGCCGTTGCCGCGCCACTCGTGCAGGTAGACCGCCACGCCCTTCGCCGCCAGCGCCAAAGCCAGTGGCAGGTAGTGGCGCGCGGCCACGCCCAGTGCCGGCAGCCACAGCAGGCGTGCGATGGGCTGTACGGGCACGCAGGCGATCACCTCGTAGCGATGGCCGTCGTCGCACTGCACGGCAAGGACGCTCGGCGTCAGGCTCATGCGTGGGGTGCCGCGCCGAAGTGATCCAGCACCAGCACCTCGCTGCGGCCGGGGGCATAGCCCTGCTGCAGGCCGCGTGCAACGTAGTCGATACCGGCTTCGCAGGCATTGGCCAGGCTCAGGCCATTGCACAGCTGCGCGGCGATGGCCGAGGCCAGCGTGCAGCCGGTGCCATGTGCGTCCAGTGGCAGGCGCGCGTGGATGAATTCTTCGCTGCTGACGCCGTCGAAGTAGCGATCGATCACGCGATTGCCCTCATGCAGGTGGCCACCCTTGAGCAGCACTGCGCCGGCACCGAGGTCGAGCAGGGCCGAGGCGGCCTGTTCTGCGTCTTCGCCGTTGCTGATCTTCCGGCCGACCAGCAGTTCTGCTTCCGGCGTATTGGGGGTGATCAGCGTGGCCAGCGGGATCAGGCGCTCACGCATGGCCTGCAATGCGCTGTCTTCCAGCAGGCGTGCCCCACTGGTGGCGACCATCACCGGGTCCAGTACCACGTGTGGCGGGCGGTGCTTTTCGAGTGCATCAGCGACGGCATGGATCACTTCGGCGTTGGCCAGCATCCCCAGCTTCACCGCGTGGATGTCGAAGTCGTCGAAGCAGGCATCCAGCTGCGCGCGCAGGAACTCGATGGGTGGCACGTGCACGGCGATGACGCCGCGGGTGTTCTGCGCGGTCAGTGCCGCAATCGCGGAAAGGCCATGCACGCGGTGTGCGGCGAAGGCCTTGAGGTCAGCCTGGATGCCGGCGCCACCGCCGGAGTCGGAGCCGGCGATGGTGAGGGCGGAAACGGGAGTGGTCGGGCTCATCGGTTGATTGTGCCGTGGTCCCGCAGGGGAAGGTAGATCCACGCCATGCGTGGATGTCCTTGATTCAATGCCGCCAACGCGCCCATTGCTGGTACAGCACATAACCCAGCCCGGTCAGGCCAGTCAGCAGGGCGGGGGCGAGCAGGGCGTCGTACCGCCAGCGCATGAACAGCCAGGCGCCGAGGACGCCGCCGGCGAGGAAGCCGCTGATGATCAGGCCGCTGAGGGTCAGCCGTCGTACCTGCAGCGGCAGCCCACGCAGCAGGTGGCCCAGGCCGATGCCGAGGTCGGTGAACATGCCGCTGAGGTGGGTGGTGCGCACCACTGCGCCACTGAAGGTGGTGGCCATCGCGTTCTGCAGGCCGCAGGCCATGGCGGCGGCCAGCGCGCCCCAGATCTGGTGTTGTTCAAAGAGCGGAATGGCCACCAGCAGTAGCGCCGATTCCAGCGCCAGTGCCACGCCATAGCGCCGGCCCAGCTGCAGGGCGCTGTCCTGGATCAGCAGGCCGCTGAGCATCGCGCCCAGCGAGAACGCGATCAGCAGCCCCCACAGGTGCCCGACGGCGCGCCAGTCCCCCTGCGCCAGCGCCATGCCCAACTGGCTGGTACTGCCGGTCATGTGGCTGACCGCCTGGTGCTCGAAACCGAGGAAGCCGACCACGTTGACCATGCCGGCCACGCACGAGAGCGCGACCGCGCCGATCCAGACCCAGGTGGGCAGGCGCATTCCCATCGGCGGGGCCCCTCAGGGCCCGCCGAAGCCGCCGTTGAACTGCAGCTCGCTGAAGGTGTTGCTGGCCGGGTCGAACACCGCGCCCCAGAACTGCGTGCCGCCGTCGCAGACGCGGATCGCTTCGCGTGCCGGATTGATGCCGCTGTCGTCGGGCAGGTGGAACGCGTTGACGTAGATCAGCCGCTTGCCGGCGCTTTCGATGCCGACGTACTGGCGGTCGAAGTCCAGCACCTTCGGTACCTGTGCCTCCAGCGACGACAGCTGTGCCTCCAGCTGATCGATCTGCTGCCGGCTGGGTGCCCAGTAGCCGCTGACCCGCCCGGGCTCGCGGCCGGGGCTGGCGCGCGAGCAGGTGTCGAGCACCTGCGCGGCGATGATCGGGCGGGTGACCACCCAGGACTGCCCGGTGCGCTCGGCGGTCGGCACACTGGCCGGGCCGCGCGTGGTGGTGCAGGCGCCGAACACGGCTGCGAGGGTGATCGCAGCCGTGGGCAGCAGCAGGCGGGTGCAGCGGTTCACAACACCTCCGAAGCGTAATCGGCCAGGCGCGAGCGTTCGCCTCGGCGCAGGGTGATGTGCGCACTATGCGGCCAGTTCTTGAAACGATCCACCGCGTAGGTCAGGCCCGAGGTGGTCTCGGTCAGGTACGGGGTGTCGATCTGCTCGACGTTGCCCAGGCAGACGATCTTGGTGCCTGGGCCGGCACGGGTGATCAGCGTCTTCATCTGCTTGGGGGTGAGGTTCTGCGCCTCGTCCAGGATCAGGTAGCGCGACAGGAAGGTACGGCCGCGCATGAAGTTCATCGAGCGGATCTTGATGCGGCTGGCCAGCAGGTCGTTGGTGGCCTGGCGACCCCAGGTGCCGCCTTCCTGGTTGTGCGTGAGCACTTCCAGGTTGTCGGTCAGCGCGCCCATCCACGGCGTCATCTTCTCCTCCTCGGTACCCGGCAGGAAACCGATGTCCTCGCCGACGCTGACCGTGGCGCGGGTCATGATGATCTCGCGGTAGCGCTGCTGGTCCATCGTCTGCGCCAGGCCGGCGGCCAGTGCCAGCAGGGTCTTGCCGGTACCGGCGGTACCCAGCAGGGTGACGAAGTCGATCTCCGGATCCATCAGTGCGTTGAGCGCGAAGTTCTGCTCGCGGTTGCGCGCACTGATACCCCAGACGGCGTGGCTGCCGTGGCGGAAATCATCGACCAGCGACAGCACTACCTTGCCGTCGCCGACCACGCGGCTGACGCGCAGTTCGACTTCGTCTTCGCCGGGCAGGTAGACGTACTGGTTCGGGTACCACTCCTCGCCGTCCTGCGCCTGGATTTCGTAATGGCTGCGGCCCTTGTCGCTCCAGCTGCGCAGGTCGTCACCGTGGCGCTTCCAGAAGTCTTCCGGCAGCTCGGTGGCGCCGGTGTAGAGCAGGCTGAAATCGTCCAGCGCGCGGTCGTTTTCGTAGTCCTCGGACACGATGCCGGCGATGGCGGCCTTGATCCGCAGGTTGATGTCCTTGGAAACGAACACCACCGGCAGGTCCGGCGTTTCTTCCTTCAGCGCCAGGATCGCGCCAAGGATGGCATTGTCGGGAATGACCTTTCCAAAGCTCTTGCCCGCGTCGAAGTGGCTGGTCTGGAAGCGCAGCTTGCCGGCGCTCTGCTTGCCGCGCAGCTGCAGGCCGTTGGGGCGCTGCAGCGGAATGCCGTCGGCCAGGTTGTCCAGGCCGGATTCCTGCACCAGCTCGTTGAGGAAGCGGCTCACCTGGCGGGCGTTGCGGCTCGCTTCGGAGGTGCCCTTCTTGCCGTTGTCCAGCTCCTCGATCACCTGCATGGGCAGGTAGATGTCGTGCTCCTCGAATTTGAACAGCGCGGTCGGATCGTGCATCAGCACGTTGGTATCCAGCACGTAGATGCGCTTGCCTCGGGTCATCGTCGATTCCTGGTTACGGACAGGGAAAAACCACCACGGCCTGCTGCGGGGCAGGGTGATGGCAGACACAGTAGGCAGTGGGACTCACTTGGACTGGGAGGCCTTCAGTTCGGCGAGAACGGCATCGGCATGGCCGGCAACCTTGACCTTGCGCCAGGACTGCACGATGCGGCTGTCGGGGGAAATCAGGAAGGTGCTGCGTTCGATGCCACGTACCTGCTTGCCGTACATGTTCTTCATCTTGATCACGTCGAAGGCGCTGCACAGCGCTTCGTCGCCATCGCTGACCAGCGGGAAGTTGAAGCCCTGCCTGGCACAGAAGTTGTCGTGCGACTTCACCGAGTCGCGAGAGACGCCGAGCACGACCGCGCCGGCCTTCTTGAACTTCGGCAGCAGGGCGTTGAAGTCGATGCCTTCGGTGGTGCAGCCGGGAGTGCTGTCCTTGGGGTAGAAGTACAGCACCAGCCACTGGCCGGCATAGTCGCCGAGAGTGGCCTGGTCGCCACCGGACAGCGCCAGCGGCAGGGAAAGGGTGGTGCTGCCCAGGGTATCGCCGTTGTTCATGAGGTCCTTCTGTCGAGCCTGGGTTGTTTCTACGACAATTGCATGAAACGCCACGCGCCCGTGAGAGGCGCGCGAAAAATCCGCACTCCCAATCAGAATTTCATCGGGTCCATGATCGCGTCCAGGTTCAGGTGGTCGCAGAACTCAAGGAAATCGTCGCGCAGCGCGGCGATGTGCATGTTGGCCGGTACGCCGATGGTGACCTGTGCACTGAACATCTCCGCACCGGTCTGCATGGCGCGGTAGCGCGTGCTCTGCAGGTTCTCGATGGTGATGCCCTGGCGGTCGAAGAAATCGGCCAGCTGGAACAGGATGCCCGGCTTGTCGGCGGCGATCACTTCGACAATGTACGGCAGCAGGTTGGACTGCGCCTGCTTGGCCGCGGTGCGGTACCAGACCAGCTTCAGGCCTTCCTCGCGCTCCAGCCGGGTCAGCATCGCCTCCAGCTTGGCCACCGAGTCCCAGGAGCCGGTGGCCAGGGCGGTGACCGAGACATCGCGGCCGACCGTGGCCAGGCGTGCGTCCACCAGATTGCAGCCGCTGTCGGCGATGCGGCGGGTGACGGACAGCAGGGGGGACTCCGGATGCGTCGTATAGGCGTTGATCAGGAGGTGGTTTTCGCTCGGCGCGGGGCGCGGGGTGGTGTCGGTCAAGGCGATTCCGGGTAATGCATGCGTTAGTCTGAATGCCCGCCAGAGGCGGGGATCCACCGGTGTCCAGCATACTTGCCCGTGCTTTCGCGCCGCAAGTAACATTCAGGTCGCCCCCGGCCTTTCGTGGCGGGCGTTTTCCCTTTCCAGCCAAGAGCAGCACGTCCTTGTCCCTTTCCGGCCTCATCACCGCGCTGGCGACCCCGTTCCGGGCCGACGGCGCCCTCGATCCCGACGGTTGGCAGCGCCTGCTGCACCTGCAACTGGAAGGTGGCGTCCATGGCGTTGTCGTTGCCGGCTCGACCGGCGAAGCGGCAACCCTCACCGATGCCGAGTACGACCTGCTGCTGGCCAGCGCGGTCGAACGCATTGGCGGCCGCATCCCGGTCATGGCCGGCACCGGCCTGTCCGGTACCGCCAAAACCATCGAACAGACCCGTCGTGCGGCCGCGCTTGGCGCCAGCCATGCACTGGTGGTCACCCCGCCTTACGTGAGGCCGACCCAGGCCGGCCTGATTGCCCATTATCGTGCGGTCGCCGACCAGGGCGGGTTGCCGGTCGTGCTGTACAACGTGCCCGGCCGTACCGGTTGCGACATGCAGCCGGAGACCGTGGCCGAACTGGCCAGCCACCCCAACATCGTCGGCATCAAGGAGGCGGTGGGCGACACCGGCCGGGTGCAGGCGCTGCTCGCACTGCGCAGCTCGCAGTTCGCCGTGCTCAGTGGCGACGACGGTACGGCCGCGCGTTCGATCCGGGCCGGTATCGACGGCCTGATCTCGGTCGGCTCCAATGTGCTGCCCGGCGCCTACCGCCGCATGTGCGAGCTGGCCGCCGCCCATGACCACGAAGCCACCGAGTCCTGGGATGCGCGCCTGCAGCCGTTCCATGATTTCTGCGGTGTCGAACCGAACCCGATTCCGGTCAAGGCGCTGCTGCGCCGTATCGGCATCGGCCATGACCTGCGCCTGCCGCTGCTGCCGCTGTCGGCGTCGCACCACGCGGCCGCCGACCATCTTGCCGGCGACATCGCCGCCCTTGAAGCCCTTTCCAGCCACTGACCTTCCGTCTTGGTCTGACCCAGGAGATTCACATGCGTCAATCCGTTTCCACTGTCCGCGTGCTGTCCTACGCCCTGCTTGCGGTGGCCGTTGCCGCCGGCACCACCGGCTGCTTCAAGCGTGGCGTCAAGGGCGACTATGCCCTGGCCCCGGAAATGCGTCCGCTGGAAGTGCCGCCGGACCTCAACCTGCCGGCCACCACCGGTGACAACAAGGTGCCGGCGCTGGTGTCGGCCACCAAGCCGGCGGCGCCGGCGGCTGCGGCTCCGGCCGTTGGCAATACCGGTTTCACCATCGCCGGTGGCAAGGATGAAGCCTTCGCCAAGGTCGGTACCGCGCTGGAAGGCGTGGAGGGCGTGACCATCGCCAGCCGCGCCCAGCTGCTCGGCTCGTATGACGTGGCCTACGAAGGCGGCAACTTCCTGGTCCGCGTGGTCGCCGTCGATGCCGGCGCCTACATCTCCGCGGTCGACCCGCGTGGCCTGCCGGCCACCGCCGAAGCGCCGGTGAAGCTGATCGCCGCGCTGAAGGCGAAGCTGGCCCAGTAAGGGCTGCCTCTGGTAGAGACTGACCTTGGTCGGCGCTTCTGTGCCAACCAAGGTTGGCACCTACCGGATCGCAAGGTCGGCATGCCGTATCGCGAGGTTGGCATACCGGATCGCAAGGCTGGCATGCCGGATCTTGCGGTTGGCGTTCACCGGAAAACAGAAAAGGGCGCCCGTGGGCGCCCTTTTCGTTGCCGCCGTGGGCGCTTCTCAGCGCTCCAGCAGCTTCAGCTTGTCCGGCTTGCCATCCCATTCGCCGGCGTCGGCGGGCGGGTCCTTGCGCACGGTCAGCACCGGCCACTCCTTCGCCAGCTCGGCGTTGAGGGCGACGAAGCCTTCCTGGCCGGCGGGGACATCGTCCTCCGGGAAGATCGCGTTGACCGGGCACTCCGGCTCGCAGAGGGTGCAGTCGATGCACTCATCCGGGTCGATCACCAGGAAGTTCGGGCCTTCGTGGAAGCAATCCACGGGGCACACTTCCACGCAATCGGTGTGTTTGCACTTGATGCAGTTTTCGGTGACGACAAAGGGCATGGGCTGGGGGTGGATCGATTCCTGAACCCGCCAATTCTAGAACAGGTTGGCCCCCGCTGTCGGCGCGGGGCGGAAATCGGGCGTCTGGCAGGCGCGGCCGTGGCAGTCATTGGCGGCAGGGCGGGGCCTGTGCGACGCTGGGGGTCAGCCGGCTGCGTCGGGTGGCCGGCCCCCTTCCCAGCAGGATCGTCAATGTCACCAGCCCAGCCCAGCATCGCACTCCATGGCGGTGAGAACACTGCATTCATCGTCCTGATCAGCTGCGTGGCCACGCTCGGTGGATTCCTGTTCGGCTTCGACAGTGGTGTCATCAATGGCACCGTCGATGGCCTGCGTCAGGCCTTCAACTCCAGCGAGGCGGCGCTCGGTTTCGAAGTCGCCTCGATGCTGCTGGGCTGCGCGATCGGTGCGTTCCTGGCCGGCTGGCTGGGCGACCGCCTGGGACGCCGCGGTGTCCTGATCGTGTCGGCGCTGATGTTCCTGGTTTCGGCGCTGGGCGCCGGCGCAGCCCACGCCTCGTGGCTGTTCATCGCGGCCCGCGTGCTGGGCGGCTTTGCAGTAGGGGCGGCCAGCGTGATGTCGCCGGCCTACATCGCCGAGGTGGCCTCGGCGCGCTATCGCGGGCGCCTGGCCACAGTGCAGCAGATGGCGATCATCTGCGGCCTGTTTGCGGCCTTCCTCAGCAATTACCTGCTGGCCCGCGCCGCCGGGGCGTCGACCGAGCCGCTGTGGCTGGGCCATGAGGCGTGGCGATGGATGTTCTGGATGCAGGCGCTGCCCTCCGCGCTGTTCCTGCTGTTGCTGCTGGTGATTCCGGAAAGCCCGCGCTTCCTGGTGCTGAAAGGCCGCCAGGGGCAGGCGAGGGCGGTGCTCGCGCGGCTGTACGGTGATACCGCGGCGGCGGCCAAGCAGGCCGAGATCGAAACCAGCCTGGCCCAGGACCAGCACAAGCCGCGCTTCAGCGACCTGCGCGACACGGTCAGCGGCAAGCTGCGGCCGATCCTGTGGATGGGTATTGGCCTGGCCATGTTCCAGCAGCTGGTCGGCATCAACGTGGTGTTCTACTACGGCGCAGTGCTGTGGCAGGCGGTCGGCTTTTCGGAAAGCGACGCGCTGTTGATCAACGTGCTGTCCGGTGGGCTGAGCATCGGTGCCTGCCTGCTGACCGTGCTGTTGATCGACCGCATCGGGCGCAAGCCGCTGCTGTGGATCGGCTCGGTCGGCATGTCGGTGGCGCTGGTGCTGATGGTGGTCGCGTTCGCCAGTGGCAGCCTGGCCGACGGTCGCCTGCAGCTGTCCGACGGCATGGGCCGGCTGGCGCTGGTCGCGGCCAACGTCTACGTGGTGTTCTTCAACATGTCCTGGGGCCCGGTGATGTGGGTGATGCTGGGCGAGATGTTCCCCAACCAGATCCGCGGCCCGGCGCTGGCGGTGGCGGGTGCGGCGCAATGGACCTCGAACTTCGCGATCACCGTGACCTTCCCGATGCTGCTGGCCGGCATCGGCCTGGCCGGCGCCTATGGCATCTACACGGTGGCGGCCATCCTCTCGATCTTCTTCGTGGTCCGCTACGTGCGCGAGACCAAGGGCAAGGAGCTGGAGCAGATGGAAGGCTGACGGCGACTGGCTTCGGTTGTGTCCCGTTGGCGCCTGCTTGTCCAGAGTGTGAGGGGGCGGCCTGCCCCCTCCTGACAGTTCATGGTGCGTGCGGATGCGGCGAAGCGCTGGCCGGTTGTTGCCGCAGCTCGCGGGAAACCGTCCAGAGCCGGTGGGGTCACCCAGGGCAGGACCGTTGGCGCCATGGATGGCGCCATTGAGCCCCCATGGATGGGTTTACGGCGTGTCCTGCCCTGGGTGACCCCACCGGCTCAAGCCGATTGCAGGCCCGGAAAACAGAAAAGCCCGCACAAGGCGGGCTTTTTCGGTTCCTGCTGCGGCGACTGGCGCTCCCTAGGGGACTCGAACCCCTGTTTTAGCCTTGAGAGGGCCACGTCCTAACCACTAGACGAAGGGAGCGTAACTGTGTCGCTGCCGAGGCAGGAGCGCTAGTATATGCACCTCGATGCCATTGGGCAATCCCGAAACTTCAACCGGAAGCGCCAACATCATTTCCTCTGCTACATCACCGTTCAGCCTGCGCGTCATCCCGCGCGACCAGCACACGATCTCCCGCAAGGACATCAGCCCGAACGCCCTGCGCGTGCTTTATCGCCTGCGCGATGCCGGCTTCGGCGCCTACCTTGTCGGCGGCGCGGTGCGCGACCTGCTGGTCAATGGCCAACCCAAGGATTTCGACGTGGCCACCGACGCCACGCCCGAACAGGTCAAGCAGCTGTTCCGCAACTGCCGCCTGATCGGCCGCCGTTTCCGCCTCGCCCACGTTGTGTTCGGCCGCGAGATCATCGAAGTCGCCACCTTCCGCGCCAACAGCGATGACGGCAGTGGCGACCGCGAGATGGAAAACGGCATGCTTGTGCGCGACAACGTGTACGGCACCATCGAAGACGACGCCGTCCGCCGCGACTTCACCTGCAACGCCCTGTACTACGCCATCGAGGACTTCTCGGTGCGTGACTACACCGGTGGCTTCGAAGACGTGCAGGCGCGCCTGATGAAGCTCATCGGCGACCCGGTACAGCGCTACCAGGAAGACCCGGTGCGCATGCTGCGCGCCGTGCGCCTGGCGGCCAAGCTCGGCTTCCAGATCGAAGAGGGCACCGCCGCGCCGATCCCGCAGCTGGCTGGCCTGCTCAACGAAGCCGCGCCGGCACGCCTGTTCGAGGAAGTGCTGAAGCTGTTCCTGTCCGGGCACGGCGTGGCCAGCTTCGAAGGCCTGGAGCGCTACGGTCTGCTCGACGTGCTGTTCCCGGAAAGCGCCAGGGCGTTGAAGTCCAACCGCACCGGCGCGCTGCGCCGCATGCTGGTCGAGGGCCTGGCCAATACCGATGCCCGCGTGGCCAACGACGAGCCGGTCTCGCCGGCGTTCCTGTTCGCGCTGTTGCTGTGGCCGGCGTTCTGCCGCGCCCAGGCGACCCTGCTCAAGCAGGGCGTGGCGCCGGAAGAGGCGCAGCGTCGTGCCGCCGACCGCGTCACCGTGCAGCAGCTGAGCACCATCGCGCTGCCGCGCCGCTTCTCGCTGCCGATGCAGGAAATCTGGCTGCTGCAGTCGCGTTTCAGCTCGCGCCAGCGCAAGCGCGTGTTCCGCACGCTCACCCATCCGCGCTTCCGCGCCGCGTTCGACTTCCTCAGCCTGCGCCAGGTGGCCTCGGCCGAGCACGCTGCCGATGTTGAATTCTGGCGCGAGGCACAGGCCCAGTCGGGCCGCGAGCTGGAATCTTCGCTGGACGCGATGCACAGCGAAGAGGGCGATGACGAGAACGGAGCACCGCGCAAGCGTCGCCGTCGTCGCCGCCGCCCGGGGGCCTCGGCCGGTGCAGCTGGCGAATAAGCAATGACGCCAGCGTGGATCGGCCTCGGCGCCAACCTCGGCGATGCGGCCACGACTGTCGGCGCGGCGATCACTGCGCTGGACGGCCTGCCTGGGACCCGCGTGCTGCAGGCCTCGCGCCTGTACGCAACGCCGGCCTGGGGCAATGAAGACCAGCCACCGTTCGTCAACGCGGTGGCCGCGGTCGAAACGTCACTGGCAGCCGATGAACTGCTGCAGGCGATGCTGGCGCTGGAGCAGGGCTTTGGCCGCGTGCGTGATGCGGCGGTGCACTGGGGGCCGCGCGCGCTGGACCTGGACCTGCTGCTGTATGGCGCGCAGGTGCTCGACCAGCCCGGCCTGCAGGTGCCGCACCCCTACATGCACGAGCGTGCCTTCGTGCTGGTGCCGCTGGCCGAAATCGCGCCGGATCTGGCCATCCCCGGGCATGGCCGCGTGCGGGATGCAGTGATGCGGGTGGATGCCTGCGGGATCGCGCCGATAGGGTGATAATGCCCGGGTTATCTCCCCCGGTTATCAGCACATGAGCACCCACGCAGACAGCAAGCCCTGGACCGTTCCCGCCCTGGCCGAGGCCAAGCGCAATGGCCAGAAGCTGGTCATGTTGACCGCCTACGACGCTGGCTTCGCCCGCACTTTCGACGCAAATGGCGTTGACCTGATCCTGATTGGCGATTCGCTGGGCATGGTCGTGCAGGGCCATGATTCGACCCTGCCGGTGACCGTGGCCGACATGGTCTACCACACCCGCGCCGTGGCCCGTGTGCTGCAGCGCGCGCTGCTGGTGGCCGACCTGCCGTTCGGTGCCGATGCCACTCCGGAGCGCGCGCTGGATGCTTCGCTGCAGCTGCTGCAGGCCGGTGCCGAGATGGTCAAGATCGAAGGTGCCGGCTTCAAGGTCGACATCATCCGCTACCTGGTTGAGCGTGAGATTCCGGTCTGTGCGCATCTGGGCCTGACACCGCAGTCGGTGCTGCGCCTGGGCGGCTTCAAGATCCAGGGCCGCGGCGATGCCGCGCGCCAGCTGGTGGAAGATGCCAGGGCCGTGGCCGCTGCCGGCGCCAGCATCATGGTGCTTGAGTGCGTGCCGACCCCGGTTGCCGCCGAGGTGACCGCTGCGGTGGAGGTGCCGACCATCGGCATCGGTGCCGGCCCGCAGTGCGACGGCCAGGTGCTGGTGCTGCACGATTTCCTCGGCCTGGACAGTGGCCATCGCCGCCCCAAGTTCGTCAAGGATTTCCTTGCCGAAGGCGGTTCGGTGGCCGGTGCCACCCGCGCCTACGCCGACGCCGTGCGCGACGGCAGCTTCCCCGACGAACAGCACGCTTACGCCTCATGATCCAGACCTTCAACGAGCTCGGCGCATTGCGCGAGCAGATCGCCCAGTGGAAGCGCGAGGGCCTCCGCGTGGCGCTGGTGCCGACCATGGGCAACCTTCACGGTGGCCATCATTCGCTGGTGACCCTGGCCCGCCAGTACGCCGACAAGGTCGTGGCAAGCATCTTCGTCAACCCGACCCAGTTCGGGCCGAACGAGGATTTCAGCCGCTATCCGCGTACGCCCGAGGCCGATGTGGCCGGGCTTGAGCAGGTCGGCTGCGATGCGGTGTGGCTGCCCAGCGTCGAGGCCATGTACCCGCTGGGCGTGGACAAGACCACGCAGATGCACGCGCCCGGCGTGAGCGAGGTGCTGGAAGGTGCCAGCCGCCCGGGCCACTTCGATGGCGTCTGCACGGTGGTGGCGCGCCTGTTCCTGCAGGTGCAGCCGGACGTGGCCGTGTTCGGCCGCAAGGACTACCAGCAGCTGGCGGTGATCCGGCAGATGGTGGCTGAGCTGTCGTTCCCGATCCAGATCGTCGGCGCGGACATCGTGCGCGACGAGGATGGCCTGGCCAAGAGTTCGCGCAACCAGTACCTGAGCGCCGAACAGCGCCCGGTCGCGACCACCATCCACCGCACCCTGCTGGGCATGCGCGAAGGCTACGTGGCCGGGCAGGCGCGTGATCGCATCGAGGCCGACGCCACGGCGGCATTGCAGGCGGCCGGTTTCCAGGTCGACTATGCGGTGCTGCGCACCCCGGAGCTGGCCGAGCCGACGTTCGATGGCGGTGGCCGCGTAGCGCTGATCGCCGCGCGCCTGGGCTCCACCCGCCTGATCGACAACCTGGAGTTCTGAGCCGCATGCGGCCCGGGGGCGCCCACAATGGGCGCCTCGCACCTTCCCATGGACGGGAGAACGGCAATGAAGACACCCTCCACTGACGCTGGTCGGCTTGCGCAGGCGTTGATCCTGGCCGTGCTGGCTGCCGGCATGCTGCCGGCGCAACTGTTTGGCGGCCTGTTGTTCGCGCTCGAATTCAGGCGCACGCCGATGCCCGCGCTCACCGGCGGTGGACTGATGTTCGGGCTGGGCGTCTGCGTCGCCATCGCGGTGTTCCTGCCGATGGCGTTGCTCCTGCGGTCTCGGTGGCCCCTGCGCCGGACCCGCTTCGTGCTTGCAGGGTCTGCTCTGGGCGCGCTGGCCATGGCCATCCATGAGTGGCCGGGCGCGATCCATGGGCCGCTGCTGCAGCGCCTGCGCTATGTCGATACATTCGATGTGATCAGCTATGGGCTGACGGTGTTGGCTGCAGGGGGCCTGGGCCTGGCCTCCGGGCTGGCCTTCCATACGGTGTTCAGGCTGTCACTGCAGGGCGGTGCCGTCCATGCCACGCCGCCGCCGCCGGGCGAGGGCGCCTGAACGGCCTTCAGCGTCCTGCCGCAGGCCCCTGACGACGGCCAAGCGGGTGCTAGAATCCGCTCTTTCCTTTGCCGTTGCAGCGCCCCCATGCACCTGTCCCTGCTCAAGACCAAGATCCACCGCGCCACCGTCACCCATTCCGAGCTGAACTACGAAGGCTCGATCGCCATCGATGACAACCTGCTGGCTGCCACCGGCATCCGCGAGTTCGAGCAGGTGCACATCTGGGACGTGACCAACGGTGCGCGCTTCTCGACCTATGCCATCCGCGCCGAAGCCGGCAGTGGCGTTGTCTCGCTCAACGGTGGCGCCGCGCGCCACGTGCAGGTCGGTGACATCATCATCATTGCCGCGTTCGCCAGCATGACCGAGCAGGAAGCCGACAGCTTCAAGCCGAAGCTGGTGTACGTTGATGGCAAGAACCAGATCACCCACACCAACGACACGATCCCGACCCAGGCCGCATGACAACGAACAACGGATTCGACTCGCTGCATTCCCACGCCCAGCGCCTGAAGGGCGCAAGCATCCCCGGCCTGCTCGCCGCCGAACCCGGCCGCGTGCAGGACCTGGCGCTGCGGGTCGGTCCGTTGTACGTCAACTTCGCCCGGCAGAAATACGATGCCGCGGCGTTGCAGGCATTGCTGGCGCTGGCTGCCGACCGTGATGTCGGTGGTGCCATCACCCGCCTGTTCCGTGGCGAGCAGGTCAACCTGACCGAGGGTCGCGCCGCGCTGCACACCGCACTGCGCGGCGACGTGGTCGATGCGCCGGTGGCGGCCGAGGCCTATGCCACCGCGCGCGAGATCCGCCAGCGCATGGGCGTGCTGGTGCGCGCGCTGGAAGACAGTGGCGTGACCGATGTAGTCAGTGTCGGCATCGGTGGTTCCGACCTTGGCCCGCGCCTGGTCGCCGACGCGCTGCGTCCGGTCAGCGGTGCGCGCCTGCGCGTGCATTTCGTATCGAACGTGGACGGCGCGGCCATGCAGCGTACGCTGGCCACGCTGGATCCGGCCAAGACCGCCGGCATCCTGATCTCCAAGACCTTCGGCACCCAGGAAACCCTGCTCAACGGCCAGATCCTGCACGACTGGCTGGGGGGCAGCGATCGCCTGTACGCGGTCAGTGCCAATCCGGAACGTGCCGCCAAGGCCTTTGCCATCGCCGCCGATCGTGTGCTGCCGATGTGGGATTGGGTCGGCGGCCGCTATTCGCTGTGGTCTGCGGTCGGTTTCCCGATCGCGCTGGCGATCGGCTTCGAGCGCTTTGAACAGCTGCTGGAAGGTGCTGCGCAGATGGATGCGCATGCGCTGGATGCACCGCTGGAGCGCAACCTGCCGGTGCTGCACGGCCTGACCGACATCTGGAACCGCAACCTGCTGGGCCATGCCACGCATGCGGTGATGACCTACGACCAGCGCCTGGCGCTGTTGCCGGCCTACCTGCAGCAGCTGGTGATGGAAAGCCTGGGCAAGCGTGTGCAGCGTGATGGCCAGCCGGTCACCACCGATACCGTGCCGGTGTGGTGGGGAGGCGCGGGCACCGATGTGCAGCACAGCTTCTTCCAGGCACTGCACCAGGGCACCAGCATCGTTCCGGCCGACTTCATCGGCTGCGTGCACAACGACGATCCCTACACGATCAATCATCAGGCCCTGCTGGCCAATCTGCTGGCGCAGACCGAAGCACTGGCCAATGGCCAGGGCAGCGACGACCCGCACCGTGATTACCCGGGCGGCCGCCCGAGCACGCTGATCCTGCTCGACGCGCTGACCCCGCAGGCGCTGGGTGCGCTGATCGCCATGTACGAACACGCCGTGTACGTGCAGTCGGTGATCTGGAACATCAACGCCTTCGACCAGTTCGGTGTCGAACTGGGCAAGCAGCTGGCCAGCGGCCTGCTGCCGGCGCTTCAGGGCGAGGATGTGGCCGTTGCCGACCCGATGACCCGCGAGATCCTTGCGCAGCTGAAGGGCTGAGGCTCTGGTAGTGCCGGCCGCTGGCCGGCAACCTCATGAACGATCGAAGCATCACCTGGATGCCGGCCAGCGGCCGGCACTACCAGAGCGGACGGGTTGCCGGCCTGCGGCCGGCACTACCATGAAGGGCGTGGTGCCTCAGCGGCTCGGGTCGCGTTCCGGGCTGGGCCGCTTGGCCAGCTTGCGCTGCAGCGAGCGCCGGTGCATGCCGAGCAGGCGCGCGGCTGCCGACACGTTGCCGCCGGTCTCGTGCATCGCCTGCTGGATGTGTTCCCACTGCAGGCGGCTGATCGGTGTCATCGCGTCGGGCACTTCCATTTCGCCATCGTCGGCCGGGCCGTCATCCTCCTCGCCCAAAGCGCGAAGGATCATCGGCACCGTGGCTGGCTTGGGCAGGTAATCGTCCGCACCGAGCTTGATCGCTTCCACCGCGGTGGCGATGCTGGCGTAGCCGGTCACCAGCAGGATGCGCATGTCCGCGCGCAGCGCACGCAGCGGCTGGATCAGCGCCAGGCCGGAATCGCTGCCCAGCTTCAGGTCGATCAGGGCGAACGCGGGTGGGTGCTGGCGCGCCAGTGCCAGCGCGCTGGCGGCATCCTGCGCGGTCTGCGTTTCAAGCCCCTTGCGGGCCAGGCTGCGCTGCAGGGTGCGCAGGTACAGTTCGTCGTCGTCGACCAGCAGGCCGAGGGTTGAGGCGCTCATGGGGTTTCCTCGCGTGGGGCCAGCGGCAGGCGGAAGCCGACGCGGCTGCCGGCCCCCTGGGCCGGACGCATCCACATCTCGCCGTCGAGGCGTTCGATCGTGGCATGGGACAGGGCCAGGCCGACCCCCATGCCTTCACTCTTGCTGCTGCCGAACAGCTTGCCCGGCAGCACCGCGGCGCGTGCGTTGAAGCCGTGGCCGTAGTCGCGTACTTCGCCGATCAGATCGTCGCCTTCGATGCGCAGGTCCAGGTCCACGCGCGGCCGGCCGGCCTGTTCGCCGGCATCGGCGGCATTGTTGAGCAGGACCATCAGCAGGTGGCCCACGCCCGGGTCGAGCGGCAGCCGCAGCGGCGCATCGTCGTTGCGGTGCAGGTCGATGGTCGGTCGCACCAGGCGCCATTGCTCCAGCACCTGCTGCGCGCTGGAATGGCTGCGTCCGGGCGCATCGGCCGAGGCCGGTGCGGCCAGCGCCAGCACGCGCTCGCGGCACTGCACCAGCAGCTCGCGCAGGGTTTCCATGTCCTCGCGCACTTCCGGCTCTTCACTGCGTTCGGCCACGTCGTCGGCGAGCAGGGTCATGGTTGCCAGCGGCGTGTTCAGTTCATGCGCCACCGAGGCGGCATGGGTGGCCAGGGCGACGATGCCCTCGTTGCGGGCGAAGCGTTCGCGCAGGGCCGAGAGTTCCAGTTCGCGCTGGCGCAGCGCCAGCGCCAGGCGGGTGGAGAAGGCCAGTACGACCGCCGCGGAAATCAGGAAATTGGCGACCACGCCCCAGCGGTTGAGGTCCTGCGCGCGGAAATAGCCGTCCGGCAGCGACTGGCCGAAGATGCCGCTGGCGGCGTAGCCGAGCAGGCAGGCCAGTGCCACCGCCAGCGCCCAGCGCAGGGGCAGGGCGAACGCGGCCAGTGCGATCAGGATCAGGAACAGCGAGCTGAACGGATTGGCCATGCCGCCGCTCCAGCCGACCATCCAGGTCAGGATGATCACGTCCACCAGGATGTGGCCGAATGCAGTCAGCGGTGCGGTGTCGGCCGCTTCCGGGCGCAGCTGGGTGTAGATGTTGAACAGGGTCAGCACCGCCACGCCGGCCCACAGCGGCAGCTGCGGCAACGGCAGCCCCAGCACCCAGGTGGCGACCAGGATGGTGGCGGCCTGGCCGCCTACTGCAAGCCAGCGCAGGCTGCACAGGGTTCGGAGAAACGGGGCGTCGGGACCGGTCATTCACGCTCATCGTATGCGTTCGCGCGTGACCGTGCCTGCGACAATCGGCCGCAGCCGTGCCGCCGGCTGAATGCGAGTCACCCCGAATGCAGGGCCGGGCGGTAGAATGCGCCCATGCACGACGCCGTCACCCGCCCGACTCCGCCCTCCGATGCCACTGCCTGGCCGCGCCGCCAGACCCATGCCGTCCAGATCGGCGGAGTCACCGTGGGCGGAGGCAAGCCGGTGGTGGTGCAGTCGATGACCAACACCGACACCTCCGACGTCGCCTCCAGCGTGAAGCAGGTGGCCGAGTTGTGGCGTGCCGGTTCGGAGATGGTGCGGCTGACCGTCAATACCGTGGAAGCCGCTGCGGCGATCCCGCGCATTGTCGACAAGCTGGCGATGATGGGCATCGACGTGCCGCTGATCGGCGATTTCCACTACAACGGCCACCAGCTGCTGACCGCCGAACCGGCATGTGCCGAAGCACTGGCCAAGTACCGCATCAACCCGGGCAACGTCGGCTTCGGCAAGAAGAAGGATCTGCAGTTCGCCCAGCTGATCGAATTCGCCATCCGTTACAACAAGCCGGTGCGCATCGGCGCCAACTGGGGCTCGCTGGACCAGGCCCTGGCGGCGAAGCTGATGGACGAGAACAACCTGCGCGAACAGCCCTGGGACGCCGGCCGCGTGCTGCGCGAGGCGCTGATCCGCTCGGCGCTGGATTCGGCCGAGCAGGCGGTGGAGCTGGGCCTGCCGCGCGATCGCATCGTGCTGTCGGCCAAGGTCAGTGGCGTGCAGGAGCTGATCGCGGTGTACCGCGACCTGGCGCAGCGCTCCGACTTCGCCCTGCACCTGGGCCTGACCGAGGCCGGTATCGGCAGCAAGGGCATCGTGGCATCGTCCGCGGCGCTGGGCGTGCTGCTGCAGGAAGGCATCGGTGACACCATCCGCATCTCGCTGACCCCGGAGCCGGGCCAGTCGCGCACGCAGGAAGTGATCGTCGCCCAGGAACTGCTGCAGACCACCGGCCAGCGTGCCTTCACGCCGCTGGTCACGGCCTGCCCGGGCTGCGGCCGTACCACCTCCGAGTTCTTCCAGGAACTGGCCAAGGTGGTGCAGAACCACGTGCGCGAGAAGATGCCGCTGTGGAAGATCCACCACCCGGGGGCGGAGAACATGACCCTGGCGGTGATGGGCTGCATCGTCAACGGGCCGGGCGAATCGCGTCACGCCAACATCGGCATCTCGCTGCCGGGCACGGGTGAGACGCCTGCGGCGCCGGTGTTCGTCGATGGTGAGAAGAAGGTGACCCTGCGTGGCGACAACATCGCCCAGGAGTTCGTCGCCCTGATCGACGATTACGTCGAACACACGTATGTCCGAAGCGCCGGATAAGCCTGCGATCCTCGCCGCACCGGAGTCCGCCTCCGGCTTCCGCCACTGGATGGCGCGCAACGCCTGGCGCCTGGTCCTGTTGTTCGGTGGCGTGCTGCTGCCGTTGGCAGGCTTTGTTGCCCTGGCGGATGAAGTGCACGAGTTTGAATCGTTCCATTTCGACGCGCCCCTGCTGTGGCAGATGCATGGCCTGCATTCGCCGTGGCTGGACCGCTTCTTCGTGCTCATCTCGAAACTGGGCTACGAGTGGTTCCTGATCCCGGCCGACGTGCTGATCATCGGCGTGCTGCTGGGCTACCGGCGCTGGCGCGAGGCGACCTTCGTCGCGGTCAGCTTCGTAGGGTCGGCGCTGCTGAACATGGGCAGCAAGCAGTTCTTCCAGCGGCAGCGCCCCAGCCTGTGGGAATCGATCGCGCCGGAATCGACGTTCAGCTTCCCCAGCGGGCATGCGATGGGTTCGATGACCCTTGCCGTGACCTTGGTACTGCTCGCCTGGAACACCCGTTGGCGCTGGCCGGTACTGATGCTGGCACCCGCGTTCAGCCTGCTGGTAAGCGTGTCGCGGGTCTATCTGGGGGTGCATTACCCCTCCGACATCCTGGCCGGATGGTGTGCCGCGCTGGTTTGGGTGGTAGGGTGCTATCTGGTCATGTTCAGTCGCCGGCACCCTTGGCGACGTCACGGCCCGCCGCCAGCGAAGGCCAGCGAAGCACCAACACAGGGGGTTTGACGTGGATGGCCCTTGAGGGACGTCTACGTGATAGATCAGTTGTTTCGTTGCAGCAGGTTCTGCAAGACAGGGGGCAAGCACAACGCGCGGTACTGTGATGCGCAAGGCAGATCGCCGATGCCGCATTCCGGACGCGCTTGCAGGGTATCGGCACCCTGCCTAGCTTGACCTGCAATGGCCGCATTCGAAGAGGTACATGAATGACGATTCGAGTCTACCTGGTGGATGACCACGCGCTGGTCCGCACCGGTATGAAGATGATTCTGTCGGGGGAAACCGACATCGAGGTGGTGGGCGAAGCCGAGACCGGCGAAGACGCGCTGCGTGAAGTCCGCCAGCTGCTGCCGGATGTGGTGCTGTGCGACCTGCACCTGCCGGGCGTGAGCGGCATGGAAGTGACCGAGCGCATCGTCCGCAGCCACCGCAATACCCGCGTGGTGATCGTGTCGGTACTGGAAGACGGCCCGCTGCCCAAGCGCCTGCTCGAAGCCGGTGCGGCCGGTTACATCGGCAAGGGCTGCGATGCGCAGGAACTGCTGCGTGCGGTGCGTGATGTGGCGGCCGGTCGTCGCTACCTGGGCACCAGCATCGCGCAGAATCTGGCGCTGTCGACAGTGGAAGGCAATGGTTCGCCGTTCGACAACCTGTCGCCGCGCGAGCTTGAGGTGGCGCTGTTGCTGACCCAGGGCCTGCGCCAGGAAGACATCGCGCGGCGCCTGAGCCTGAGTGCGAAGACGGTGAACACGCACAAGGCGCGGTTGTTCGAGAAGATGGGGATCCACGACAACATCGCGCTGGCGCGGATGGCCAGCCAGTACGGGTTGGTGGATCCGGCACGGCCGCTGTAAGGGGTTCGGCCAACGGCTGAGCCCCTCGCGGTGTGCGGCAGGATTCGTGGGGTTGGCCCTGCGGAGGGATTGCGCAGGGGACGCCGTGAATCCATCCCTGGAGGCTCGGGCGCGCCATCCATGGCGCTTACGCCCCTGCGCAATCCCTCCGCGGGGCCACGGACAGGTTCCGTGCGCGTCCAGCGCGGAATTGAAGAAGGAAGAGCAGGAGCGGGTCGCGTGCTTTGCGCACTCGTCGCCCGGGGTCGGATCCCTTTCCCGGTGGGAAAGGGCTCTGACCCCTGATGATGCCGGAGCCGAGCATGGGCTCGGCTCTGCACCTTTGTCGGGCTCAGTGGCCGCGTACGCGCTGGATGATCTTGGCGGCGTCTGCGGCGCTGGCGCGCACCTTGTCCCATTCGCCGTTGGCGATCCAGTTGCCCGGCACCATCCACGAACCACCGATGCAGACCACGTTCTTCTGCTCGAGGTATTCGGCGGCGGTGTTCTCGGTGATGCCGCCGGTCGGGCACAGCTTCAGGTCCGCCACCGGGCCGGCCAGTCCCTTGATCATTGCCAGGCCACCCACAGCCGTGGCCGGGAACAGCTTGCACACGCGGAAGCCGCGGGCGTAGAGCGACAGCAGCTCGGTCGGGGTGGCCGCACCCGGCACCACCGGCAGCGGTGCAGCGGCCAGTGCATCAGCCAGTGCCGGCGGCGTACCCGGGGTCACCAGGAAGTCCGCACCCGCATCGATCGACTGCTGCATCTGCTCCACGGTCAGCACCGTACCGGCACCCACCACCACGTCCGGCAGCTCGCGCTTGAGCATCGCCAATGCTTCCATCGCCACTGGCGTACGCAGCGTCAGCTCGATCGCCGGCAAGCCACCTTCCAGCAGCGCCGCACTGACCGCCCGCGCCTGGTCCAGCGTATGAATCGTCACCACCGGCAGGATGCCCGCCGCACGCAACAGCTCCGCCGCCTTCACCTGATGTTGTTCGATACCCATGCTTTTGCCCTTGCCTTTTGCTCTTCTTGATTCAGTGGCCGCAGCGCAAATGACGCGCCGGGAATTGTCCAAGGGCAGTAGAGCGCCCTGGCCGGGACCGTGAGCGGCATGGATGCCGCGACCGAGCCCCCATGGATGGGTTTACGGCGTGTCCCGGCCAGGGCGCTCTACTGCCCAGGCCGGGAAGCCTGCCGCGGCTTTTCGCTTCAGGCGTCTTTTGCCTCATGCGGCGCCGCCGCCGCTGCGGCATCGTGCCCCAGCTCATATTCCGCGTCGTACTCCCACGGCCCGCCATCAGCCGCCGCCGGCCCGCACGAAATCGAAATCGCACCCTGATCAGCCGGACCCACCACGCGACGGTTGATCGCGAACAGGTTGCGGCCCAGGTCATGCGCAGCCGGTGCTGTGTTCGGCGCCAGCGGACGTGCCGCCCATTCGGCCGCGTCCACCAGCACTTCCAGCGTGCCAGCCTCGCCATCCAGGCGGATCATGTCGCCCTCGCGGACCTTGGCCAGCGGACCGCCGCGTGCCGCTTCCGGCGTCACGTGGATCGCCGCCGGAATCTTGCCCGACGCGCCGGACAGGCGACCGTCGGTGACCAGCGCCACGCGCCGGCCCTGGTTCTGCAGCAGGCCCAGCAGCGGCGCGAGCGAATGCAGTTCGGGCATGCCGTTGGCACGCGGGCCCTGGTAACGCACCACCGCCACGAAGTCCTGCGGCAGCAGGCCACCGGCGTGCAGCTTGTTCAGCACCTGCGGTGCATCGACCACCACGGCCGGCGCTTCGATCGTGCGGTACTGCGGCTTCACCGCCGACAGCTTGATCAGCGACTTGCCGAGGTTGCCGCGCAGCAGGCGCAGGCCACCTTGGTGCTCGAACGGATTGTCGACGCCACGCACCACCTCGTCATCGGCGCTGCGTTCCAGGCCCGGCAGATAGACCAGCTGGCCATCGCGCAGCTGCGGTTCGCGTGCGTAGTCGGCCATGCCGCCGCGCGCCACGCTGACCAGATCGCCGTGCATCAGGCCCGCCTTGATCAGCTCGCCGAACACGAACGCCGGGCCGCCAGCGGCCGCGAAGCGGTTCACGTCG
This sequence comes from Stenotrophomonas sp. YJH_SMC_133, assembly GCF_059370655.1. Lineage (NCBI taxonomy): Bacteria > Pseudomonadati > Pseudomonadota > Gammaproteobacteria > Lysobacterales > Lysobacteraceae > Stenotrophomonas > Stenotrophomonas sp. YJH_SMC_133. The sequence goes on along the minus strand of NZ_JCAFTW010000012.1, from coordinate 106,448 downwards.
GCCTCGCCGTTCGGATAGACGCGGGCCAGCAGCGGAATCAGCTGCGACAGTTCGTCGAAATCGTCCCAGGTCAGCACGATACCGGCGGCACGCGCCACTGCGATCCAGTGGATGGTGTGGTTGGTCGAACCGCCGGTGGCCATCAGCGCGATGACCGCGTTGATGATCGCGCGCTCGTCGATGATCCGGCCCAGCGGACGGAAGTCGTCGCCCAGTGCGGTGATGTCCAGTGCACGTTCGGTCGCTTCGCGGGTCAGCGCGTCGCGCAGCGGCGTGCCCGGATTGACGAACGACGCGCCCGGCAGCTGCACGCCCATCGCTTCCAGCAGCACCTGGTTGGAATTGGCGGTGCCGTAGAAGGTGCAGGTGCCGGCGCCGTGGTACGAGGCGGACTCGGCTTCCAGCAGCTCTTCGCGGGTGGCTTCGCCGGCGGCATAGCGCTCGCGCACTTCCGCCTTCTGCTTGTTGGGGATGCCCGGGGTCATCGGGCCGGCCGGCACGAACACCGCCGGCAGGTGGCCGAAGGCCAGCGCACCGATCAGCAGGCCGGGCACGATCTTGTCGCACACGCCGAGGTAGACGGTGCTGTCGAACATGTCGTGGCTGAGCCCGATCGCGGTCGCCTGCGCGATCACATCGCGCGAGAACAGCGACAGTTCCATGCCACCGCGGCCCTGGGTGACGCCGTCGCACATCGCCGGCACACCGCCGGCCACCTGTGCCGTAGCACCGAGCTCGCGGGCGATCTCGCGGATCTGCTCGGGATAGGTCTCGAACGGCTGGTGCGCCGAGAGCATGTCGTTGTAGGCGGTGATGATGCCCAGGTTCGGCGTTACGCCGCCGCGCAGGCGGCTCTTGTCGGTGCCGCCACAGGCGGCGAATCCGTGGGCGAGGTTGCCGCAGCTCAGGCGGCTGCGGAACGGGCCTTCGCGCAGGGAGGCGTCGATCGCGGCCAGGTAGGCGGCACGCGAGGCGGCGCTGCGGCGGATGACGCGCTCAGTGATGGCTTGCAGTTGCGGATGGAGGCTCATTGGCTACCGGCGTTCAAGGTGGCGAGAGGCAAGCGGCGGCAGGGCGCCGCCGCCGACATCAATCAGCCCAGTGGACGCGCAGGCGCGCGCCTTCCAGGTTGATCGCGTTGAGGATCGGGTACTGCTGGGCGTCGTTGCTGTCCAACGCCTGGCGCAGCACCTGCAGCTTCTGCTTGCCGCGCAGCAGCAGCAGGCGCTGGCGGCATTGGCGCAGCCCATGCGGGGTCAGCGTGATGCGCAGCGGCCACTGGTTCGCGCCCGGGCAGCCGGTGGCATCCAGCGCCGCGTAGGGCAGGGTGCTTTCCAGTGCGCGGGCCAGGTCCTTCGAGCCGGGGAACAGCGAGGCGGTGTGGCCGTCGTTGCCCATGCCCAGTGCCACCAGGCTCGGCGGCTGGCTGTGCTGGGCCTGCAGGTTGGCGGTGTACACACATTCCGGCAGGGGTTTGCCAATGCGCACCAGCGGATCGAAATGCGCACCCTCGGCACGCTTGAGCAGGTGCTCGCGCACCAGCCATGCGTTGCTGTCGCGATCCTGCGGCGACAGCCAGCGCTCGTCGGCCAGGCTCACTTCAACCCGGTCCCAGTGCACGTCCAGTTCGGCCAGCGCCTGGTAGACCGGTGCCGGCGTGGTGCCGCCGGACAACAGGATGCGGGCGCGGCCCACTTCATTGATGTCGTGGTTGAGGGTCTGCGCCATCTCGGCGGCTACCGCTTCGATCCAGCCGTCGGCATCGCCATGGTGGATGAACTCGACGCGGTCGTCGTGGAAGGTGGGGCTCATGCGGCAACTCCAGGTGCGTCACGTTCGGCATCGGCGGCATAGGCGGCGGCGCCCAGCAGTCCGGCATGGGGATGCATCACGGCCAGCGACGGCACCCGCGCCATGATCGAAGAGAACCGCCCCTTGTGTTCGAAGCGCTGGCGGAACCCGGAGTGCTGCAGCGAATCGAGCATCTTCGGGGTCAGTCCACCGGTGAGGAACACGCCGTCCCAGGCGCCTTGGGTCAGTACCAGGTCGCCGGCAATGGCGCCGAACACGGCGCAGAACACATCGACGGTGCGCATTGCCTGCGGATCGCCATGCAGGGCGCGGGCGGTCACGTCCACCGGCTGCAGCTGGCCCGGGTCGATACCGGCCATCTCGCACACCGCGCGATGGATGTTGACCAGGCCGGGGCCACAGATCAGGCGCTCATTGGAGACGCGGCCGAACTGCTCGGACAGGATCTCCAGGATGCGGATCTCCTCCGGCGTTCCCGGCGGGAAGCTGACATGGCCGCCTTCGGTTTCCAGCGGGTAGCAGCGGCCGTGGCGCAGGATCAGGCCACCGACGCCGAGCCCGGTACCGGGCCCGATCACCGCATAGTTGCGTGGCTGCCCCGGCTTGCCCGGCACCCAGGCGGCGCCACCGACCTGGACCACGTCCTCGGGCTGCAGCAGCGAGATCGCCATCGCCTGTGCGGCGAAGTCGTTGATCAGGTGCAGCTCGTCGAAACCGAGCATCGCCGCGGTGCGGCTGCGCGAGATCACCCACGGATGATTGGTGATGCGTGCCTCGTCACCGTCTACGCGGCCGGCCACCGCGAACACGCCGCGGCTGGCGGCAGCGCCGATCTGCTCAAGGTGATGGCGGGCGGCATCGCCAAGCGACGGGAACTCCGCCACTGCGTACTCGCGGATGCTCTCCTTCAGCAATGGCGCGTCCAGCGAGGTGTCGGCCAGGGCGAAGCGGGCGTTGGTGCCACCGATGTCGGCGACCAGCACCGGCTGCGAGTTGGCACTCATGCCGACGCCTCGCTGTCCGGTGCGTCCACGCCCTGCGGCAGGAACTCCGTTGCGTTGCTCGGGCCCCATTGGCCGGCGGGATAGGGTTCCAGCGGCAGCTTGGCCTCCTTCCAGGCGTCGGCCACGCTGTCGATCCACGCCCAGGCGGCGCGCACTTCGTCGTCACGCACGAACAAGGTGTGGTTGCCGTTGAACGCATCCAGGAACAGGCGTTCGTACGCGATGCGGCGATGCAGGCCGGTCGGCACCGACAGTTCCAGTTCCAGCGGATGCAGTTCCAGCGCACCCCATTCCGGGCCGGCCAGGCTGCTCATCAGTCCCAGTTCGATGTTCTCCTGCGGCTGCAGCTGGAACACCAGGCGGTTCGGTGCGGCCTGGGCGCGCTGCGGGCGCTCGAACAGCCAGTGGGTGACCGGCTTCAGCGTGACCACCACGCGGGTGGTGCGCTCGGGCAGGCGCTTGCCGGTGACCAGGTGGAACGGCACGCCGCTCCAGCGCCAGTTGTCGATGTGCGCGGTGACGCCGGCGAAGGTTTCCACGTCGCTGCCTTCCGGCGGCTGGTAGGCCTGCGCCGGCTGGCCGTTGATGGTGCCGGCGGTATAGCGGCCGCGGATGCTGTCACGCGCGGCGTGCCTGGCATCGAGCGGACGCAGCGCGCGCAGCACCTTGACCTTCTCGTCGCGGATGCGATCGGCTTCCAGCGAGGCCGGCGGCTCCATCGCCACCATGCACAGCAACTGCAGGATGTGGCTCTGCACCATGTCGCGCAGTGCGCCGGAGCGGGCGTAGTAGGCGTCGCGGCCATCCACGCCTTCGCTCTCGGCCACCAGGATGTGCACTGATTCGATGTAGTTGCGGTTCCATACCGCTTCCAGCAGCGTGTTACCGAAGCGCAGCGCGATCAGGTTCTGCACTGCGGCCTTGCCGAGGTAGTGGTCGAGGCGGAACACGCGGTCCTCGTCGATCCACTGGCCGATGGTGCTGATGATTTCCTCGGCGCTCTCGCTGTCGCTGCCGATCGGCTTCTCCAGCATCAGGCGTGCCGGCGCGGCGAGGGCGCCACCCTTGGCCAGGCCTTCGCAGGTGGAGATGTACAGGCCCGGCGGAATGGCCAGGTAGCTGACGCACTTGCGATGCACCAGATCGGAGACGGCGGCGGCGACAGAGTCGACGTCGCGCAGGTCGACCGAACGGTAGTCGATGCGGCGCAGCAGGCCGTTGATGTCGTCCTGCGAGGCCATCGGCATGGCCTGCTGCAGGCGCGGGCGCAGGATGTCATGGAAGGCTTCGGTGTCATGCCCGGACAACGCCAGTGCGCGGATGCGGAAGTCCTCCGGCAGCAGGCCGTCGCCAAGCAGGCGAAGCAGCGAAGGGAACAGGTAGCGCTGGGCCAGATCACCTGTGGCACCGAACAGGAAGAGGGTGTCGTGCATCGCTCGAGTTTCAGATCCGGGTGACATCGTTGTCAATCGCTTCATGGCTGGGTTCGGGGGACATCCGCGCAACTGCCTGTCCGAGGTTCGTTGGGGGCGTTCTCCGGGGCACCGGAAGACCGTTCCATTCGAAACCACTACCCCGGCGGAACCTTCGTTCAACCGCCGACGCAGATCGGTGCGCACCGATCATCGGATAGTGCCACGTGAAAACGTTTACATGGCAGAATGGGCAACTGTATTCGATTGCAGTGCTCGCCGTCATGCGGCAAGCGCGCAATCATCACTGCCATCGGGAGGGCCGAGGCAGTCCCAAAAGACAGCCCGGCTTCGGGCGGATCGGATAGGTGATATGGCAAAAGTGCAGTTGCAGGGTGTGCGCAAGGTCTATGACAACGGCCAGGTCGCGGTGAAGGACGCCACCTTCGAGGTCGCCGATGGCGAGCTGATGGTGCTGGTCGGTCCCTCCGGCTGTGGCAAGTCGACCCTGCTGCGGATGGTGGCTGGCCTGGAAGAGATCAGCGGCGGCACGCTGACCATCGGTGATCGCGTGGTCAACGATGTGGCGCCGAAGGATCGCGACATCGCGATGGTGTTCCAGAGCTACGCGCTGTACCCGCACATGACGGTGGCCGAGAACCTGGCCTTCGGCCTGAAGCTGCGCGGCCATGACAAGGCCACCATCGACAAGCGCATCGCCGAGGCGGCGCAGACGCTGGGCCTCACCGAGATGATGGACAAGCTGCCCAAGGCGATGTCCGGCGGCCAGCGCCAGCGTGTTGCGCTGGGCCGGGCGCTGGTGCGCGAGCCGGCGGTGTTCCTGCTTGACGAGCCGCTGTCCAATCTGGATGCCAAGCTGCGCCACAGCGTGCGTACCGAAATCGCGCAGCTGCACCGCAAGCTGGGCACCACCATGATCTACGTGACGCACGATCAGGTCGAGGCGATGACCCTGGGCCAGCGCATCGTGGTGCTGAAGGACGGCATCATCCAGCAGATCGATACGCCGATGGCGCTGTACGACCGCCCGGCCAACCTGTTCGTGGCCGGCTTCCTCGGCAGCCCGGCGATGAACGTGCTGCGCGGCACGCTGCAGGGCGACGCCGGCGGCGTGACCGTGGTCGACGGCGAGTGGCGTGCACCGCTGGGCCAGGCCACGATCGATCCGGCATGGCTGCAGAAGCCGATCGCGGTGGGCGTGCGTCCGGAACACCTGCAACCGGCGGTCGCCGATGATACGCATGCATTCACCGCGCGCATCGAAGGCATCGAGCCGGTCGGCAACGAGATCTTCGTCAACCTGAGCAGTGGCCAGCACGCGCTGACCATGCGCGTGGCGCCGCAGGCGCTGCCGGCGGTGGGCGAGCAGATCCGCGTGGCGATCCACCCGCAGGGCCTGCATTTCTTCAGCGCGGAAACCGGCGAGCGCCTGTAACGGGTAGTGCCGGCCGCTGGTCGGCAGCCTCAACCGTGCTTGGTTGCCGGCCAGCGGCCGGCACTACCATTTCAGGCGTGCGGACCAACGGTCCGCACCCACCAGTGCAGATCCCCACCAACCTGCTTCAGCGTGCCAATCCATCCAGCAACGGCACGCGCTGCGCGATGGCATCACCCACCTGCAGGTCAGCATCACCGGCCTCCAGTGGCAGCACCGCCAGTGCCAGGTCGCCGGCCACGCAGGCGATCGTGCCCAGCGCCGCGCCATCCTGCTGCACGCCATCGCCGGCCTGTGCCGGTGCTGCGGTATGCAGCAACTGCACCGCGCGCTTGGCCTTGCCGAGGAAGTGGGTGCGGGCGACGATTTCCTGTCCGGGATAGCAGCCCTTCTTCACGCTGTAGCCGTTCAGGCGGTCCAGGCCCAGCTGCTGCGGGGTCCACACCTCGCGCTGGCCTTCTTCCAGCCGCGGCAGCCCGTAGCGCAGGTCGGCCTGGCGCCAGGCCAGGGCGAAAGCGGCCTCATCGGTTTCGCTGCCGGCTGCAAAGGCATCGGCGGCGCCAATGCGCAGGGTGCGCGGCAGGGCATCGCTGCCCAGGTCCAGTTCCCAGCCATCACCTGCGGCCTGCGCAATCGCAGCGCCGCTGGCGGCCTCGGGCGCAGTGAATGCCCCGGCCGCCGCCAGATCATCGCGCACCAGCACCTTCACCTTGCGGCGGAACACGAAGCGCTGCAGTTGCGACGCAATCGCATCGGCATCGCCATCCGCCAGCACCAGCATCAGGTGGTCGTCGGCCAACCGCAGCAGCTGGAACACCGCCAGGGTGCGGCCCTTGGCGCTCAACCAGGCACTCCACTGCCAGTGCAGCAGGGGCAGGGCGGTGACATCGCTGCTGAACTGGGCGTGGGCAAAGACAGCCGCATCCGGGCCCTGCAGGCTCAGCAGCTGGTGGCCGGGCAGGCGCGGATATCCGACGAAAGCAGGGGGCAGGTTGTCAGGCACGTGAACGAGGTCTAAAATTTGTGCGTTGCGAGACCGAACATGATAGGCCAAACAACCCCCACTCCCGACGACGAATCTGAAGCCCCGCTGGTCCCCGCGGCACCCGTGCCCGTGGAACAGGAAAAAGCAGAAGAATTCGGCGGCCGCGGCGGACTTGATCCGGTGCGGTATGGCGATTGGGAGAAAAACGGACGCTGCATCGATTTCTGATCAGCATTGAGCCAACGCGGCCGCGTGCCGCCCAGCCGAGACAACGAGCCCAGCGAATGGCGACCAGACAACGCCCACTTTCCCCGCACCTTCAGGTGTATCGCTGGCAGATTCAGATGGCCACCTCGATCCTGCATCGAGCCACTGGCGTCTTTCTGTCTGTTGGTGCCCTCATCATCGCTGCCGGCCTGCTGGCCCTGATGATGGGGCCCGAGTCCTGGAACTGCTTCACCGGCCATGCCGGGGCCTGGTATGGCCGCGTGTTCCTGTTCGCGTGGACATGGTCGTTCGCCTATCACCTGTGCAATGGCATCCGCCATGTGGTGCAGGACTTCGCCATCGGCTTCAGCATCCCCGCCTTCATCCGCAGCAGCTGGCTGTCGGTCACCGGCAGCCTGGTGATCACCCTGCTGGTGTGGGCCTATGTGATGTTCGGAGGTGCCGCGTGAGCAAGTTCCGTACCCCGTTGAAGAACGTGCGTGGCCTTGGCTCGGCCAAGACCGGCACCGAGCACTTCGTGCATCAGCGCCTGACTGCCGCCGCGCTGGTGGTGCTGGGTATCTGGTTCCTGGTCTTCGTGCTGGGCCTGCTGGGCTCGGACTACGCGACCGCCGCCGCCGCCGTGGCCAAGCCGTGGAACGCAGTGCCGCTGATCGGCCTGCTGATCGCCATGTTCTGGCACGCGCAGCTCGGCATGCAGGTCGTGCTGGAAGACTACATCCACGAATCGCTGCTGGCCCTGGTGCTGCAGACCGCGGTGAAGTTCGTCGCCGTGCTCGGCATGATCGTCAGTGTGTTTGCGGTGGGCCGCATCGCCCTCGGCGTTGCCTGAGCCCAGGCACCAACACAGGAATCCAGATTAGATGTCCGCTTACAAGATCACCGAACACAAGTACGACATGGTCGTGGTCGGCGCCGGCGGCGCCGGCCTGCGCGCCACGTTCGGCCTGGCCGCCAAGGGCCTGCAGACCGTGTGCCTGACCAAGGTCTTCCCGACCCGTTCGCACACCGTTGCCGCCCAGGGCGGTATCTCGGCCGCACTCGCCAACATGGGCGAAGACGACTGGCGCTACCACTTCTTCGACACCATCAAGGGGTCGGACTGGCTGGGCGACCAGGACGCCATCGAGTACATGTGCCGTGAGGCCATCCCGGCCATCATCGAGCTCGAACACTACGGCGTGCCGTTCTCGCGCACCGCCGAAGGCAAGATCTACCAGCGTCCGTTCGGTGGCATGACCACCAAGTACGGCGAAGGCCCGGCGGCGCAGCGTACCTGCGCGGCGGCCGACCGTACCGGCCACGCGATGCTGCACACCCTGTACCAGCAGTCGCTGAAGCACGATGCGCGCTTCATGATCGAGTACTTCGCGCTCGACCTGATCTTCGACGACGAAGGCGCCTGCCGCGGCGTGCTGGCCCTGGACATGTCCGACGGCACCCTGCACCTGTTCCGCGCCCAGGGCGTGGTACTGGCCACCGGCGGCTACGGCCGTGCCTACTTCAGCGCCACCTCGGCGCACACCTGCACCGGCGACGGTGGCGGCCTGGCCATGCGTGCCGGCATTGCCATGCAGGACATGGAGTTCGTGCAGTTCCACCCGACCGGCATCTACGGCGCCGGCTGCCTGATCACCGAGGGTGTCCGCGGTGAAGGTGGCATCCTGCGCAACAGCAGCGGCGAGCGCTTCATGGAGCGCTACGCGCCGCACTACAAGGACCTGGCCTCGCGCGACGTGGTCAGCCGTTCGATGACCATCGAGATCCGCGAAGGCCGCGGCGTCGGCGAGCACAAGGACCACATCCTGCTCGACCTGACCCACCTCGGCCCGGGCGTGATCGACGACAAGCTGCCGGGCATCGCCGAAAGCGCCCGCATCTTCGCTGGCGTCGACGTGCACAAGCAGCCGATCCCGGTCATCCCGACCGTGCACTACAACATGGGCGGCATCCCGACCAACTACCACGGCGAAGTGGTGCAGAAGGTCGGCGACAACGACAATGCCGTGGTGCCGGGCCTGTACGCCATCGGTGAAGCGGCCTGCGTGTCCGTGCACGGCGCCAACCGACTGGGCTCGAACTCGCTGCTGGACCTGGTGGTGTTCGGTCGTGCGGTGGCCAACCGCTGCGCCGAGACCATCAAGCCGGGCGCATCGCACAAGCCGCTGCCGGCCGATGCCTGCGACAAGGCGCTGGGCCTGCTGGACAAACTGCGCCACGCCAACGGCGATACCCCGACCTCGGTCATCCGCGATCGCATGCAGCGCACCATGCAGGCCGACGCGGCCGTCTTCCGCACCAGCCAGACGCTGAAGGAAGGCTGCGAGAAGATGGACAAGATCTTCGACTCGTTCCAGGACGTGAAGGTCTCCGACCGTTCGCTGGTGTGGAACTCGGACCTGATCGAGACCTACGAGCTGAACAACCTGCTGCTCAACGCGGTGGCGACGATCAACTCGGCCGAACAGCGCAAGGAAAGCCGTGGTGCGCATGCGCACGAGGACTATCCGGACCGCGACGACGTCAACTGGCAGAAGCACACCCTGGTCAGCGTCGACGAGAAGGGCAAGTGCAGCTTCGACTACCGTCCGGTGCACATGTACACGTTGACCGACGACGTGTCCGTGGTGCCGCCGAAGCCGCGCGTGTACTGATCCGACCCCGCCTACCATGCAATCCGCGCCCAAGGGCGCGGGCCGCCTGAGCCAACGAGAGCAGCCATGGCCGAGTTTTCACTCCCCAAGAATTCCAAGATCACGAAGGGCAAGCACTTCCCCGTCAAGAACGGCGGCAAGAACGTGCGCACCTTCAAGATCTACCGCTGGAGTCCGGACGACGACAGCAACCCGCGCACCGATACCTATGAAGTCGATCTGGACGCCTGTGGCCCGATGGTCCTGGACGCCCTGATCAAGATCAAGAACGAGATCGACCCGACCCTGACCTTCCGCCGCTCGTGCCGCGAAGGCATCTGTGGTTCGTGCGCGATGAACATCGACGGCACCAACACCCTGGCCTGCACCCGAGCCATCTCGGACTGCGGCAAGAAGGAAGTGCCGATCTACCCGCTGCCGCACATGAACGTGGTGAAGGATCTGGTTCCGGACCTGACCCACTTCTATGCGCAGTACGCCTCGATCAAGCCGTGGATCCGCACCCAGACCCCGGCACCGCCGGACCGTGAGCGCCTGCAGTCGCCGGAAGACCGCAAGAAGCTGGACGGCCTGTACGAGTGCATCCTGTGCGCCTGCTGCTCGACCAGCTGCCCGAGCTACTGGTGGAACGGCGAGCGTTACCTGGGCCCGGCGATCCTGCTGCAGGCCTACCGCTGGATCATCGACTCGCGCGATGAGGACACCGGTGCGCGCCTGGACGATCTGGAAGATCCGTTCAAGCTGTACCGCTGCCACACCATCATGAACTGCGCCCGGACCTGCCCGAAGGGCCTGAACCCGGCGCTGGCGATCGCCGAGATCAAGAAGCTGATGATGGAACGCCGCGCCTGATCGGCTCTGGCCGTACCCGGTAGAGCCACGCCATGCGTGGCTGTGCCACCGCAGTAGAGCCACGCCTTGCGTGGCTTTGCTGTATCTGGAGAAACACGATGGAAGAAGACGTTCTGCTGAAGAAGCTGCGCTGGCGCTGCCGCCGCGGCATGCGTGAGCTGGACCAGCTGTTCGGCCGTTATCTCGACCACGAATGGAGCACCGCGCCGACCGAGGAGCGCGAGGTTTTCCTGTTCCTGCTCGACTGCGAGGACGATAAGTTGTGGCGCTGGTTCATGGGCTATGAGGCCTGCCCGCATGCGCACGCGATCCCCCTCATGCAGAAGATCCTCGCCCTCAAGCCTTGAGTGGCGCCCCTCGCGGCTGCAGGCCGCCGCCCAGCTGGCGGTGCTGCTGGCCGCACCCTGGCTGCTGCGTGCATCGGATCTGCCGCCCAGGCTGCTGACGCCGGCGGTGTTGCTGGCCTGGGGCATCGGGTTGGCCGAACTGGCCTGGCGCCAGCGCAGGCCGCGCGTGCAGGTGCTTCTGCCGGTACCGCCCGAGCCGCTGCAGGTGGCCGGGCAGGACGTCGATGCACCACAACTGGTCGTGCGTGGGCCGTGGCTGTTGTTGCTCTGGCGTGAGGATCGGTGCCGCCGGCGCCTGCTGTTCTGGCCCGATGTGCTCGATTCCAGGCAGCGACGTGAACTGCGACTGGCCGTGGCCGCACGCGGCGTTTCCCGTAGGCCCCGGTCGATGGCACCATAAGCTGAATTGACCGGCGTGCCTGCATGTTCAAACCCATTCCCGTGGCCATTGGCCTGCGCTACCTGCGCGCCAAGCGCCGCAACGGCTTCATCTCCTTCATCTCGATGGCATCGATCCTGGGCATCGCGCTCGGCGTTACGGTGCTGATCACCACCCTGGCGGTGATGAGCGGTTTCCAGAAGGAAATCCGCAGCCGCCTGCTGCAGATGACCGCGCACACCACCATCAGCCGCGACGGCGAGCCGATGCCTGACTGGATGCGCGTGGTGGACGTCGCCCGCAAGGACCCGCGCGTGGCAGGTGCCGCGCCGTACATCGAGATCCAGTCGATGATCAGCGGCCCGCGCGTGCAGGGCGCAATCATCCAGGGCATCGATCCGGCGCTGGAGCCGAAGGTGTCGGTGATCGACAAGAAGGTCACCAAGGGCAGCTATGACAGCCTCAAGCCGGGCAGCTTCAACGTGCTGCTGGGCAAAGAGCTGGCGGTCTGGCTGGGCGTGGACGTTGGCGACCAGGTGCTGGTGACCTTTGCAGAAGTGCAGGGCACGCCCGCTGGCGCAGTGCCGCGGATGAAACGCTTCACCGTCAGCGGCATCTTCGAGGCCGGCTACAACGAGGTCGACCGCGGCGTCGGCTTCGCCAACATGCAGGACCTGGAGCGCGTGCTGCGTTCCGATGGCGCTACCGGCGTGCGGCTGAAACTGCACGACATGGACCGCTCGCTGGAAGTGGGCGTGGACCTGGCGCAGAGCCTCGGCGGCGCGTACCGGGTAAGTGACTGGACCCAGCAGAATGCCAACCTCTACCACTCGCTGCGCATGGAGAAGGTAGTGATGGGCATCCTGCTGTCGCTGATCATCGCCATGGGCGCTTTCAACCTGGTGTCGTCGCAGGTGATGCTGGTCACCGACAAACAGGCCGACATCGCCATCCTGCGCACCCTTGGCCTGACGCCGGGCGGGGTGATGCAGGTGTTCATGGTGCAGGGTTCGCTGATCGGCATCTTCGGCACGCTGGCCGGCCTGATCGGCGGCATCACCCTGACCCTCAACCTGGAACGCATCCTCGGCGCCATCGAGAGCGTGTTCAACGTCAAGCTGCTGCCGGAGGATGTGTACTACATCACCGGCCTGCCGACCGACATGCAGACCGGCGACGTGGTGGCGATCACCGTGGTCGCGCTGCTGATGAGCTTCCTGGCCACCCTGTATCCCGCCTGGCGGGCAGCACGCACCCAGCCGGCGGAGGCCCTGCGTTATGAATAAGGTCTTCAACCGCGGCGACGAAGTGATCCGCGCCGAAGCACTGGGCAAGACCTACGCCGAAGGGCGCATGCAGACCCCGGTGTTCGATGGCCTGGACCTGACCGTGACCGCCGGCGAGACGGTGGCGATCATCGGTGCCTCCGGCGCCGGCAAGAGCACGCTGCTGCACCTGCTGGGCGGCCTGGACATTCCAACCGCCGGCGAGGTCTACGTGACCGGGCAGCGCATGTCGGCGCTGTCGGATACCGCGCGCGGTCTGCTGCGCAACCAGGCGCTGGGCTTCGTCTACCAGTTCCATCACCTGCTGCCGGAGTTCACCGCGCTGGAAAACGTGATGATGCCGGTACTGCTGGCTGGCACTGCGGTAGCAGAAGCGAGCAGCCGGGCCACCACGCTGCTGGAAGCGGTGGGCCTCGGCCACCGCCTGGATCACAAGCCGGGCGAGCTGTCTGGTGGTGAGCGGCAGCGTGCTGCGGTGGCGCGGGCACTGGTCAATCACCCAGCCTGCGTGCTGGGTGACGAGCCGACCGGCAACCTGGATGACCGCACGGCCGCCACGGTGTTCGAGCTGATGCTGGAACTGAATCGTGCGCGTCACACCAGCCTGGTGCTGGTCACCCACGACCGCAGCCTGGCGCGCCGCCTCGACCGGGTGCTGGAGCTGCGCGAAGGGCGCTTGCACGCCCTGGCCCACGCCGACGTCTGAGGCGCCGGGGCCGCTTTTGTGGAAGCCGACCCTGGTCGGCTGCTCCTGCAGGGCAGGCGCCAGCCAAGGTTGGTGACTTCCGGAATCCGGGGCCTTGGGTCTGCTTTGGTAGAGGTCGGCCTTGGTCGACCGCCGACCAGCGCCTGAATGGGGCTGTCGGTCGTCGCGCCGCCGTTGCCGGCCCGGGCGCATGATGGCGACAGTTCCCCGAGGAGATCGCCATGAAGACCCCGTTCCTGGTGGCCGGACTCTGCCTGGCGCTGGCCGCGTGTGCGACCACTGGCCGGCTCAGCAGCGCCGAGAAGCTTGACCTGTACCGTGCCCACGCCGGCGCGCCGCAGAACGACATGCAGTTCTTCGGCACCCTCAATGGCTGGACCGAGCTGGGTGACAGCGCGCTTGCGGTATGGACGCGTCCCAGCGAGGCCTACCTGCTGGAGTTGAGGGGGCCCTGCCAGGACCTGCCATATGCCACCGCCATCGGCCTGACCAGCCAGATGAATCGTGTTTCGGCGCGTTTCGACAAGGTGCTGGTGCGCGACCCTACCGGCGGCCCGCGCCTGCCGTGTTTCATCGACAGCATCCGCAAGCTGGATGTGAAGGCACTACGCGCTTCCGAGCAGGAGCTGCGCCAGGCGCAGGTGCAGGAGCGCGAGGAAAACACCGCGCCGGCGAATTGATCAAAAAAGGGGACGGAGGGGATTAAGTCGTTTGTACCACAAACGACTTAATCCCCTCCGTCCCCTTTTTTGTTCGCAGCCGGCACTACCTGTGCGTCAGGCTTCCGGAGTGAAGCCGGCCGGCTTTTGCGCGTCCTTCTCGAACAGGAACTTGACCAGTTCGCCTTCAAGGAACGCGCGATGTTCCGGCGTACGCGGCGACAGGCGGTTCTCGTTGATCAGCATGGTCTGGTGCGCCAGCCACGCAGCCCAGGCCTGCTTGCCGATGTTGTTGAAGATGCGCTGGCCCAGCTCGCCGGGGTAGGGCACGAAGTCCAGGCCCTCGGCATCGCGTTGTTCGTACTGGCAGAAGACGGTTCGGGGCATGGCACTCACTCGTGGTTGCGGGGTTTCTTGGAAGTTCGTTTTGGCGTCTTGATCGTCGCGCCGTCGAGCAGTTTGCGGATCGGCGCGGGCAGGCCCAGCGCGCGCAGTTCATCGTAGGCGACCCAGCGCAACGTGGGTTCTTCCACGCGCAGGCCGTTCACCTGGCGCGACAGTACCTGCAGGTGCAGCCTGTAGTGACTGAAGGTGTGCTGCAGCACTGGCAACTCCTCGGCGTCTTCCAGCGAACCTTCAACATGCGCATCGAACCAGTCCTGCAGGTCGCTGCCGGCCTCGGCCTGCGGCAGCGTCCACAGTTGCGCCCAGATGCCGGTGTCCGGCCGCTTCTGCAGCAGCACGCGCTGCTGGGGGTCGCGCAGCAGCAGGGCCACTGCTTCTCGTTCGGGCAGGGTCTTGCTGGGCTTGGGCGTCGGCAGTTCGGCAGTGCGGCCTTCGCGGCGCGCCACGCACGCGTCCTGCAGTGGGCAGATCACGCAGGCGGGTCTGGCGCGGCTGCACACGGTCGCGCCCAGGTCCATCTGCGCCTGGGTGTAATCGGCCATGCGCCCGGTCGGCACCTGCGCCACGTGCGCCTCGGCGATCGCCCACAACTGCTTCTCGATGGCCGGAAGGCCCGGGAAGCCGTCGATGCCGTGGTAGCGGCTGAGCACCCGCTTGACGTTGCCATCGAGGATCGCGAACGGGTCGTTCCAGGCCTGGCTGAGGATCGCACCGGCGGTGCTGCGGCCGATGCCGGGCAGGGCATGCAGTGCGTCGAAGTCACGTGGCAGGTCGCCGTCGTGCAGTTCCACGCAGCGCTTGGCTGCCGCGTGCAGGTTGCGTGCGCGGGCGTAGTAGCCGAGCCCGGCCCACTGCGCCATCACCGCGTCATTGCCGGCGGCGGCGAGGTCGGGCAGGGTCGGGAAGTGCTGCAGGAACCGCTGGAAGTACGGGATGACCGTACTCACCTGGGTCTGCTGCAGCATGATTTCCGACAACCAGACCCGATAGGGGCTGCGCGGATGCTGCCAGGGCAGGTCGTGGCGGCCGTGGTCGTCGAACCAATGCAGCAGGTGGGCGACGAAGTCGTCGGTCTGCGTGGTTCCGGCGCTGGCGTGCGGCTGGCGGGGCATCGGTATTCCGGAGGTGGGCAGCCACCCATGGGGGGCTCTACCGGGCTGCAGTAGAGCCACGCCATGCGTGGCTGCACGGTCTATCAGGCACCCAGCGCTTCGGGCAGCAGGGCGTCAACGAAGGCTTCCGGATCGAATACGCGCAGGTCTTCCGGGCGCTCGCCGATGCCGGCGAAACGGATCGGAATGCCGAACTCGCGGGCCAGCGCGAACACCACGCCGCCCTTGGCAGTGCCGTCCAGCTTGGTCACCACCAGGCCGGTCACGTTCACCGCGGCATTGAACTGGCGCAGCTGCGACAGCGCGTTCTGGCCGGTGGTGCCGTCGATCACCATCAGTACTTCGTGCGGTGCAGTGGCGTCGATCTTGCCGAGCACGCGGCGGATCTTGCCCAGCTCGTTCATCAGGCCGGACTGGGTGTGCAGGCGGCCGGCGGTATCGGCGATCAACACCGAGGTGCCACGGGCCTTGCCGGCCTGCAGCGCATCGAATGCCACCGAAGCGGCATCGGCGTTCTGCCCTTGGGCGACCACGGCCACGCCGTTGCGCTCGCCCCAGGCCTGCAGCTGTGCGACGGCGGCGGCGCGGAAGGTGTCGCCGGCGGCAAGCATCAGGCTGTGGCCTTCATCCTTGAAACGCTTGGCCAGCTTGCCGATGGTGGTGGTCTTGCCAACGCCGTTGACGCCGACGGTCAGCACCACGAAGGGCTTGGCATTGCGGTCGATCACCAGCGGCTTGGCCACCGGCTGCAGGATCGCGATCAGCTCGGCGCGCAGCGCGGCCAGCAGCGCATTTGCATCTGCGAACTCGCGCGACTTCATGCGCTTGCGCAGCCCCTCGACCAGATCGGTGGTGGCACCCACGCCGACGTCGGCGGTGATCAGGGCGGTTTCCAGCTCGTCCAGCAGGTCGTCGTCGAGTTTTGGGTTGCGCGAGAACAGGCCACCGAAGCTGCGCGCGATGACGCTGTTGCGCAGGCGTTCGCGCCAGCCGGGCTTGCCGGCAGGAGCCGGAGCAGCGTCGACCGAGGCGGCAGCAGGCAGGTCGTCGGTGACCGGTGCCGGGGTGGGCTCGGGCAGCGGTGCGGGTGCCGGTTCGATGGCCGGGGTCGCGATGGGGGCGACGTCGATCTGCGCCGTCGGCGCAGGAGCTGCCGGAACCGCTGCGGCTGGGGCCGGAATCGCCGGGGTGGGCTCGACAGCGACCGGAACGGCGGTTGCCGGGGGCGGCTCGACCGGTGCAGGCTCGGCCGGTACGGCTACCGGTGCCGGCTCCTTGTCCTCGACCGGCGCGGCCGACGGAAACGCCGCCGCCAGCTCTTCAGCCGAGTAGTGCTGGGTCTTGGGTGCCTCCGTTGCGGGGGCATCCTGGGGCTTCTTGCGGCGGAAAAAACTGAGCATTGGCAAAAGGCGCTGAAATCAGAGGGATATGCTACCACTCAGGCCTGTCGGGCCGATGTGGACTCAAGGTCGCGGCCGGCCGGCCGTTAACCGGTCCGGAGGGCTGCGCAGGGCGGTCCGGAGACCGCCATGAACAACGTGATGGGAATCGCCCTCGGCGGGATGCGTGCGGCCCAGCAGGGCGTGCAGGTGGCCGCGCACAACGTGGCCAACCTGGCGACTCCTGATGCCCAACGCCTGCAGCTGCAACGCAGTACGGTGGAGCAGGGCGGGGTGCAGGCCGCGGTGACCCCTACCGGCGCCGATGTCAGTGCACCACTGGGTGATCTGCTGGCAGCGAAAGCCGAGGTGGTGGCTTTCGCTTCCAACGCCGCGGTGATCCGACGCCAGGACCAGATGCTGGGCTCGCTGCTGGATCGCGAGGCCTGAACCCGCTCGCCAAGTGCCAACCGCCGCCTGTGGTGGGTGCCAACCTTGGTTGGCACGCTCGATCCGCCCTGGCAGGTGCCAACCAAGGTTGGCCTCTACCAGAGCATCGCCGGGCCATGCCCGGCCACCACCTTGTCGATCAGGCCGACAGCTCCAGCAGCAGCTTGTTCAGGCGCGCCACATAGGCGCCCGGATCCTTCAGGCTGTCGCCGGCGGCCAATGCAGCCTGGTCGAACAGCACCCGGCCCAGATCGTCGAAACGCGCGCCATCGGCTTCAGCATCCAGCTTGGCGATCAGCGGATGGCCCGGGTTGATCTCCAGCACCGGCTTGCTGTCCGGCACCTTCTGCCCGCTGGCTTCCAGAATCTGGCGCATCTGCAGGCCCAGGTCCTGTTCGCCGATGGCCAGCACCGCCGGCGAATCGGTCAGGCGGTGCGAGACGCGCACGTCGGCCACGTCATCGCCCAGCACCGTCTTCAGTCGCTCGACCAGGCCCTGCTTGTCCTTGGCCGCTGCTTCCTGTTGCTGCTTGTCCGCTTCGGTTTCCAGCGCGCCCAGGTCGAGGTCGCCGCGGGCGATGTCGACGAAGCCCTTGCCGTCGAAATCGGTCAGGTAGCCCATCAGCCACTCGTCTATGCGGTCGGTCAGCAGCAGCACTTCCACGCCCTTCTTGCGGAACACTTCCAGGTGCGGGCTGTTGCGCACCTGGCTGTAGCTCTCGCCGGTCAGGTAGTAGATCTTGTCCTGGCCTTCGGCCATGCGGCCGAGGTAGTCAGCCAGCGACACGTTCTGCGCATCGCCGTCGCCACGGGTAGAGGCGAAGCGCAGCAGGCCGGCCACCTTCTCGCGGTTGTTGTAGTCCTCGGCCGGGCCTTCCTTCAGCACCTGGCCGAATTCTTTCCAGAACGTGGCGTACTGCTCCGGCTTCTCTGTGGCCAGCTTTTCCAGCATGTCCAGCGAGCGCTTGGTCAGTGCGGCCTTCATCGAATCGATGACCGGGCCGGACTGCAGGATCTCGCGCGAGACGTTCAGCGACAGGTCGTTGGAATCGACCACGCCCTTGATGAAGCGCAGGTACAGCGGCAGGAACTGCTCGGCCTGGTCCATCACGAACACGCGCTGCACGTACAGCTTCAGGCCCTTGGGCGCATCGCGGTGATACAGGTCGAACGGCGCGCGGCCGGGCACGTACAGCAGCGAGGTGTATTCCAGCTTGCCTTCGACCTTGTTGTGGCTCCATGCCAGCGGATCGCTGTGGTCGTGTGCCACGTGCTTGTAGAACTCGGTGTACTCGGCGTCGCTGATCTCGGTGCGCGGGCGGGTCCACAGCGCGCTGGCGCGATTGACGGTTTCCCATTCGACCGCGGCGCCTTCTTCGCCACCTTCCTTCGGCATCTGGATCGGCAGGCCGATATGGTCCGAATACTTCTTGAGGATGCCGCGCAGGCGCCAGCCATCGGCGAAGTCGTGCTCGCCGTCCTTCAGGTGCAGCACGATGCGGGTGCCGCGCTCGGCCTTGTCGATGGTGGCCACTTCGAAATCGCCTTCGCCGCGCGAGGTCCAGCGCACGCCTTCGCCTGCAGCCAGGCCGGCGCGGCGCGAGGTCACTTCCACTTGGTCTGCAACGATGAAGGCACTGTAGAAGCCGACGCCGAACTGGCCGATAAGCTGCGAATCCTTTTTCTGGTCGCCGGACAGCTGGCGCAGGAAATCGCCGGTGCCGGACTTGGCGATCGTGCCGAGGTGGGCAATGGCCTCGGCGCGGCTCATGCCGATGCCGTTGTCTTCGATGGTGATGGTGTGGGCGGCGGAGTCGAAGCTGACGCGCACGCGCAGCTCGCTGTCACCTTCAAGCAGGGCCGGCTGGGTCAGGGCTTCGAAGCGCAGCTTGTCGGCAGCGTCAGCGGCGTTGGAGACCAGCTCGCGCAGGAAGATCTCCTTGTTGGAGTACAGCGAGTGGATCATCAGCTGCAGCAGCTGCTTGACTTCGGTCTGGAAGCCAAGGGTTTCGGTCTGGGTGGTCTCGGTCATCGATAGGGCTCCATGTGCAATGCCGCGCCAGCGCGTGCGGCCTCGCCAAGGGGTATGGCTGATTGTCCCGAAATCAAGGGGTTGGTCGGCAGGGCTTGCAGCCCTGCACCTGCAGAGGCCGAAGCAACAGCAACAGCAACAGCAACAGCGGGCTATCCGTGGGATGGCGGGGCGGTGTGGGTTGGCAGGACACGCCGTAAACCCGTCCCTGGGGGCTCGATGGCGCCATCCATGGCGCCAACGGTCCTGCCAACCCACACCGCCCCGCCTCTGACAGGTTCACGCGGCTGTTGGCAGGTGTCGACCTTGGTCGACACATCTGTCAGATATCGATACATCAAATGGGGTCAGATCAGTTTTCCGCAGGAAAACGGATCTGACCCCAAGAGACCTTCCGGCAGATCGCAGGAAACTGTCGAAGGCGGGGTGGGGCAGGTTGTGGGGGTGTCCGCGGCATGGATGCCGCGGCCAAGCCCCCATGGACGGGTTTACGGCGTCCCCCACAACCTGGCCCACCCCGCCTACCCACAGGGAACCAGCTTTTGCCGTTGCTCTGGCTGTTGCTTCGGTCTCTGCGGGTTCCGGGCGCCGCCCGGACGACTACAATCCCGCTCATGCTGAATTTCTTGAATACATCCCGCCGGGGGCGCCTGTGAGCGGCCGTGGGAGCAATGACGGCCAGGTCCGCATCATCGGCGGTCGCTGGCGCAATACCCGCCTGCCGGTGCCGACCCTGCCGGGGCTGCGGCCCAGCAGTGACCGCGTGCGCGAGACCCTTTTCAACTGGTTGATGCCCAGACTGGGCGGCGCGCGGGTGCTGGACCTGTTCGCCGGCAGTGGCGCGCTGGGCCTGGAGGCGGTCTCGCGCGGTGCCGCCCACGCCACCCTGGTCGAGCGCGACGCGCAGCTGGGACGCAATCTGACCGCGGCCGTGGCCAAGCTCCAGGCCGCCGACCAGATCACCGTGGTGCAGGCCGATGCCCTGCGCTGGCTGCAGGGCGCACCCGCGCAGCAGGCCGATCTGGTCTTCATCGACCCGCCGTTCGCCGATGGCCTGTGGCAGGACGTGCTGGCGCAGCTGCCGCGGCACCTGGCCGCCGATGCCTGGCTGTACCTGGAATCCCCGGCCGGCCACGTGCCGGTGCTGCCGCCGGACTGGCTGCTGCACCGCGAGGGCGGTACCCGCGAGGTGCGCTTTGCCCTGTACCGCCGCGCCACTGCTACACTTTGACCTCATCTGAACATCTGCATCCGCCCATGACCGTGGCCAACCGCCGCATTGCCGTCTATCCCGGCACGTTCGACCCGATCACCAACGGTCATATCGACCTGGTCAGCCGGGCCGCGCCGCTGTTTGAAAAGGTCGTGGTGGGCGTGGCGCAGAGCCCGTCCAAGGGCCCGGCGCTACCGCTGGAGCAGCGCGTGCAGCTGGCGCGTGGCGCACTGGGCCACCATGGCAACGTCGAGGTCATCGGCTTCGACACCCTGCTGGCCCATTTCGTCCGTTCGGTCCAGGGTGGGGTGCTGCTGCGCGGCCTGCGCGCGGTGTCCGACTTCGAGTACGAGTTCCAGATGGCCAGCATGAACCGCCACCTGATCCCCGAGGTCGAGACCCTGTTCCTGACCCCGGCCGAGCAGCACAGCTTCATTTCGTCCTCGCTGGTCCGCGAGATCGCGCGCCTGGGCGGCGACGTGTCCGGCTTCGTGCCGGCCGCGGTGCTCGAAGCCCTGCGCAAGGTCCGCGAAGCGAAGGCGGCACAGTCGTAAGCCCCGCTGTACCCGCACCCCATTACGTACAACACCACGCACCATTCCGGGAGGAAACCCATGAACACCACCATGCGCGCGATGCTGATCGCTTCGTTGGCCCTGGCCTTCACCGCCTGCAAGAAGGAAGAGGCCGCTCCGGTCGACGAGGCCAAGCAGGCCCTGGTCGCCCCGGCCAAGGATGATGATGCAGGCTGGAAGAAGTACCTGCAGGAAGTGGCGATCCAGAACATGGGCAACATCACCAACAGCCCGTTCCTGTACTACCTCTCGCCGGAATCGGACCCGGACTTCCAGGCCAAGTACGAGCGCCAGACCGAGAGCGCGACCCAGGCCGTGGCCCGTGGCGTGCAGCCGGGCAACATGCTGGCCTTCGGTTCGTCGGCCTCGGGCAAGATGGCTGACATGATCCAGGCCGTGTTCAAGGACGTGTCGCCGGATTCGATGAAGGGCGTGCGCGTCGTCTTCATCGGCCAGTCGGCCGACAACGCCCGCGTTCAGGCTGCGATCCAGCCGACCGGTGCCGAGTACATTTTCGTCGAAGCCAAGTAAGACCGAGCCATGGCGGCCATGCTCCGGCATGGCCCGGGCGGCGTCCTGCAAGGGCGCCGCTGATGACCTGACCGGCCCGCGCGCCCGCGCTGGCCGGTCCTTTGTCCCAGGGCGCGGGCGAGGAGTATCGCCGTGTCGCTGAAAATCAACGAGCTCTGCGTCAACTGCGACGTATGCGAGCCGGCCTGCCCGAACCAGGCCATTGCGATGGGTGAAACCATCTACGTGATCGACCCTGCGCGCTGCACCGAATGCGTGGGTCATTTCGACGAGCCACAGTGCGTGGTCGTCTGCCCGGTCGAGTGCATCGATCCGGACCCGGAGATCGTGGAAACGGAAGACCAGCTGCTGGCCAAGCTGCGCCAGCTGCAGCACGATCACCCCGAACTCTATGCGGAGCCCCCATCCGAATGAAGACGCTGATCGTCCGCCCCCTGTTGCTGCTCGGCCTGCTGCTGAGCCCGATTGCCTGGGCCGACAGCCCGGCCCGTGCCGAGCGCCCCGACGGCGCGGCCATTGCCAGCGGCCACGCGCTGGCCACCCAGGCCGGCATCGACATCCTGGCGCAGGGCGGCAACGCCTTCGACGCCGCGGTGGCGGTATCGTCCACGCTGGCGGTGGTCGAGCCGATCAGTTCCGGGCTGGGTGGCGGTGGCTTCTTCCTGCTGCACGACGCGGCCACCGGCAAGGACGTGATGCTGGACGCGCGCGAGACCGCGCCGGCCGCGGCAACGCCGCAGGCCTTCCTCGACAAGCAGGGCAACCTCGACCGTGACCGCTCGGTCAACGGTGCGTGGTCGGCCGGTATTCCGGGCCTGCCTGCGGCGCTGGTCGAGCTGTCGGCCAGGCACGGCAAGCTGCCGCTGTCTGCATCGCTGCAGCCGGCGATCCGCATCGCGCGCGAAGGCTTCCCGGTCTACGACCGCATGGCCAAGGGCTATGCCTCTCGCCGTGAGGTGATGGAGCGCTATCCCGGCACCCGTGAGGTCTACCTGCGCAACGGCAAGCCGATCACCAGCGGTGACCTGTTCAAGCAGCCGGAGCTGGCACAGACGCTGGAGCGCTTGGCCGCAGGTGGCTTCGATGGCTTCTACAAGGGCCAGACCGGAAAGCTGTTGCTGGCCGGCGTGAAGCAGGCCGGCGGCCAGTGGACCGCTGAAGAGCTGGCCGGCTATCGCGTGAAGCAGCGCGAACCGATCGTGTTCAACTACAACGGCTGGAAGATCACCACCGCTCCGCCGCCGTCGTCCGGTGGCATCGCGCTGGCCAGCATGCTGCAGATCCTGGAAGGCTGGGACATCAACAAGATGGACCCGGCGCACCGCACCCACCTGGTGGTGGAGTCGATGCGCCGTGCCTACCGCGACCGCACTTTCTTCCTCGGCGATCCGGACTTCGTGCAGATCCCGCAGAAGGTGCTGACCAGCAAGGACTACGCACAGGGCCTGCGGGCGACCATCCATCCGGAGAAGGCCACGCCCAGCGACCTGCTGTCGGGCAACCCGACGCCGCTGGAAGATGACGAGACCACGCACTTCTCGATCATCGACCGTGACGGCAACCGGGTCGGCGCGACCCAGACCGTCAACCTGCTGTACGGCTCGGGGCTGATTCCGAAGGGCACCGGCGTGCTGCTGAACAACGAGATGGACGACTTCGCGCTGAAGCCGGGCACGCCCAACGCGTTCGGCGTGATGGGCTACGAGGCCAATGCGCCGAAGGCGGGCAAGCGCATGCTCAGCTCGATGACCCCGACCTTCATGGAGAACGCCGACAAGGTGGTGGTGCTGGGCACCCCGGGTGGCAGCCGCATCATCACCATGGTGCTGCTGGGCATCCTCGGCTACGACGCCGGCCTGGACGCGCAGCAGGTTGCCGCGCTGCCGCGCTATCACCACCAGTGGCTGCCGGACCTGATCGAAGCCGAGGACGATGCATTCGACGCGGCCACGGTGAAGCAGCTGCAGGCGATGGGTCACAAGATCGACCTGCCGGGCAATGTGGCCGCCGGGGGCCGCGGGTCCAGCCACGTGTGGGGCAACCTGCAGACCGTGGAATGGGACCGGAAGGCCAACAAGCTGTTTGGCGGCAGCGACCCGCGCAACCCGGTGGGCAGCGCCCTGGTCGTGCCGGCACGCTGATCCGGTCGTGCCGGCCGCTGGCCGCCAATCTGGCTGTTTACCGAAAACCCCGCCCTTGACGGCGGGGTTTTCTGTTTCCTTTCTAGCGATTATTTAACGAGCCGGCGCCGATAATCGACACATGAAACTCTGGTCTATTCGTGGAAACTCGCAGCGCCTCGACGGCGGCGCGATGTTCGGCAACGCGCCGCGCGCGTTGTGGGAAAAATGGGCGGCACCGGACGAGCTCAATCGCATCGAGCTGGCCTGCCGTGCGCTGCTTGCCAGCCCGCTGGAAGGCAAGACCGTGCTGTTTGAAACCGGTATCGGGGCGTTCTTCGATCCGCGCATGCGTGAGCGCTATGGCGTGCAGGAAAGCCAGCACGTACTGATCGATTCGTTGCGCGAAGCAGGTTTCGAGCACGAGGACATTGATGTCGTCGTGCTCAGCCACCTGCATTTCGATCATGCCGGTGGCCTGCTGGCGGCATGGAGCGAAGGGCGTGAGCCGGAACTGCTGTTCCCCAATGCGACTTATGTGGTCGGTGCGCAGCATTGGCAGCGCGCCATGCAGCCGCATCCGCGCGACCGTGCCAGCTTCATTCCGGAGCTGCCTGGCCTGCTGCAGGCCAGCGGTCGCCTGGAAGTAGTGGACGGCGAGTATTCGAAGGTTCTGGGTCGCAGCGTTCGCTTCAGCTACAGCGATGGCCACACGCCGGGGTTGATGCTGGCCGAGATCGTCGGCCACGCGCACGCCGGCGAAGATGCGCACGGCGGGGTGGTGTTCTGTGCCGACCTGATCCCGGGGCGCTCATGGGTACACGTGCCGATCACCATGGGCTACGACCGCAATGCCGAGCTCCTGATCGACGAGAAGCGGCAGTTCCTTGAGGACAAGCTGGCGCGCAACGTGCATCTGTTTTTCACCCACGACCCGCAGGTGGCGCTGGCGCAGCTGGGTCGCGATGACAAGGGGCGTTTCGTGACCCTGCACGAGCAGGGTGAATTGAAGGCGCGCGCGCTGGGGTGACGGGTGTTCGGCAGGGCTGTTCCCTGCACCTGCAGAAGCCGAAGCAAGATCAAGAACGGCATTCCGTGGGATGGCGGGGCGGTGTGGATGGTCAGGACACGCCGTAAACCCATCCATGGGGGCTCGATGGCGTCATCCACGGCGCCTGCCCACCCACACCGCCCCCACCTCTGACAGGTGGCCGGTGGCTATTGGTGGGTGCCGACCGTTGGTCGGCACATCTGTCAGATATCGATATTCAAATGGGGTCGAATGCCATTGCTGTGCAACGGGCTCTGCCCCCATTCGATTGAACTGGACGAGCGATGCTACGACGCCTTCAGGCAGCTGCTCATGAAGGTCTTGCGCGCGTCACCGGCCAGCTTCTTGGCACCCGCGTCAGCGTTGCACTTGCGCATGCGTTCCTGTTGCGCGTTGGCCGGCTTGGCTTCGGCAGCGTGGCCACTGAGGCAGGAACTCTGCGCGGTCTTGTAGGCGTCACCCTTCAAGCCCTTGTTCTTGGCCGAGCAGTCGGCCATGCGCTGCTGCTGCGGCGTGGTGGCATTGGCAGCCAGGGGCAGGCCGACCAGCAGGACAGCGGCCAGCAGGAAAGAAGCTTTCATCGAGAGCACTCCAGGCGGTGGCGGGTGCGCGGAGCATTGGCCTGCAGGCAGCAACGCCACGTGAAGAATCGTGCCTCGGCAGCGACCGCTTGCAGGGGCATTCAGATCGGCGTATTAATTAGCCATATGGGTAAGTATGATCCCGCCATTCAAGACGTGTTCCAGGCACTGGCCGACCCCACCCGATGCGCGATCGTGGCGGCGCTGGGGCAGGGGCCGCGCACGGTGTCGACCTTGGCCGAGCCTTTTGAGATGGCCTTGCCCTCGCTGATGAAGCATCTGGCCGTGCTGGAGCGCAGTGGCGTGGTGCGCAGCCGCAAGCAGGGGCGTGTGCGCACCTGCGAACTGGTGCCGGAACGGTTGGGCCAGGCCGAGCAATGGCTGGCCGAACAACGTGCCATATGGGAAACGCGCGCCGACCGCATGGTCGAGTTTGTCGAAACCCTTCACCGACAGGAGCAGGCCCATGGCCGTAGACGCAGGTAACAACCCCGAGACCGATCTGGTCATCAGTCGCGTACTGAACGCACCGCGCGCCGCCCTGTGGCGGGCGTGGACCGACCCGGAGCTGCTGCGCCAGTGGTGGTGCCCGAAGCCGTGGTCCACCGAAGTGCGTGCCTTCGACCTGCGCCCGGGCGGCGCCTTCCACACCTTCATGCAGGGCCCCGACGGCGGCAGCAGTGACAACCCGGGCAGCTTTCTGGAGATCGTGCCGCAGCAGCGTCTGGTGTTCACCTCGATGCTGGGCCCGGGTTGGCGGCCGCAGTCACCGTGGCTGGGCTTCACCGCCATCATCTCGATGGAGGATGAGGGCCAGGGCTGTCGTTACACCGCGCAGGTGATGCACCCGGACAAGGCCCTGCGCGACCAGCATGAGCAGATGGGCTTCTTCGACGGCTGGAACACCGTCATCGGCCAGCTGGAAGCGTTCGCGGCCGGCCTGTAGGCCGGCATCCGGGGTGGGGTCAGAGCCCTTTCTGCGAAAGGGATCCGACCCCGGTTCGGCGGCTCAGCCGACGCGGGTACCGAAGATGCGGTCACCGGCATCGCCCAGGCCGGGCAGGATGTAGCCCTTGTCGTTGAGCTGGGCATCGATGGCCGCGGTGTAGATTTCCACGTCCGGATGCACGGCCTTGACTGCTTCGATGCCTTCCGGCGCGGCCACCAGGAAGATGCCCTTGATGCGGCGGGCGCCGGCACGCTTGAGCATGTCGATCGTGGCGATCAGGGTGCCGCCGGTGGCCAGCATCGGGTCCAGGATCAGCGCGTCGCGTTCTTCCAGGCGGCCGGTCAGGCGCTCGAAGTAGGGCACCGGCTGCAGCGTTTCCTCATCGCGCTGCAGGCCGACCACGCTGACGCGTGCCGCCGGGATCAGCGACAGCACGCCGCTGAGCATGCCCAGGCCGGCGCGCAGGATCGGCACCACGGTGATCTTGGCGCCGGCGATGCGCTGCACGGTGACCGGACCGGCCCAGCCGGCCAGGGTGTGCGGCTCGGTGTCCAGGTCGGCGGTGGCCTCGTAGGCCAGCAGCGTGCCGAGCTCGTTGGCCAGTTCGCGGAAATCCTTGGTGCTGAGCGCAGCGTTGCGCATCAGGCCGATCTTGTGCTGCACCAGCGGGTGGCGCACTTCGACGATCTTCATGGTCGGGAAGGGGGATAAGGAGAGAGGACGCCATTTTGCCGGATTGGGCGCCCAACCCCAAACCGGGGCCGGAGACGGCCCGCATGAAATGTGCAGATGCATGTCATTGCCATGCAACCTTGCGGACATACCGTGCAGACCCATTCTTAACAGGAATGGGGATTCCCAGTGCATATCAAGACTCCGTTGGCCGTTGCCATCACCCTGACCCTGGCGATGGGGGCTGCTGCACCACTGCAGGCCGCCGGGCAGCAGGCGGTTGCCGCCACCGGTGCAGTGGCCGCCGATGCGGTCGACCTGGACCGCATTGAAGTGCGCGCCCAGCTTGAATCGCAGATCCGCGCGGTGGACCTCAAGCGCAGCAGCAACGCCATCGAGGATGCGGTGTCGTCCGACGCGCTGGGCCAGTACCCGGACAAGAACGTGGCCGAGTCGCTGCAACGCCTGCCGGGCATCAGCGTGACGCGCGACCAGGGCGAGGGCCGCTACGTGGTCGTGCGCGGACTGGATGCCAACCTCAACAGCGTCAGCGTCGACGGCATCGCCATCGGCACACCGGACAACTCCAGCCGCGCCGCACCGATGGACGTGATCCCGTCCGATTCGACCGAGCGCCTGCGCGTGGTCAAATCACCGACCCCGGACATGCCGGGCGACGCCATTGGCGGCGCGATCCTGGTCGAGACCGCCTCGGCGTTCGACCGCGAGGGCCGCAGCCTGCGTGGCAAGATCGAAGGCAGCCACCAGCAGCTTTCGGGCGAGACCAGCCCGAAGGCCGCTTTCAACTACAGCGAAGTGTTCAACGACACCTTCGGCATCGCCGCCGGCGTGAACTACCAGAAGCGGACGTTCGAATCGGACAACAGCGAAGTGGAGTACGGTGATGTCAGCGGGAACAAGGATCCGACCACCACCCGCCCGGGCGAAATCACCGCGCTGAACCTGCAGAACCGCAAGTACGAGATCGAGCGCAAGCGCATCGGCGCCAACCTCAATTTCGACTGGCGCCCGAACGAGGACAGCCGTTACTACCTGCGCACGCTGTACAGCCAGTTCGACGATGCCGAAACCCGCCAGCGCG
This sequence comes from Stenotrophomonas sp. YJH_SMC_133, assembly GCF_059370655.1. NCBI lineage: Bacteria > Pseudomonadati > Pseudomonadota > Gammaproteobacteria > Lysobacterales > Lysobacteraceae > Stenotrophomonas > Stenotrophomonas sp. YJH_SMC_133. The sequence continues at coordinate 78,496 of NZ_JCAFTW010000012.1, read as the reverse complement.
TGATCTTCAACTTCAACAGCGCCGACATGATCGCCACCGGCACCGACCAGTATCGACTTGCCGGCATGCCGAAGGATTCGATCGACAAGCGCATGCGCTACCGGACCAAGGAAGAGAACACCTTCGCCGCCAGCCTGGGTGGCGAGAACAAGCTGACCGACGCGGTACTGGACTACAAGATCGGCTATACCCGCACCGAAGAACGCGTGGACGACGAGATCGAATCGCGCTTCAAGCTCAACGGCAAGGCCTTCAATGGCACGCTGGACCAGCGCAGTCGCCTGCCCGCCTACACCTTCGACAACGACCAGTGGCTGGACAACGCCAACTACAAGTTCGACCGTGTGGTGGCCAAGCCGAAGAAGGTGGACGACGAGGAGCGCAGCGCGCAGGTCAATATCCGCTTCGACGGCGACAACAGCAGCTACAAGTTCGGCCTGCTCGGGCGCTGGCGCGACCGTGACGTGAATGTCGATGAGGCGTCGCTGCGCGTGGGTCCGGCGATCAAGCTCAGTGACTGGACGACCGGCTCGCCGGAACATCGCCACGGCCCGATGGGGCAGGGCATGGACTCATCGGCGATGCGCAGCTACTGGTCGCAGCACGGTGGCGAATACAGCGCGCGTCCGCAGGATGTCGGTGGCAACGCCGCGACGTCTCTGGAAGGCGACTACACCGCGCGCGAAGACGTGTTCGCCAGCTATGCGATGGGCACCTGGGACATCGGTGCGCTGCGCGTGATCGGCGGCGTGCGTGTGGAGAACACCCGCTTCAGCGCCACAGGCAATCGCGTGGACGTGGCCAAGGACGGGCGCTCCTACACCGCGACCCGGGTCACCGCCAGCAAGAGCTACAACAACGTACTGCCGGGCCTGCACCTGCGTTACGACGCCAGCGACGACTGGGTGTTCCGCTTCGCCGCCAACAAGACGGTGGCGCGCCCGGGCTTCGGCGATGCCTCGCCGCGCATCGGCCTGGCCCGCAACGACAATGAAGTGCGCCTGGGCAACCCGGAGCTGGATCCGTACGAGTCGACCAACATCGACCTGTCGGTGGAGAAGTACATCGGCGAAAGCGGCATCCTCTCGCTGGGCGTGTTCCACAAGTCGATCGACGGCTACATCGTGCAGGTCCGCCAGGCCGGCGCCGACGGCATCTACGACGGCCTGCCGGTGGTGACCTCGGTCAATGGCGACAAGGCCAAGGTGCGTGGCGCCGAGTTCAACTGGCAGCAGCAGCTGTCGTTCCTCCCGGCTGGCTGGGATGGCCTGCTGGTGGGTGCCAGCGGCACCTGGCTGGACACTGATTTCGACCCGGGCCTGGCCAAGCGCGCCGGTGAGGACTTCACCCTGCCGCGCGCCTCGAAGAACGTGTACAGCGCGCACATCGGCTATGAGAAGTACGGCCTGAGCACCCGCGTGGCAGCCGTACACCGCAGCGAGTACCTGGATACCCTTGGTGCCGGCCGTGCCTTCGACATCTACGTAGCGCCGAACACCCAGCTCGACTTCTCGCTTGACTACAGGTTCACTCCGCGCGTGAGCATGTATTTCGAGGCACAGAACCTGCTGGACAAGCCGCTGGAACTGTACCAGGGCACGCGCTCGCGCACCCTGCAGATGGAAGAATATGGCCGCACCTACGCACTGGGCCTGAAGGTGGCACTGTGAGCGGGCCTCGCATCACCCTGCTGGCCACCATGCTGGCCGTGACGTTGGTGGCCGGCTGCACGCCGGCCAACGGCAATGATCCGGCCGTGGCCAAGCCCGGGGCGAAGGCCACGAACGAGCGTGCGGTGACCACCATCGCCGAGGCATTCCTTTCACCGATGACGCCGGCTGACAACATCGATTCGCCTGCCGCCTGGCGTGCACCTGACGGAAAGCTCTGGCTGATCGCCACTGCCAAGGCCACCGACAAGCTGGTGGTCTACGACGGCAGCAGCGGCCAGCACCTGCGCGACGTAGGCAGCAGCGGCACCGCGCCAGGGCAGTTCGATCGCCCAAACGGCATCGCGGTGACCGACGATCTGCTGTGGATCGTGGAGCGCGACAATCACCGCGTGCAGGTGCTGAGCCTGCCGGACTTCACTCCACTGGCGACCTTCGCTGCGGACGACCTGCGCAAGCCGTACGGGCTGTGGGTCGACCGCCGTGCCGATGGCTACAGCGTCTACGTGACCGACTCCTGGGACAACGGCGAGGATGCACAGGGCCGTGACATCCTGCCGCCGCTGACCGAGCTGGACAAGCGCGTGCGCCAGTACCAGGTGACCCGCGATGGCGCGAAGGTCGAAGCGAAGCTTGTGGCCAGCATCGGTGATACCACTGAGGCGGGTGCCCTGCGCGTGGTCGAGTCGATCTGGGGCGACCCCGAGAACGATCGCCTGCTGATCGCCGAAGAGGACGAGGGCTACGCCAGCGAGTTCAAGGTCTACACGCTGGCCGGGCGTTTCACCGGCACCACCTTCGGCCGCGACGTGTTCAAGGCGCAGGCCGAAGGCGTAACCCTGCGCACCTGCGGCAAGGATGGTTGGTGGATCACCACCGAACAGGGCAAGCAGCGCAGCGTGTTCCACCTGTTCGACCGCCACACCCTGAAGCCGGTCGGCGCGTTCCAGGGCAATACCGTGGCCAACACCGATGGCATCTGGATGATGCAGCAGCCCAGCGCGCGCTTCCCGCACGGCGCGTTGTATGCGGTGCATGACGACCAGGGCGTGGTGGCGTTCGACTGGGAGAGCATCGCCAAGCAGTTGGCATTGCCGCTGGAGTGTGGTTCGTGAGCGGTCGTTGCCTGATGCGTACGTTGGCGCTGGGCCTGCTGCTGGCGGTGCCGTCGTTGTGCTTCGCGGCGGCTGAAGCGAACACCCAGGTGCCGCCGGGCAGCCGCCACTACGCAGCGACGACGGTGCCGGACCGCATTGTCGCTTCGCCGGCAGTCGATCCCGGCCATGGGTTCGCCGTGGCCTGGCGCACCGACGGCAGCGTGCAGGCGCCGCTGCTGGAGATTGCCCTTGCCGGTGATTCACCGGCCATCGAGGGCATCCGCCAGGTGCGCGCCACGACCCGCGCGCTGCAGACCGAGAACGGGCTGTCGCACCACCACCGCGCTGATGTCAGCGGCCTGCGGCCCGATACCCTGTACGTCTACCGCGTGCAGGGCAACGGCAGCTGGAGCGCCTGGAACCAGCTGCGCACGCTGGCTGCGCCCGACCAGCCGCTGACCCTGCTGTACTTTGGAGATACCCAGAACAAGAACGTGAGCCATGTCAGCCGCGTGGTGCGCGCCGCGCAGAAGGCCGCACCCGAGGCGCGCCTGAGCCTGTTCGCTGGCGATCTGGTCAGTGGGGGCGATGGTGCCGATGACAGCGAGTGGGGCGAATGGTTTGCCGCCGCCGGTTGGCTGGCGCAGGAAACCCTGGTCGCGCCGGCGATCGGCAACCACGAGTATGTCGAGGAGTTCGAGGACACTCCGCAGGAACGCCGCGTGCTGGGCAGGCACTGGCCGGTGACGTTCGCGCTGCCGGGCAATGGGGCATCCGCCGCACAGCAGACCAGCTACTGGTTCGATGCGCAGGGCGTGCGCGTCGCCGTGGTCGATGGCACGTCGGCACTCGACCTTGGCACGGCCAAGGCGCAGGCCCAGTGGCTGGACAAGGTACTGACCGGCAATCCGCAGCCGTGGACGCTCGTGCTGCTGCACCAGCCGTTCTATTCGCCGCGCGAAGGGCGCGAGAACGGCGCATTGCGTGACGTGCTGCTGCCGGTGGTTCGTCGCCACAACGTCGATCTGGTGCTGCAGGGCCACGATCACACCTATGGCCGCCGTGGTGAAGGACAGGCCGCGACGCCGCAGTATGTGGTGACCGTGGCGGGGCCGAAGCAGTACCGTCTCTCCGACGAGGCACGTAGGACGATGGATCCGGTGGCCGAGGACACCCAGCTGTTCCAGGTGTTGCACATCGATCCGCAGCACCTGCGCTATGAAGCCCGCACGGTGACCGGGCGACTCTACGATGCCTTCGAGCTGCGTCGCGACGCCAAGGGCGGCAAGCAGCGCACGGAGCTGACCGAAGGCCGCATCACGCCGCGTGACTGCCCGCGCGCGCAGACTGCCAAGGGCCGCGCCGATCGCTGCTGGGAATGAGGAGGAGATCCAGATGAAAACCGTACACCGTCTTGTCCCCATGGCTGCCATCGGCGGGGCCCTGCTCCTGCTCGCGACCGCGGTGGCCGCCGCCGATGGCGTGCTGCACCCGTTCCTGGTGGCGCAGCCGAAGCAGGCGCCGCAGGAAGTGAACCTGGCGGTGGAGATTCCGGCCGGCAGCTTCACCAAGTACGAGATCAAGGAGGACGGCCTGGTGCATGTGGATCGCTTCCAGTCGATGCCGGTCGCCTATCCGGCCAACTACGGTTCGATGCCGCGCACGTTGGCTGGCGACAACGATCCGCTGGACGCGCTGGTGCTGACCCGTGAACCCCTGCATCCGGGCGTGATCGTGCGCTTCCGGCCGATCGGCTACCTGAAGATGGTCGACGGCGGCGAGCACGACGAGAAGATCATCGGCGTGCCGACCGACAAGGTTGACCCGACCTACGCCAACATCCGCGACCTGGCCGATCTGCCGGAGATCGAACGACAGCGCATCGAAGCGTTCTTCCGGGTCTACAAGGACCTGCCGGCCGGGCGCAACCCGGTGCAGCTCAACGGTTGGGGCAACGCTGCCGAGGCGCGGACGCTGATCAGCGAAGCGATGAAGCGCTTCGAGAAATAGATCCACGCCATGGCTGGATTCAGTCCAGCAACGTCTCGATGAACAACTCGGCCTGCAGGCGGTCGCCCAGTACCCGGGCCACCGCCTGTACGGCTGCCTCCCGGTGTTCAGGACGGATGCCGCCATCGTCATCGTCGTTGTAGAGGTCATCGCCGGCATCGAGGTACACCGTGCCTGCAGCAGCCAGAGCCGCCATCAAGGTTGGCACATCGGCAGTGATCTCGCCGGCATCCAGCAGGCCGGCACCGTGGTGGCTGAACAGCACACGGCCGTCGTCCAGGTTGAGGATGAACGGATCAGCGCCACGATCGGCAATCACCAGCCAGTTCGATGGCCAGTCGTTGATCCGTTCGCCGCTGACGCCATGCCATCGATAGCCGGCCTGCTGGCTCCACAGGCGCTGCAGTGGCGGTATCCAGACATCAAGGCCGGGAACGGTGATGCCGGCGCGGCCAACCTTGGCATTGATCTCTTCGCCCAGCGGCCCGACCTGCGCGTAGAACGACGCCAGTGCCGTGGGCAGCGGGAACGGGCCCTGCCAGTCACGCTCGTGCTGCGCATGCAGCAGCCCGAAGCGGGCGAATGAGGCGTGCAGATCATCCATGTCAGAGTCCAACGGGTAGCGGCCGTGCAGCCTGGCAGACGGCGTCTGCGCGCATCCCCTTCACCACCGCTGGCTATCATGTGCGCCTTCCACAACGAAGGCAGTACCTGTGTCGGTAGCGTTGGTATGGTTCCGCCGTGATCTGCGGCTGCAGGACAATCCGGCCCTGCAGGCCGCGCTGGATGCCGGCCACGACGTGGTGCCGGTCTACATCCATGCGCCGCACGAAGAAGGTGAGTGGGCGCCGGGTGCCGCCTCCGATGCGTGGCGCCACCGTTCACTGGCCGCGCTGGATGCGGACCTGCGCACGCGCGGTTCCTCGCTGGTGCTGCGCAGTGGTGACAGCCTGCCGGCCCTGCAGTTGCTGATCGCGCAGACCGGCGCCGAGGCGGTGTACTGGAACCGCAAGTACGAACCGGCCACCCAGCCACGCGACGCCACCATCAAGCGCATGCTGCGCGAGCAGGGCATCGACGCGCAGAGCTGCAATGGCAGCCTGTTGTTCGAGCCTTGGGACATCGCCACCCAGCAGGGCCAGCCGTACAAGGTATTTACGCCGTACTGGCGCAATGTACTCAGTCATTGGCGCCTGCCGGCACTGCAGGCCGCACCGGAAGCACTGGCGCCGCACGCGGTCGACAGCCTGGCATTGGATGATCTCCAGCTGGCGCCGACGCTGGACTGGGATACCGGCTTCTGGGAGCACTGGCAGCCGGGCGAAGCCGGTGCGCTGGAAGCACTGTCCGTCTTTGAAGACGGTGCCCTGCGCGGGTATCGCGAGCAGCGTGACCTGCCGGACCGTGTCGGGACCTCGCGGCTGTCGCCGCACCTGCATTTCGGCGAAATCGCACCCTGGCGGATTGCCCATGCGCTGGAAGGGCTGCGTAGCGCCGGCACCGACGCCGACATCGACGGCTACCTGCGCCAGCTGGGCTGGCGTGACTTCGCCTACCACCTGCTGCATCACTTCCCGAAGACGCCCACTGACAACCTCAACCCGCGTTTCGATCGCTTCCCATGGGCAACGCCCAGTGAGGCGCAGCTGCACGCCTGGCAGCGCGGCAACACCGGCGTGCCGATCGTCGATGCCGGGCTTCGCGAGCTGTGGCACACCGGCTACATGCACAACCGGGTGCGGATGATCGTGGCCAGTTACCTGTGCAAGCACCTGCGCGCGCACTGGCTGCATGGCGCACGCTGGTTCTGGGACACCCTGGTCGATGCCGACCTGGCCAACAACACCATGGGCTGGCAGTGGGTGGCCGGGACCGGTGCCGATGCGGCACCGTACTTCCGTGTGTTCAACCCCGTGACCCAGGCCGAGAAGTTCGATCCGCAGGCACGGTACATCAGCCGCTGGGTGCCCGAACTGGCCGCGCTGCCGGTGAAGGCCCGGTTTGCGCCCTGGCAGCATCCGCTGCTGCTGGCGACACATGCCCCGGGCTATCCGCCTACGCCGCTGGTGGACCTGGCCGCGGGCCGCGACGCCGCATTGGCGGCTTACCGCCAGTCGGGGGCGGGGTAAAGGGCGACCTGGGCGATCTGGTCAGTTAGCTGAACGCGGCCCTGTCGGTGAGCCCGATCATCATTCCGGCATCGCATCGGGCTGTTTATTCTCTTTGCGCCCGCAGGCCGCCGGCCGACCGGAAACCAAGGAGAACCTCATGATCCGCAACACCACCCGCAACGTCGCACTGGCCCTGATGAGTGCGGCCGTCCTGTCGGCCTGCGCCACCGGCGGCTCCTACGTACAGAGTGACCAGTACGGCAACCCCACCGAGCAGCAGAACCGCACCGGGCGCAACGCCCTGATCGGTACCGCCATTGGCGTGGCAGCCGGCCTGCTGACCGGCGACAGCGCCACCGAGCGCCGCCAGCATGCCCTGATCGGCGCCGGTATCGGTGCGCTCAGCGGCGCCGCCGTCGGCCAGTACCAGGATCGCCAGGAACGCGCACTGCGCGAGCGCACTGCCAACACCGGCATCGATGTGCAGCGCCAGGGCGACAACATCATGCTGAACCTGCCGGACGGCATCACTTTCGACTTCGGCAAGTCGACCCTGAAGCCGCAGTTCTACGGCGCGCTCAATGGCGTGGCAGGCACCCTGCGTGACTACAACCAGACCATGATCGAAGTGGTCGGCCACACCGACAGCATCGGCAGCGATGCGGTCAACAACCGCCTGTCGAAGGAACGTGCCGACTCGGTCGCGCAGTACCTGATCGGCCAGGGCGTGCAGAGCGTGCGCATCGAAACGCTGGGCGCCGGCAAGTCGTACCCGATTGCCGACAACAGCACCGACGCCGGCCGCGCCAAGAACCGCCGCGTCGAGATCCGGGTGATTCCGCTCAAGCAATAACGCGTAGCGTTACTGCTTGAGCCGGTCCGGCCATCGGCCGGAACGAAAATGCCGCCCTTGCAGGCGGCATTTTTGTGGGTGCCGAGCGTTGCTCGGCACGCCGAAAGCGCATCCCTCTGTAAGCCATGCCGACCAAGGTCGGCAATTACCAGGAGATGGGTAGGCGCTCTTGTTGCAGGCTACGCCGCCGAAGCGGCCACCTTCTCCAGGATCCGCTTGCCGCTGCTTTCCAGTGCGGCGTCTTCCTTTTCCTTCTGCTGCTGCGCCAGCTTCGCACCCGGACACTGCGCCAGCATGTAATTGGCGTCGAAGTTGAGCTTTTCGACCAGGAAGTCGACGAACGCACGCACCTTTGGCGAGACCAGGCGGCCGCCGGCGAACACGGCGTTGAAGTCCACTTCCGGGCCGGTCCAGCCGGCCAGCACGCGGCGCACCATGCCCGATTCAACGAACGGCTTGGCCATCACGTCGCCGGTCAGCAGCAGGCCTTCGCCACAGACCAATGCACCATTCAACGCAGACATGTCGTTGGCGGTCATCAGCGGGGTGACCGGGAAGTCACGCAGCTCGCCGCCGTTCTCGCCCAGCTGCCAGGTGAAGCGCGGCGAATTTCCGGTGTGGTACGGCTTGCGCATCGCCAGGATGCGATGGAACTGCAGCTCTTCCGGATGCAGCGGCTCGCCGTAGCGCTCGATGTAGGCCGGGCTGGCGAATACCTGCGTGCGCAGGCTGCCCAGCTTGCGCGCGACCAGGTTCGAATCGGGCAGGGCCCCCACGCGCAGCGCAAGGTCCGCTTCACCTGCAATCAGGTCCAGCTTCTCGTTGCCCATGTGCATGTCCAGGCGGATTTCCGGGTACTGCGCATGGAACTGGCCCAGCAGCGGGGCGATCCAGGTGATGCCGATCGAATAGGGCACGGTGAAGCGCAGCCAGCCGCGCGGGCCGGACTGCAGCTGGCTCACCGCGCTCTCGGCCTCTTCCAGTTCGCGCGCGATGCGCTGGCAATGTTCGTGGTAGATCGAACCGGCTTCGGTCAGGCCGAGGCGGCGCGTGGTCCGGTGCAGCAGGCGCGCGCCCAGGCGCGTTTCCAGCTCCTGCACTTTGCGGCTGACCGTGGTCTTGGGCAGGCCGAGCGATTTGGCAGCGGCAATGAAGCTGCCTTGCTCGACCACTTTGACGAAGATCAGCGTCTCGTTGAGATCGTGGGACATGGTCGGGGATCCTGGACGTCGGGGATGGGACAATCGTGACAGAACGATTGGACCGGGAGCGGGATGATTATTCCCCTTAATCAGGACTAATCAAGTAAAGGTTTGAGGTCTATCGTGGCGCCATTCGTTAATTGGAGCCCGTCCGCCATGAGCCTGCGCAACATTCTTGCCCGACTCCGGAACGCCGGCCAGAACACCCTGGACCTGGCGATGACCGTCGAAGCCCGTCCGAGTTCCTTGGTACACAAGGACTTTCGTGAGTTTACCGCGCCCATGCGTCAGCAGCGTGGCGGTGCCATCCGCCTGGCCCCTCACAAGGGTGACCGCCTGCGCCGAATCGGGACTATCCCGGATTTGGGAGGAAATGTCCCGTGAATGGGATGCTGACGCCTGAAGTCCTGGTCCTGGGCGGCACCGGTGCCGTCGGCCAGGGTGTGGTTGGCGCGCTGCTGGAGGCCGGCAGCCCGGTACTGGTTGTCGGCCGCGATCCGGGCCGGCTGGCGGCGCTGCACGAGCAGTTCGCTGACGAGCCGGGCCTGGAGACGCTGCTGGGGTCGCTCAGCGACGACGGATCGGCGCGCGCGCTGGCCGAACGCATCGCGCAGCGCCCGCGCCCGTTGGCGGCGGTGATCGCCGCAATGGGTGGACCGTACCGCCGCGGTCGCGTGGTCGACCGCAACGGTGACGAACTGATGGGCGCGATGCAGGCCGATCTGATGCCGCACGTGCACGCGGTGCGTCACCTGCTGCCGCTGCTGCAGGACAACGTGCATGCGCGCCGCTACGTGATGATCGGCAGCCCGGCCAACGCCAAACCATGGGCGGGCTACGGCGAGACCTCGATCACCACCGCCGCGCTGCGCATGTACGCGCAGGTCGTGCACCAGGAAGCGCAGGCGCTGGGCGTGCGCGCGCAGATGCTGGAAGTCTGCAGCCCGGTGTGCACCCCGGCCAATGCGGCCAATGCCTGCATCGAGTGGCCCAGCTCGCTGTTGGTGGGTCGTCGCGTTGTGTCGCTGCTGGATGGTTGCCGCGACAACCGTGCCATCGTCCGCTGTGACAGCAGCGATGCCGAACTGCCGCGCGGCCTGCTGCACCTGGAAGTTCCCCCTTTGTGGCGCGATACCGCAGGCGTCGCTTGACCTCGACCATGGTTGAGGTCGCAGGATACGCCGCCGATTTTTGCAACACGTTCTCGTATAGCTGTACCACCCCTCCGTACGGATGCATGCCATGACTTCCCCCAATACCACCCCACATCGTTTCGGCCATCGCATTGCGATGGTCGGCGTGTCGATCCTCGCCGCAGCCGTGCTTGCGGCCTGCAGCGGCGGCCACGCCGAAGAAGCCGGTGCACCGCCGCCGCCGCAGGTCAGCGCCGCGCCGGTACTGGTCAAGCAGGTCAGCCAGTGGGACGAGTTCAGCGGCCGCGTCGAAGCGGTGCAGAGCGTTGAACTGCGCCCGCGCGTGTCCGGCTACATCGACAAGGTCAACTACGTCGAAGGCCAGGAAGTGAAGAAGGGCGAAGTGCTCTTCACCATCGACGCGCGCAGCTACCAGGCCGAGTACGATCGAGCGGCTGCCGAGCTGGCCCGCGCCCGCACCCAGGCCACGCTGGCCCGCAGCGAGTCCGAGCGCGCCAAGCGACTGTCCGAGCAGCAGGCGATCTCCACCGAGACCGCCGAACAGCGTCGCGCGGCCGCCGACCAGTCCGGTGCCGCCGTGCAGGCCGCGCAGGCTGCGCTGGACGCGGCCCGGCTCAACCTGGAGTTCACCAAGGTGCGTGCACCGATCGACGGCCGTGCCGGTCGCGCGATGGTCACCGCCGGCAACCTGGTCACCGCCGGCGACAGTGCCAGCGTGCTGACCACGCTGGTCTCGCTGGATACCGTCTTTGTCTACTTCGATGCCGACGAAAGCACCTTCCTGCGCTACGCCCAGATGGCACGCAAGGGCGAGCGCCCGAGCGAGCGTGACAGCGAACTGCCGGTGAAGGTTGGCCTGTCCGGCGAAGAGGGCTACCCGCACTCGGGCAAGGTCGACTTCCTCGACAACCAGGTCGCCCGCAGCACCGGCACCATCCGCGTCCGCGCACTGCTGGACAACGCCGACCGCCAGTTCACGCCGGGCCTGTTCGCCCGCGTGCAGCTGCTCGGCAGCGGCCAGTTCCAGGCGCTGCTGATCGATGACAAGGCCGTGCTGACCGACCAGGACCGCAAGTACGTCTACGTGGTCGACAAGGATGGCAAGGCCCAGCGCCGCGACATCCAGCTCGGTCGCACCGCTGATGGCCTGCGCATTGTCGAACACGGCCTGGCTGCGGGCGACAAGGTGATCATCGACGGCGTGCAGAAGGTCTTCATGCCGGGCATGCCGGTGCAGGCCAAGGCGGTGGCGATGCAGCCACAGCCGGCGCCGGCACCGGGCCGCGATGCCACCGCCGCCCTGAAGCACTGATCCGCGTCCCCGCTTAGCTGCCGGCGCCAGCGGCAGCCTTCCCTGCCTTCGTCATTTCGGCGAGGGGCAGGGTGGCTGTTGCCCGCCGAATGCCTTTCCCAGGAATTCCTCCATGGACTTTTCCCGTTTCTTCATCGACAGGCCGATCTTCGCGGCGGTGCTGTCGATCGTGATCTTTGCCGCAGGCCTGATCACGATTCCAATCCTGCCGATCAGCGAGTACCCGGAAGTGGTGCCGCCGTCGGTGGTCGTGCGCACGGTCTATCCGGGCGCCAACCCCAAGGTCATCGCCGAGACCGTCGCCACGCCGCTTGAAGAAGCCATCAACGGCGTCGAAGGCATGATGTACCTGAAGTCGGTCGCCGGTTCCGACGGCGTGCTGCAGATGACCGTCACCTTCCGCCCGGGCACCGACCCGGACGCAGCGGCGGTGAAGGTGCAGAACCGCGTGGCACAGGCGCAGGCGCGCCTGCCCGAGGACGTGCGCCGGCAGGGCGTGACCACGCAGAAGCAGTCGCCGACCTTCCTGATGGTGGTGCACCTGACCTCCCCGCAAGGCAAGTACGACACCCTGTACCTGCGCAACTACGCCCGCCTGCACGTCAAGGATGCGCTGGCGCGCATTCCGGGCGTTGGTGATGCGCAGATCTTCGGTGGTGGCGACTACGCCATGCGCGCCTGGCTGGATCCGGACAAGGTGGCTTCGCGCGGCCTGACCGCCAGCGACGTGGTGCGCGCCATGCGCGAGCAGAACGTGCAGGTGTCGGCCGGCCAGCTCGGCGCCGAACCGCTGCCGGACAGCAAGTTCCTGACCCTGATCAATGCCCAGGGCCGGCTGAAGACCGAAAAGGAATTCGGCGACATCGTGCTCAAGAGCGGCACCGATGGCGAGATCGTGCGCCTGTCCGACGTGGCCCGCCTGGAACTGGGTGCGGGTGACTACACCCTGCGCTCGCAGCTGGACGGCAAGAACGCGGTCGGTATCGGCATCTTCCAGTCGCCGGGTGCGAACGCGCTGGAAATCCGTGACCAGGTCATCTCGACGATGGACGAGATGCAGAAGACCATGCCGGCCGACGTGAAGTACGAAGCGGTGTATGACACCACCATCTTCGTGCGCGACTCGATCAAGGCCGTGGTCTCCACGCTGCTGGAAGCGATCGCGCTGGTGGTGCTGGTGGTGATCCTGTTCCTGCAGACCTGGCGTGCCTCGATCATCCCGTTGATCGCCGTGCCGGTGTCGGTGGTGGGTACCTTCGCCGCGCTGTACCTGCTGGGCTTCTCGATCAATACGCTGAGCCTGTTCGGCCTGGTGCTGGCGATCGGCATCGTGGTCGACGACGCGATCGTGGTGGTGGAGAACGTCGAGCGCAACATCGAGGAAGGCCTGTCGCCCACCGCCGCGGCCCACCAGGCCATGCGCGAAGTGTCCGGCCCGATCGTGGCGATCGCGCTGGTGCTGTGTGCCGTGTTCGTGCCGATGGCGTTCCTGTCCGGTGTCACCGGCCAGTTCTACAAGCAGTTCGCGGTCACCATCGCCATCTCCACGGTGATCTCGGCGATCAACTCGCTGACCCTGTCGCCGGCCCTGGCCGCGCGCCTGCTGAAGGCCCACGGCGCACCGAAGGATGGCCCGAGCCGCCTGATCGACCGCCTGTTCGGCTGGGTGTTCCGCCCGTTCAACCGCTTCTTCAAGTCCAGCTCGGAGAAGTACGAGCGTGGCGTGGCCCGCATCCTCGGCCGTCGTGGCGCGGTGTTCGTGGTCTACGCGATCCTGCTGGTCGGTACCGGCGTGATCTTCAAGCTGGTGCCGCCGGGCTTCATCCCGACCCAGGACAAGCTGTACCTGATCGCCGGCGTGAAGCTGCCGGAAGGTTCGTCGATCGCGCGTACCGATGAAATGCTGCGCAAGGTGGCCAAGATCGCCCAGGAAACCGATGGCGTGGCCCACACCATCTCGTTCCCGGGCCTGAACGCGCTGCAGTTCACCAATACGCCCAATACCGGTGTGGCGTTCATTCCGCTCAAGCCCTTCGCCGAGCGTCATGGCCGTACCGCTGCGCAGATCAATGCCGAGATCAACCAGAAGATCGCCGGCCTGCAGGAAGGCTTCGCCTTCGCGATGATGCCGCCGCCGATCCTCGGCCTGGGCAACGGCAACGGCTATCAGATGTTCATCGAGGACCGCGGCAACCTGGGCTACGGCGCGCTGCAGAATGCGGTGCAGGCGATGCAGGGCACCGTGGCGCAGACGCCGGGCATGGCCTTCCCGATTTCCAGCTACCAGGCCAACGTGCCGCAGCTGGATGCCGAGGTCGACCGCGTCAAGGCCAAGGCACAGGGCGTGCAGCTCACCGAACTGTTCGACACCCTGCAGACCTACCTGGGTTCGGCCTACGTCAACGACTTCAACCAGTTCGGCCGTACCTGGCAGGTGATCGCCCAGGCAGACGGTCCGTTCCGCGAGACGGTCGAGGACATCGGCAAGCTGCGTACCCGCAACGACCGCGGCGAGATGGTGCCGATCGGTTCGATGGTCACCATCAAGCAGACCTTCGGCCCGGACCCGGTGCTGCGCTTCAATGGTTACCCGGCAGCGGACCTGGCCGGTGAAGCCGACCCGCGCCTGCTGTCCTCGGCCGAGGCGATGACCAAGCTGACCGAGATCGCCGGCAAGGTGCTGCCGGTGGGCATGACCACCGAATGGACCGACCTGAGCTACCAGCAGGCGACCCAGGGCAAAGCCGCCTTCATCGTGTTCCCGGTGGCGATCATGCTGGCCTTCCTGGTGCTGGCCGCGCTGTACGAGAGCTGGTCGCTGCCGCTGGCGGTGATCCTGATCGTGCCGATGACCCTGCTGTCCGCGCTGTTCGGCGTCTGGCTGACCGGCGGTGACAACAACGTGTTCGTGCAGGTCGGCCTGGTGGTGCTGATGGGCCTGGCGTGCAAGAACGCGATCCTGATCGTCGAGTTCGCCAGAGAACTGGAGATGGGCGGCAAGGGAATCGTTGAAGCTGCGCTGGAAGCCTGCCGCCTGCGCCTGCGCCCGATCGTGATGACCTCCATCGCGTTCATCGCCGGCACCGTGCCGCTGGTGCTGTCGCACGGTGCAGGTGCCGAAGTGCGCTCGGTGACCGGTATCACCGTGTTCGCCGGCATGCTGGGCGTGACCCTGTTCGGCCTGTTCCTCACCCCGGTGTTCTACGTGGCCCTGCGCAAGTTCGTCACCCGCAACGGTGGTGGCCAGCTGGTGCAGCACGGCGAGCCGACCATCCACCACCACTGACATGGAACCCCGTCGCCGCCGGTCAATGGCCGGCGGCGGCTTCCCCCTCACAAGGCATGCATCCATGAATACCCGTCAGAACAAGATCGCGCTGGTCACCGGCGCCACCCGTGGCATCGGCCTGGAAACCGTGCGCCAGCTGGCCCAGGCGGGCGTGCACACGCTGCTGGCCGGTCGCAAGCGTGAGACCGCCGTTGAGCTGGCGCTGAAGCTGCAGGCTGAAGGCCTGCCGGTCGAAGCCCTGCAACTGGACGTGACCGACGCGGCCAGCATCGCCGAAGCGGTCGAGCAGGTACGCCAGCGCCATGGCCGCCTCGACATCCTGGTCAACAATGCCGGCATCATGATCGAGAATCCCGCGCAGGCGCCGTCGGAGCAATCGCTCGAGACCTGGAAGCGCACCTTCGACACCAACGTGTATGCGCTGGTGGCGGTCACCCAGGCATTCCTGCCGCTGGTCAAGCAGGCCAAGTCCGGCCGCATCGTCAATGTGTCCAGCATGCTCGGATCGCAGACCCTGCACGCGGATCCCTCCTCGGGCATCTATGACTTCAAGATTCCGGCGTACAACGCCTCCAAGGCCGCGGTGAACAGCTGGACCCTGAGCCTGGCCTACGAACTGCGCAACACGCCGATCAAGGTCAATACCGTGCATCCGGGCTACGTCAAGACCGACATGAACGGTGGCAACGGCGAGATCGAAATCAGCGAAGGTGCGCGCTCCAGCGTGGAAATGGCACTCATCGGTGAATCCGGTGCCAGCGGCAGCTTCACCTACCTGGGTGAGGTGCTGCCATGGTGATCCGCACGTTGGCGATGGCCGTCTCCAGCCTGGTGCTGGCGGGCTGTGTCAGCGTCGGCCCGAACTACAAGGCGCCGGTGCAGGAACCGGTGGTGCTGCAGGGGGCGCAGCAGCCGGTGTTCAGCACTACCTCGCCGGTGGCCAGCTGGTGGGCGCAGTTCGATGATCCGGTGCTTGAAGAACTGGTGCACGGCGCACTGTCGGATAACCTGGACCTGCGCGTGGCCGTGGCCCGCGTCAGCCAGGCCCGTGCGGTGTTCGTCGAAAGCCGTTTCGACCAGGCCCCGCACATCACCGCGGGCGGCAGCTACGACCGCCGCAAGCAACCCGATCCGCAGCTGGGTGGGCAGCGGGTGTTCAGTGAAAGCTACCAGCTCGGCTTCGATGCCGGCTGGGAGCTGGATCTGTTCGGCCGCAAGCGCCGTGCAGCAGAAGCCGCGCGCGCCGACCTGGACGCCGAGCAGGCCAACCTGGCCGATGCGCAGGTACTGGTCGCGGCCGAAGTGGCACGCAACTACTTCGAGCTGCGCGGTACGCAGAAGCGCATCGCGGTGGCCCAGCACACCCTGGTCAACCTGCGCGATACGCAGAAGCTGACCGAGGCGCGCTGGGAGCTGGGCGCCGGCAGCGAGCTGGACGTGCAGAGCAGTCGCGCCCGGCTGAAGGCGATCGAGGCCGATATCCCGCTGCTGGAAGTGGCCGAAACGCAGTCGCGCAATCGCCTGGCGGTTCTGCTGGGCCAGCGTCCGGAAACGCTGACCGCCATGCTTGCGCCGCACGACGTGCCGGCATTTGCCAAGGCGCTGCCGCTGGGCGATACCCGCGAGCTGCTGCGCCAACGCGCCGACGTGCGCGTGGCCGAGCGTCGCCTGGCCGCTGCCACCGCGCGGGTGGGCGTGGCCACTGCGGACCTGTTCCCGCGGCTGTCACTGTCCGGTTTCGTCGGCTTCCTCGGCGGCGAGGCCAGTGGCCTGGTCAATGGCAACAACAAGGCCTGGTCGCTGACGCCGTCGCTGAGCTGGGCCGCGTTCGACTTCGGCACCGTGCGTGCACGCCTGCGTGCCAGCAAGGCTGAAGCCGAGGGTGTGGCTGCGCAGTATGAGCAGGCCGTGCTGCTGGCGCTGGAAGACACCGAGAACGCGCTGACCCGCTATTCCAAGCAGCAGGCGCGGCTGGCGATCGTGGTCGAGCAGGCGCAGGCGGCACGCCGGGCTGAGTCGCTGGCGCAGATCCGCTACCGCGAGGGCTCGGAAGACTTCCTGACCCTGCTGGATGCGCAGCGCACGCAGCTGGCGGCCGACGATGCGTTGGCGGCGGCTGAGTCCGAGGTCAATGTCAGCGTGGTGGGCGTGTACAAGGCACTGGGTGGCTGGGGGCAATCACCGCAGCCGCCGAGCGTGGCGCAGGTGCAGTAACCGCAGGGGACGGAAGCAGTGGCTTCCGTCCCTTTCTTCTGTCAGGGCCAGTGATTGGCCGGTGTGTCGCGCTCGCGCATGCGCACGATGCAGAAGCGATGGCCGGTGGGTGCTTCCATCACCCACCAGCGTTTGACGAAGCCGATCCGGCGCGCGCCGAGTTTTTCCAGTCGATCTGCCTCGGCATCGATGTCGTCGCTCTCGATGTCCAGGTGCACCCGTGAGGGGTGAGCTACACGTTGCACTTCCACGTTCAGGCCCGCGGGTGCGCCCTGCAGGTCGGCGTACTCGGCGCCATCTTCGCCATACGACGGCTGCGCCTGCAGACCGAGTGCGGCCGCCCAGAAGCGTGCGCCTTCGTCAGCGGGCGTGTCCTGGCAGTCGATGATGAATCCGGCCAGACGGCTCTGGTGCGCCATGACGTCCTCCGCAGATCGGGAATGGAGGAAGGGTAGCGCGTCGCGTGCTGTGGACGTTGTCACAGTCATGACGTTTCTGACTCTGCCAGAACCGGGGCCTGCGGTGTAACTAGTGGGGCAGATTCCGGGAGGGATGGCGATGAGCGACGACAAACGTGATACCCAGCGCATGCTGTTTGGTGATCCGGGACCGCCTGGCGCAGGGCTGTCGGTAGCGGTCGTAGTGCTGATGGTGTTGGCTACCATGGCGGCTGCGATCGGCTTCATGCGCCTGCCGGACCAGATGCTGGGGCTGGGCCTGATCGGCATCTCCGTGTTTCTGGCGGTCGGTGCCCGCATCTGCCAGGCACGCAACCAGCATCAGGCGCTGTACCGGCTGATGTCGCGACAGCCGCAGCCGTAGCTGCGGCTGCCGTACAGGTTCAGTGCTTCGGCCAGTCCAGCTCGACCACCAGCGGGAAATGATCCGACGGCAGCACGCCGTCGATGCGACGGTCATCGGTCAGGAAGCTGCGTGCATGGAAGTCACGCACCAGCACCCAGTCCAGCTGCACGGTGGCCTTGCCGGTGAAATCGTGGAAGGTCAGGCGTGGCCCCTGCGGAACCTTCACCTGGGTACGGGTGTCCTGCAGCAGGCGGGTGAATGCCTTGTAGGTGTCACCACCGGGCTCGCTGTTGAAGTCACCCGTCAGGACCACCGGCAGATCGGCCGGCAGGGCTTGCACGCGCTTTCCGATCAGCTCGGCACCCTTCACCCGGCGCGGTTCATCCTCGTCGCGGTAGGGCAGGTGGGTATTCATGAAATAGAAACGACGGCCATCGTCCAGGCGGCGGAACAGGGCCCAGGTGACCATGCGCGGGTACAGGTTGCCCCAGGTGATGCTGCCGGGTACGTCGGGCGTATCGGACAACCAGAAGTTGCCGGACTCCTCGATGGCCAGCACCTTGCTGTCGTAGAACACGCCCATGTGTTCGTCACCGCTGCCACCACGGCGGCCTTCGCCGAACCAGCGGTAGCCGGGCAGGTGTTCGGACAGGTAGTCGGCCTGCTCCTTCACCAGTTCCTGGGTGCCGATCACAGCCGGGTGCGCATCGAGGATGACCTTGACCATGGCATCGCGGCGGTCGGGCCAGCGCTTGCCCGGTTCGGTATCGGCCGGGGTGCGGACATTGAACGACATCACTTTGAGTGGCGCCGGTGCAGCAGCCGAGGCGACGGCAGGCAGCGCAAGCGCCAACAGCGCACACAGCACGGGGCGACGGAAACGCGACAACATCGTGGAATCCCTCCATTCCATGAAAACGGTTTCATGGAGCATGCCATGGAAGGTGGGGGCAGCGGTATGCCGGGATGGGCGACTGGGAGATGCCGGACGGGCGCTGGACGCTCCGCCCGGCAGATGCCCCTTGCCCGATCAGGGGTCGTAGATCATCCCGTTCTCGTCGCGGTTGTAGTGGTCGCTGACTACGCGGGTGCCGTCGTCATGGACCACGTACAGTGTGCAACGCTGGTGGAACACGTTGCCGCTGATGCGGAAGGGCACGCACTCCTCCTGCAGGCCGACCTCTTCGGCTGCATTCGCCGGCGGCGAGGGCACCAGGGCAGCAAGTGCAACTACTGCAGCGAAAGAAAAAGCGGTCATTCGATTGTGCAGCGTCATTGATCACACTCCTTGGAGTCGTAGTCGGTGTCCGATGCAGATCAGTCTGCCGGGAGGTACCACTGACCGTTCTCGTCTATCCAGTACACCGACGTGAGAACGGTGCCGTCTGCCAGAGTGCGGGTGACGGTGCAGCGCTGATGCACGAGGTTGGGCCCAAGTCTTACGGGCACGCAATCGGTCGTCGATCCGGGGGACCCGGCCGCGTGGCCGGTTGCCGGTACCACACTACCCAATGCCAACATCAATGCGGCCATCGCGGCCAGTTGCAGTTTCATAAGCATCATCCTTGCTTTCTGCAATCGCGCACATGCGCATGGCGTGTGTAGCACGCGAACCAGACTGCCGAAAGTGTCTTGCCCGGATCAGTCCTCGATCTCGCCGCGCCGACTGGCAGCGCGTACCGCCTGCGCGGTGGTTGCCACCCCCAGACGCTGGCGCGCGCGACGCAGGTGATTTTCCACTGTACGGGCGGAAAGCCCCAGCGTGGCCGCGATCTCCGCCTGGCGGCGGCCGGCGGCGACCCAGCGCAGCACCTCGCGTTCGCGCGTGCTCAACGCACTTCCGGAAAGCTCGCTGGGTGTCTCTGCAAGCCGGCGAGCGGCACGGAATGCTGCAGCTGCAGCAGCTTCCAGCTGCAGGCGCGCGCTGGCCGATGCATCGATCGCTGTCCCGGCAAAACTGATCGCGCCTTCCAGACCGGTGGTGCCGAACACCGGCACCTGCAGACCGTGCAGGCCTTCACCACGTGGCTGCTTCACCACCTGATAGCGTTCGCCGCGAACACCCTGGCGCTTGCTCCAGAAGAACGGCGCGTCACTGTCCAGTACGTGGCGATTGACCGGGCAGGCGTGCAGGTAGCGCGCGAGGTCGGTACTGCCGCCGTCGCCGAACCAGTCGCCCTCGATCCAGTACACGCGCTGTGTACCGCGCTCCAACCCCGTGCCGGTGGCGAACACCAGCACGCGGTCGTAGCCGAGTGGTGCAGAAATGCTGCGTAGTACGGCGCCCACTGCACTCAGTGAGCGGGCGCATTCCAGTTCCAGCAACGCCTGCACCAGTTCGCTCATCCGGGTCAGCGCCCGGCCAGGGCGTCGAGCAGCGTGCGCGCGGCCAGCTTGCCCAGCGCATTTCCGGCCAGCGGGCTGTCGCCGGTCAGCAGCAGGCGATCCTGCAGCACGCTGCCATCGATGCCGTCATTGACGATCTGCACGCCCTGCTGCGCCAGGCGCTCACCGAAGAACCACGGCAGCTGCCCGGGCATGTAGCCGATCTCCGGCGTCTGCCGGTCCATCGCATCGGGGAAGGCACAGATGCGGTAGTCGCGGAACAGCGAACCACCATCGGCCTCGTCAACGCCTGCGGCCAGTAATGCGGCCGGGCCGTGGCAAAGGGTGATGATGTGACGTTGCTCGGCCATCGCCCAGTGCAGGGCTGCCTTTACCGCGCGACTCTGCGGCAGTCCGATAAGTGCGCCATGGCCACCGGGGATGAACACGGCTGCATAATCCGATGCGGCATCGAGGCCTGCCACCACCTCATCCAACTGCAGTGGCTGGCGGAAGCGGGCTTCGTAGCGGTCGTACAGTCCGCCGATCTCCGTGTCCTCACGCGGGAACGCCCACCACTCGAACTTGGCGGCGTTGCCGGACAGCGTGGCCACATCGATGTCGAAGCCGGCCTTGTCCAGGTGGTACATCGGCAGCAGGGTTTCCACCGGATGGTTCCCGGTGGAGAACAGGTGGCCGTTGGCAGTGGGCAGATAGCGTTCGTCCGCAGCGATCATCAGCACCTTCCAGCGGCCATCGCGGCGTGCGTCCGGATAGTCGGCACCTGACAGATTGCTCTTGGGCGATGTGAACTGCGACAGCGAGTAGGGCGACGGGAAGAAGGCATCGCGCTCGGCCGGGTCGGGGCTGGGCTGGCGGCTGGGCTCTTGCGTGTTCATGCGGACCTCCAGTGGGGTGGTGGGATCCAGCATAGAAGGGCTGATGCGTACAGGCGATGAGGGTTTTCCCTCAGCCGCGCGCAGCTACTTCACCGTGGCCGAATGCTCCTGCATGTCTTCATGCAGGATCCGCCGCAGTTCGACGATGGCCGGCGTGGCTTCCTGCACGCTGTGCCCGGATACGATCACCTTCTCCGAATCCGCGTGCGGCAGGTGCGAGCTCCAGTAGGGCACCAGCCCGTCGTCGGTCTTTTCCAGCGGCCCATCGGCCTTGGCGCGCGCGATGATCGAGTGGTAGTGCACCTTCGGCGACATCGGCAGGTCGGCCACCGCGCGGACGAAGGGATCGTCCTTGTCCAGGTTCTGGATGCTGTTCATCTGGTAACCGTGCTTGCCATCATTGCGGTCGATCTGGCCGTCGTTGGCGATGGTGGCGACGTCTTCCAGCACGGTCAGCGGCAACCGCACCAGGCGACCGATCCAGCGGCCCAGGCGGGTGCCCGCCACGTCGGTGCCGCGGTGTGGCGTGGCGATGAATACCACGCGCGATACTTCCGGTTCCGGCAGGAAGGTCAGCACCGGTGCGCCCTTGGTACGCAGCAGTTCACGCTGTGCCGGCGTCATCTGCGCAGTCTCCAGCAGGGTGTCGACCAGATGATCGCCGGAAGAGGAGATCATCAGCCGCGCGATCACGCCACCCATGCTGTGCCCGACCAGCACCATGTCATGCGAAGCCTGCGCCTTGCCGCTGGGGTCGAAATGCTTGAGCACTTCGGACAGTGTATGACGCATCGCATCGTGGCTCATCGCGATGGGCATGTTGGTCGGGTAGTAGAACTGCCAGACCTGGAAGTCCTGGCGGATCTCGTCGTCGCGCATCAGTTCGTTGGCGACGTTCACCCAGGCTTCCGGGCTGCTGGCCAGGCCATGGATCATCAGCAGCACGCGGCGGTTCGGATCGTAGGGCTGCATCATGTACAGGTGCGGCGTGTCGATGCCGCCCTTGCCACCGAACAGCGAGCGCAGCGACTGGTGGCTGAAGTTGGAACGGGCCAGCCACAACGCATAGCCGGCGGTGAAGTTCGCGGCCAGCGGAACCTGTTGGCCATGCAGGGTGACTTCCGTGACCTGGTAGGGATCGTGGATCTCCAGCTCAGGCTCGTCGTCGTGCAGCACTTCCCACAGGTTCTTTCCCGAGAAGCGCAGCAGCACCGTCATTGAAGGGGAGGGCATCTCGCTCCAGCTTTGCGCGGCCGATGTGCTTGCCTGCGCGGCGGGCGTCGCTGCCGAAGGCGGGGTGGCCATGCTGCCAGCCGGGTCGTTCATCACCGCCACCAGTTCGGCACCGAAGCCATCGCGGCGATGCACGCTGCGCAGCGTGCCAGTGAACGACAGCGAGGCCGCCGGTACCAGTTCGGTAGGGGTACGCGTATCCAGCGGTGATGCTTCGCCTGAAGGGGCCAGTACGAAGGTCCAGCGGCCCAGCTGGAAGTGGCTGGCCTGGCCGTGCACGCGGCCCGTGGCATAGGCGTCGTACAGCTGTACCGACGCTTCCTGCACGGCCAGGTTGTAGTAGTCGCGCACCTGGGTCTGGCGATCTTCGAAGCCGCGCTGGTTGGCGGTGCGCTCGGTGAAGAACAGATAGGCATAGGCCTGGCGCGCGACCTGCATCCACGCATCCAGGCGCGGTTGAAAATCGGCATCCAGCTCGGTGATCGCGCTCTTGGCGCGGCCGGATGCCGAGTACTCACGCTTCGGCGCCGGCAGGGTCATCGCATACTGCAGCCACAACTCGGCCAGGCTGGAGCGTTTGTCTTCCTCGCGCACCACGATGCTGCTTTCCATCGCCTCGATGCAGGGCAGGCCCGGTTTGGCGCATACGCCTTCATCGAGGCCGGCCACCCGCAAGGTCTCCGTGGTCGCCGCGCTGAGCTTGCCGGAAGTGAGGATGTCACCG
Organism: Stenotrophomonas sp. YJH_SMC_133; assembly: GCF_059370655.1. NCBI lineage: Bacteria > Pseudomonadati > Pseudomonadota > Gammaproteobacteria > Lysobacterales > Lysobacteraceae > Stenotrophomonas > Stenotrophomonas sp. YJH_SMC_133. The sequence continues at coordinate 55,599 of NZ_JCAFTW010000012.1, read as the reverse complement.
CGCTTGAGCGCGATGTACTGGCCGGGCGTGACCGAGGCCACCTGCACCGACGGCCCGAACTGGCGCAACGTGGCGCAGCCGCCCAGGGTGAGCAGCACAGTGATGATGAGGGTCGTGCGGCCGATGAAGCCCAAGCCCGTGGTTGCCATACGATCCTCCTGCGCGGTGGCGCCACTCTAGCGGTCGGCCTGTCAAAGCGGAAGATACCGGGCGGTCGGTTTGGGGGGCTCAGGCGCTGCCATCCAAGCGATTCAGCCGGTTCCGTGTGACACTGGGGTGAATGGAGTTATGCAGGGACTGCGATGACGTGGCTTGAGACCCGGATCCCGCCGCCGCTGGTGATGCTGCTGTGCGCGGGGATCGGCTGGCTTGGGAGCCGACTGTGGCTGGAGGCGGTGTTGCCCCTGCCGATGCGGGCGCTGATGTCAGGCGGGGTGATGGCGATCGGTGTGGCGCTGAACCTGCTGCCGAAGCTTGCGTTCCAGCGGGCGCGCACCACGGTCAATCCGCTGCGCCCTTCGGCATCAAGCGCGCTGGTCACGCGCGGCATGTACCGTTACACGCGCAATCCGATGTACCTGGGCCAGGCAACGATCCTCACTGGCGCAATGTTGTACCTGCAGAACACGATCGCGTTGCTGGCTGTGCCGTTGTTCGTGCTCTACATCACCTGGTTGCAGATCATGCCGGAAGAGCGGGCGTTGCTGGCCCGCTTCCCCGACGTGTATCCGATGTTCCGCCAACGTGTGCGGCGTTGGCTGTAGCGGGCATCACCCGTTATCGAGAGATCTGGCACTTCACGGCAGCGGAATAGCTTTCGTAGTCATCGCCTGCGATCACGTGCAGGGTGTGGCGCTTGTCGATGGTCTTCACGTATGAAGGTTCCTGCGTGTTGGCGTGTTCGTTGACCGTGTTCACTGACCACGCTTTGGCCAGATGCGTGGCGTCAACGCCGTTCAAGTAGACGAAGAGGCTCTTCTCGCCCTCGGCCACGTTCACATCGGCACTGGTGACGGTGCCGCCGAACAGGGCGACCGGCTTGTCCTCCGGCTCGAAGGTGCCACCCGGTTTCCTGGCCAGGCCAGCGGCCTGGAGTGCATCGATGGCGTCGGCCTCGCTGAAGTCCGAGCCGGTCTTGCAGGCCAGCAGGGCTTCCAGCGTGGCGGTGCCGGGGGGCGCGATGGCCGGTGCCGCGGCGTGCGTGGCTGGGGGTGCGGCGAGGGTGACGAGGAACAGGGTGAGAGCGACGGGAGCTTTCATGGCAGATCCTTTAATGTGTCGCGGGATAGCCGGTGGCGGGGCGAACAGATCCCGGCCACCGGCCACATTCGGCGTGATGGGTCAGTCGAACCAGACCAGCGGCATGTCGGCATTGAGCGACATGTGGCGGAAATCTCCTAGCACCTGGGCCACGGCCTGCACGGTGTGGCAGCCCGTTCCCAGCGCGGACGATCCCGCGCTCAGGTAGCTGGCGGAGATGGTACGGGTGCTGACCGAGTCCGGTCTGGAGCCCAACTGCTGGGTGCCGAGGCTGCCCACCTGCTGGCCATCGATCTTCAGGAACAGGAACACGCTTCCGCCACCGTCGTTCGGGTCACCCTGCACGCGGGACTTTGTCGAGAAAAGCACCACGCCGTTGTGCCCCTGCGGAATGCAGACCTGGCCCTCGCCAATGACCACCTGCGAGCCCGCTGACGGACAGCCCGGCGCGAAGCCATTGGTCCCGACACAGACATAGGCGAAGCGGCGGTAGGGGCCTGCGGCGGCGTAGTTAAATCCAGGATTCAACCCCTTTCCGACCACGCCAAAGCCGTTGGACAGCGTCACCAGTCGGGAGTTGGCGCCGAACTTGTACTTTACGTTGTTGGTGTTGGCGTCCTGCGGCTGGTAGTACGGCGATTCGGACGCGACGAAGCTGACAGTGCTGTAAGCCGGCGGATTGACGAACAGGCCTTGCGAATAGAAGGGAGCCTGCGTTTCTGCGCCACTGAAGATGTCATTGATCGACCAGGTCATCGATTCGATGCCGGGCTCCTGCTCGTTCAGGAAAATTCCCATCATGCCATCGCCGTAGTTGCCCCATGCGAACGCGCGGCCGGAAGCCATGGCCACGATGGGGCCACCGGGATTGCCGGCCTGGGCAGTCATCAGCAGCTTGCGGTCCTTGGCCTGCAACGCCATTCCTTCAGGGCTGCCGACGGTATTGAAGTCCAGCTGCGCGGTGTCACTCGGAAGGCTGCTGTTGGTTACCGAGCCTGCAGATGTGATGAGCACGGAAAGGTTGCTGGCGGAGCCGAAATTGACGGCCGAACCGATGGCCTGTCCGGCCAGGTTGACCGTATGGTGTCCGGCGGGCAGGTACTTGGCACCGATGACATTGAAGGAGTGCTGTTGGGCCGATGTCGACTGCCGCCAGTCGATGTAGCTGTCGTTGGAGACCACCTCACCGTTGATGGTGATGTAGGCGTTGGCGGCAGAGCGGCCGCCAGGGAAGTACCGTCCATCCGACTGCACATATACCCATCCAGGGGCGTTCAGATCGATGGTGCTCGAAAGCAGGGTTGCCGTGCCGGGTTGTACGCGCTGGTCAGCGGCCAGCTGCAGATAGCGGGAGCCTGGGGTGGCAGCGGAAGCCTGCCCCAGTGCCAACGCCACGGCCAAGCCCACAAACAGTGTGATGCGCTTCATCTGATGTCCTTTCAGGTTTCGGGTCACGTCGTGTGACGCAGGGACTCTACTGGATCCGGATCTCAGCTTCTGTGACTGGCTCCCGATGCGGGTGGCATCGGGGAATGTCGGGACGGCAGAGGAGGCGCCATCCTCGGAAAACAAAAAAGCCGGAACTCCATTGACGGGAGATCCGGCTTCTTGCGGCCTCGACAGGCCATACAGATGGTGGAGGTGGGCGGAATTGAACCGCCGTCCGAAGGCACTCCATCCCCAGCACTACATGCTTAGCTCACCGTTGGATCTCGTCCCCGAACAGCACGGCGTGCAAAGCGCATCCGGGAACCAGCCTGTTGTGTTCTAGTGCCGGACTGACAGGCAGCCACCCAGCGCGATTCCATGATAGTGACTCTACACCGCGAGCATGGACACAAGCGGTTTCGAGGCTTAGGCCTTAAGCGGCCAGAGCGTAGTTGTCGTCGTTGGCAACTAGAGTTTTGCAGCTGGATTTACGAGGAAAGCTACCCCCTCGGCATGCGCCAGGCGACTTCACAACCCCCGTCGAAACCAATGCACCCCCGGTTTCTTCAAGTATTGCAAGGCTTTCCGACCCTCGGTTGACCAAATGTTGACCAAGAGCCTGCCTAACGACGTCGATGGTACGGCAATCTTCCTGAACAGTCACGTGGCGCGTTCCATGGGGAGCCCCGCTTGACCCGCCCGCAGGGAAGGGTGGACCGAAAGTTCACCTGAATGGGCAGACGAGCCTCCCTGGAGCCAGATGCCGGTCGCCCGATAAGAATTTGGTTGACAGAGCGGCGGAAATGCATAGAGTTGGCGGTGACAACTTCCCCAATATGCATAAAGGTGGCGCCGTGGCTCAAGGACCTTCTCCGCATTTCCCTCAGCTCTCCGAGCACCGTCTCCGTGTCGTATCCGAGGCTTTGCTTGACGTTCTCTTCGAAACTGAGCGCTTGCTCGATTCCCCGCTTGATGACGGATACACCAGAGGCACTGCTACCTTCGGGCGGCAGCGCAACTCCTTGATTGCGCTTTGCCAGTCTGGGCAGCATGGATGGCTCCAGCTCACCAATTCTGCGATGGATGTGACGTTCGAGATCGAGGGCGTCCCGTGTCGATTCTTTGCCGATGATCCGTCAAGCCCAAAGAAGCCTGGCTTCTACAAGCGCAACGAATCCGATCAGCTTTTCCCCGGTCAGAGCGACGCGCCAGTGATGTTCCGCTTCATTGTGGCCAAACCGCAGGTCGCGGAGGAGGAGCCTGATGTTCACTTCGTCGGATTTGACTCCAATCAAGTAGAGGTCTTCCGCTGGAAGTACTCGACCAGCACCCCCGTCATTGTCAGCGTGGACGATTCTCGGCCCGAGTCTGTCGATCTTTCCGCAGCAGAGGCGCGGTCGCGCCTGGAAGCTGAGTCCAAGAAGGACGACGCTGAAGGGAAGAATCCGTAAGAGCGTGGCAGGAATACTTTATGCAATCTCGAATCCTGGGTGCCAATGTCCGGCTTGCGCGCCTATTCAACGGGTTTAGCCAAGAGGACGTTGCGACGCGAATCGGCAAGACCCGACAGTATGTTCACAAGATCGAGACGGAGCAGCTGACGCCGCCGGACGACGTGGTCGACTACATCTCGGAAATGCTAAGCGTGCGGCCCTCATTCTTTGTGCGTCAGGCAAGTGCTGAGGTCGGCGAAGATCTTTTCCATTTCCGCAAGAGGTTCACTGCCAAGGCCGCGATTAAGCAGGTCGCGCTCGCCAAGGGTGAAATGTTTCGTAGGATTGTAGCGACGCTGGAATCCAAAGTACTTCTTCCGCAGTTGAACATTCCGCAGATTGAAGCCGGTTCAGTGGTCGATATCGAGCAGGCAGCCGAGGCCTGTCGCCGACACTGGGGGCTTGGGCTGGGGCCAATTCAAAACATGATCCGGGTTGTAGAGAACGCTGGGGTTTTGGTGACCAGGTTCAAAGGCGTCGCTCGAGAGGTTGATGCATGTTCGATTGGTACAGCTAGGCCAGTAATTGTGGTTAACGATGCAGAGGCGTCCTCGTGTCGAGGGCGTTTTGATGTGGCACATGAGCTGGGACACCTTGTGATGCATTGTGGCTTGGTCACTGGTGATCGAAAGACTGAGGGCGAGGCCAATCGGTTTGCCGGTGCGTTCTTGCTACCGAGATCGACTTTTGTCAGGGAATTCCCGCCATTGCGTGGCAGACATTTGAACTGGCAGGGATTGGTGGAGATGAAGCTCCGGTGGAAGGTCAGCAAATCGGCAATTCTCTATCGCGCGAAGCAATTGGATGTTATCACTGAAGATCAATATAAGACCGGTGTGATAAGACTGAGTCGAGGCGGAGAGGCTCGCGGTGAGCGGGAAGATGGCTTGATAGCGAACGAGGTGCCCGAGCTTTTTGCGCACGCTGTGCGGCTCAGTTTTCGCGAGTCGCTGCTGTCGTATGACAGTTTCTGCGGCATGTTTGGCGTGGGTCCTGAAGTCGTCGATGAGTTCATTCCGGAGGAAGAATCTAGCCAGACCTATACGAACGACATCGCAAGGTTGCCCAACAATGTTGTTTCTCTCAACGTTAGGCGCTTGGCCAAAGGCCTTTAAGTGATAGGCAGGCCTGGCTGGAACTACCCAGGCCTGCCGCTGAGCGGTCTACCTGCAGCAGTTGGCCGAAAGTGCCTGTTGAGTCGGGTGGTTTGAGGAGGTTGCAGAACTAGTGTGATTGGATGCTTCAGCTTTGCGGTGCCGCCCTTGTAGTGGGTGCTGCTGCAGCGCTCGCCCAAACGCCCGCGACTTCTAAGCCGGCATCGGGGACCATTGAGGGGATCCACCGGCTGTACTTCTTGGCCGTGATCGTCCAGTCCCGGTGTCCCATCTGCCGCGTCACCCACATGACGTTCTCGCCGGCGCTGAGCGCCTGGGAAGCAAAGGTGTGGCGCATCTGATACGGGTACCGGTACCTCACCCCAGCCTTGCGCAGCGCGCGCTGCCATTCGCCGGCGCGAATGTTCTGATCCGACCCCCACCGGGCGTTCGTCCTGGGGTCGTGCAAGACGAACTCGCCGGCGGTGGCGGTGTGGGCGCGCTGAGCTTTCAGGGCATCGATCGCAGGTTGCAGCAACTGCACCTCACGCACGCCGGACTCGGTCTGGCCAAGTCAGCCAAGATGCGCAAGGGCAACTACATCAAGGCCCACAAGTGCGCCAGCGCAGTCCTGCTGGAGGCGCTCCATAGTGGCAGGCGGGGATTTTGCAGGGCGCTGTGGAACGCCGAGAGCTAGCGATAGTCAGTGCTTGAGGGTGAGATGGTCGGCAGTTGCTGCGGTGGCCTGGGTATGGATTGTGTGAAACTCCGTCATCAGTGCGGTGATCTTGTCTTGTGATTCCTTCCATCGCTCAAGGCTTACGGGATCTGGATCTCGCCCGAGTAGGCCAATCGGAGTCTCAACGGCGCTCGTCTGCGCAGCGGCGCGCATCGCAACTCCTGCCATGTGTCGCACCAAAATGCTGCTGGGTTGCCCAAACAGATAGCGGAACGTGGGCTCCAGCGCCAAGATTGCGTCCGCATCTTGCATCTGCCGTTTGCCTCGAAACGACGTTGCGAGGCGCCGGAGCTCCTCGTGGGCCGCGAATCGGCGATCGAACATGTCGAGTTTCAGTTTGTGACGTGCTGTCCTCCACTGCTGGAAGGCGATATAAGCCACTGTCGTAGCGAGGGCCAACTGACCAAAGGCAGTCACCGCCTTCATCTGCAAATCCGTCAAGCCGAGAAACGTCTCAACCATTGCGACACCCTCCCTGTATTGGCCGGGATTATCGCATTTGTTAAGGTTTGTTAGGGAGGTGCATGACGCGCCTTCATGGAAAGACGGCGTATGCCGCGGGGGGAATGAATGGGATGCTGGGCACTGGAGATCAATTGGCCAGTAGTGACACAGGGGTTCGGTGCAGTCGCGCAGGGAGTTGGCGCGTTGGTGCTCGGTGGCGTTGGCGTGTGGGGTCTTTCAAGCTGGAAAACGCAAGCGAAGCTGGGGAAGCAGCAAGCGGTTGCCGAAGAAGGACTAACGTTGGCCTACCGGGTGCTAGACGCGATTGAGGTCATACAGAAGCCGAGCATGTGGCAGGAGGAGTTGGACCTGATTGAGCGGCGTCCAGATGAGAGCGATGAGCACTACTTTGCTCGAGCTTTCTACGCTGTGGTTGAGCTGCGATCCGCGCAGTACACAGAGCTTGTTGCACAACTTGCTGCGATGCATTTCAGAGTTCAGGCGCTCCTTGGGGAACAGCCGTCTCAGGCGCTCAAAGACGTGCTGGATGGTTATGACAAGGTCCTGAAGAATGCACGTTCAGCTGGGCGAGCAGTCGAGAAAATTCGCAAGCTTGAACTCGCACTAGAGACGGAGCAGGACTCCAGAAAGAAGATGATGCTGGGACTTGCATCGGCAAGACTCAAAACCCTCGAAGAGTTTTTCTGGCCAGACTCCGACTACCAAGATGTGCTTGAGACTGATGAGTATCATCCAGTCCGAGATCCCGATGTGGCGGGAATACGTCGGAATGTTGAAGGACAACTACAGCAGTTCGCTAGGCTTGGTGATTAGTGTTCAGACACATGACCTCAGTTGTTCCTCATGAGGAGCCTCAGTTGCCTCGGGAACCGAAAGTAGGTTTGAAATCCCATAGTGGGCGTTTTTGTGGGCGCCTCAATTCAAAGGCCGTTGATTGACCAGGACGTGGGAGTCCACTGGTCAATCAGCGGCCTTCTTGTTTGCGGGGTAGAGCAGTTCGGCAGCTCGCGTGGCTCATAACCACGAGGTCGGTGGTTCGAATCCACCTCCCGCTACCAAATGGCCGGTAGTCATGGCCATCACTCAAGCCAGCGCATAGGCCGTCGTGAGACGCGCCGCTGGTGCCCGCGCGACCTTGCAACTGCGGGTGCCCAAGAGGCTGAAGGACATGATCAAGGCCGGCCGCTATGCGACACAGGGAGTGAACACCCTGCGCGGCGATCCCGTCGTGGCCGATCTGTCGCCTTGGGAGATCCTGCGGCAGGCCAACGGCTTCGCGCCGGAAAAGGTGTCCAGGCGGTGCGAGACGACCCGGGCGCTGAAGAACTACGAGCAGCACATACTCGATCGCCGCAAATCACTGGTAAATGCCTTCGCTATGGCGCTGCGCAATGGTGACGCTAGCGATCGCGCCTCCGTTCTGGCCAAGATCCGCGACTTCAACAAGGTCAATCCGGAACTGGCCATCACTTCAAGCGGTCTGCAGCGGTCCATCAAGAACCGCGCCCGCTATAGCGCCAGGGCCGAGGCCGGGATCATCCTCAACCCGAAGCTGGCCGCGCGTCTGAACAAAGCCGTGACGGAATAGTTGCTGCAACTTTGCCCTGCCATCGGATCTGCTTGGATGAAACCAATGTGAAGACGCCGGCGATGGTGCCGGCCCTATCGATACAGGGGCATTGGTTGATGGACAAGAAGGACTTGCAGGTGGTTGCCAGTGGAAAGGGATCGCAGGAGAAAGCCCAGCCGAGGGACAGTGGCGCTGGTTTTCTTTCGCCTGCAACAGGCTTGGAGGTGGGGCCCAAGGCATCGAGGGGGCGGCACTCCCGCCGCCAGACGCTGGAGAAGGGCATGGAAGATGAGCGGCACAAGGCTCAGGTGGTCTCGATGGACGCCTTCAAGGCAGGCCGGGTAGGGCGGATCCCGCCGGAGGTGTTGGATATGTATGACCAGCTGACACGTGACCAGCACGCGCTAGTGCGGACCTCGTTCGTGCTCCTCGCGGCAATGCGGAGACGATTGGGCTTGCCCGATCTGTGATGTTCCGGGAGGCCGCTTTTGCGGCCTCTCGCAGAACTAGTGCTCAGCTAGATTCTTCGCCAAGAAATTCTTTCCATTATCAATAATGGTGCTGCTTCGCCCAAGAAACTCTGCGTCTGTTTCAACTTGTGGGCCGCGAACTGGATTGACGACATGAGTCGAGTGGTAGTACGCAGTTCCGAGGACGTAGTGAATGAATACTTCGTGATCTCTCGCTGTTTCCGGATGAAAGTCCTTATATCCGCCCGGGCCTGGTGCGCAATGCGTGACATTTACCACTATTGCGTGTTCGCATTTGATGCTGAGTTTTAGAAAGGCGGAGTGGCAATTGTCGCAAGGAAACTCGTTGATTGAGATTCGCTGCGAGACAAGTGAAGTTGTGTTGTACATCAGTCTGTCTTCTTCGCAATTGCACCTTGATTTGGCGTCGCTCTTGATTTCCCGCCAAGCGCCGGACTCGCTCCGCTTCTGGAGTGTTCCTTTAACCGCACCAATTCTGTTTCCAATTGGCATAGTGGTCCCTATAGGGTTTTGGTGGATAGTTGTGGTTTCCGGTTTGAGCATCGAGCCTCCAGGCTTCTCGGTACCCGCCGAATCGTCTCAAAGTGCATTGGGCGGGCAGGTCGCGCCTTCTGGCCCATAGGTCCACTGGGCCGCCGCAGGGGGCCCTTCACTGGCCCGGACGCTCACGGAGCAGTAAGGCCGGCATGCTGTAATTCGGCCATGTGTTATTCCGCCTAGATCACCGCTGCCTACCAGAAGCTGGTCCGCATGACCGGCGCCACGCTCTCCCTGCAGGAGTTCGCAGCGCTGTACGCCCACGACCTGGGCAAGAAGCGGCCCAAGGCCCCGAAGGCCATGGATGACGCTTTCCGGGCAGGCGCCACACCGGCGGAGTTTGCGGTGTGGGCAGAGGTCGAGCAGTGGAACCGGGCCGAGGCCGCGGTGCTGGAGCAGGAGCTGTTCGCCAACCGCAAGCGCTTGGCCGATGCCGAGCGTGCGCTGCAGGTGAAGGAGACCAAGAAGGCCCGGGAGGACGTGCGGATCGCCGGCAACAAGATCGACCGGGCCCTGGTCAAGCTTGCTGACCTCAAGCGTTCCCAACCGAAGGACCGTGACAGCCGGATCTTCCCCGGGGTCTACGCCCCAGTGATCATTTCCGAGGGCGGCAAGCTGGTCATCAGGCCCATGCGCTACCAGTGCCGCCTGGCCGGGAAGCCGGCCAACTATGACCAGCGCTTCCCGGGCACCTACAACGCGCGCCGGGATAGCCTGAAGAAATTCTGGACGCCGGCATTCGGCCACACCCATGGGCTGATGGTGGTGGAGACGTTCTACGAGAATGTGGAAGGTCCGGACGGCAAGAACCAGGTGGTGCAGTTCACCCCGCGCACAGGCGAACCGATGCTGGTGGCCTGCCTGTGGTCGCACTGGACGGACCCCGCGGGGAAAGAGCCCGATCCCCTGTCGTTCGCGGCGATCACCGACGATCCCGAGCCCGAAGTGGCTGCGGCTGGCCACGATCGGACGATCATCAACATCAAGCCCGAGCACGTCGATGCCTGGCTCAATCCGGACCCGGTTAACCTGGCCGCGTTGCATCGGATCTTCGACGACAAGCGGCACCCCTTCTACGAGCACCAGCTCGCCGCATAGGAGGGGAGCGACCGTGGCGTGGCAATAGAGTGCTCACAATCGCAGATGCTGCGACCGCCATTCGTATCCTGCCGGCCATGCCGCGTCCCGACTCCTTCTACTGGACCGCACGCTCTGCGAGCTGGCCGGACGATCCGCTGACTGTGATTGTCAGCCAGGGCGTCTGGGTTTTGTCCATGACCGAGCGTGTCGATGATGGCATCTGGGTCGCGCACCTCGATCGACATCGGTATGGTCCTGGTAGTGGACCATGTCGGAAATGCACCAGCTACGAGCAGGGTCGCGCCGGCGCCGAGCTCTGGGGGGCGAGGCACGAGGCGAGGCTGTGGGACGACGTGGCCAATCGATGATGGTTGTGAAATCTGCAAGTATCTGGGGGTGCAGCAGGATAGGTTCGTCCGGCGTTGCGAACGACAGCACGATCAGATACCCATCCCGTGCACTTGGCCGGCCTCTTCCTGTAGGGCAATAAGCGAGTCCCAGTCGGCCGTCGCCATTGCCGCCAGCTTTCGGTCTTCAATTTTCTGGAGTGCGCTCGCCTCGTGCTGCGTGTGAGTCTCCGGTATATAGGGGGGGGGGGGGGGGATGCGGTGGGCAAGTGCATCCCGATAGGGCTTCAAGTAGGTATCGCGCCAAGCGACCATTTCAGCTGTGGTCAAGTGATCAACCAGAAGCTGCGGAAGCACCTCTTGCGTCCACGCCTTGAACAGATCGACGTGATTGCGGTTGATCTGACTCTGGAGGCCGTGCCAATGGAGGTAAGCCCAAGCCATGTTGTCCATGACTCCAACCGTGTGAATCAAAAATGCCTGAAGGTTGATAGTTGCGCGCTTTATGACGTCGCGCGATACCTTCGTGCGCGCCGGCGGGATAAGAGTAAAGACTGCGTCCGCAGTGACGAGCATTGTGTCCAGCCTGCGACCAACGCCTTGGGTCAACTGGTCCTTCGCCCCAGTTGGGGCAGTTGCTGACAGCTGCCATAGAGTAATCAGGAGGTCCGTGACCTGGGGTCTGAGGGCCCTCCAATTCTCGAGGAGGTACGCCACGGCCTTCGGCGAGTATTGGGATTGACGGGGCTCGCTGGTCATGCGCGGACTATAGCCGTAGGCGTGCCGGAGTCGCCAATTTGATCTATTCGACAGATCATTCAGGCAGGATATGCGCTCACCAAGGAAGACGAGAATGGCATGCCAATAGAAATTCTGATTGCGCCCGCGGCGCCCGCGGCAGAGTCGGCGAGCGAATTCTGGAAGTACGGCCTGCCCGTTGTCTCGCTGGTCGCGGGCATCTTGCTGAAGGCGGGGTTGGATTTTTTCCTCGAGCGCCGCCGTGATGCGGCACAGGAAGCGAAGCGCTTGGTCGAGCGCCGCGATGCGCTAAGGGCCAAGCGAATAGAGGCGGAACGAGGCAATCTACTTGCGGTGCAGCCGGTTCTCGTCGGCTTGCTTCATGCTGGCCGAAAGGTTCGAAACGCGCGGACTGCAGCCCAGACAACGGGAGAGGATTGGTCCAAAGCAACAATCGACCCTGAGTTGGTTCCGAAAGTTGAGGAATGGGCTGCGCTGCTATTGCCGATTCGGGCTCGCATCCATTCGTCGAAGGTGACGACACCTATGGATACCTTCATCAACAAGTTCTGGAAGGCTTTCAGAGCAAAGAGCAATGAAGAAGCGGAGAGTCTGTGGGACGAAACGTCATCAGCCCACACCAAACTGCAGGCCGAGATCGGTCGGGTCATCAAACAGCTTGAGGATGAGAACTACCAGCTGAAAGATCCGCCGGCGAGCTGAGGACGGCAGTGGTCAACATCGGATGTTGACCAAGAAGTTGACCAAACGCTGCCAATCCATGCCCATTTCTGCCCATGCGGCAGTCATGAACAAAAAAGCCCATCAAGCTAAGGCATTGATGGGCTTCGTTATTTCTGCTTCCTGGAAACCGGCGCCGATGGCGTCACGGGGACAATGCACCCCCGGCTTCTACAGTGCTGCAAGGTACAGGGCCTATCCCGCGTTGCCACGGTCAGGGCCTGCCCAACGGTTGCAATGCTACGGCAAAACAGCTGAACAGTCACCTTTGCAATCCACAACACGTTGTAGAGCCGCCGTCATAGCGGATTGGTAACGTCATTGGCACGAATTTGCGACACACTGGCGACGACCATCCGAGCCAGGACAGACACGGAGACTGTGGGTGACCGATGCAAGCCAACAACGCAGCCTGCGACAGCTGATCGGGCCGGTCGGTGCCGACTATCAGCGGCGCGCGTTGCCGCCCGGCTGGGTCTGGGCCGTGCTGGCGGTGCTGCTGGCGGCCACCTGGGTGACGGAGTTGCCGGCCACGGCCGCAGCGGCACTGGTCGCCAGCGCGGTGGTGGTGCACTGGTCGCAGCGCGGGCGCATCCATTGGCTCGGCTGGCGCCTACCGGGCCTGGCCGTACTGGCGGCCCTGCTGTGGGGGCCGGAAGTACTGTCGCAGTGGTTCGAGCACGGGCTGGCCGTGGTCCTGATGTCGCTGGCCAGTCTCAGTATTGGCGTGCACGTGTGGCAGTCGCGGCAGTTGGCGCGCCAGCTGCAGGGCGCCGCCGATGCGCTGGATGATGCCCAGTTGCTGTCGTTGCTGCCCGATGATGCCGCGCAGCTGGCCCAGCAGTGGCGGGAAGGCGATGACCGCTACGCGCCGGAACTGGCGGTGGTGATGCACCTGGCGGTGATGCACGCGGCGCTGGCGCCGCGCATGCGCGGGCAGGGCATGCTGGCGGGGTGACCCGCCTTTTGTAGCGTCGAGCCATGCTCGACTGCTTTTCTTACCGAAGCCGAGCATGGCTCGGCTCTACAGAAAACCAAGGCAGCCGAGCATGGCCCGGCTTTACAGGGTGATGCGCAGCGGCTTTACGCGTCGCGGTTGCCGCGACGCATCACGCGCTGCTTCTCGATCGCCCAGTCGCGGTCCTTGGCGGCATCGCGCTTGTCGTGGGTCTGCTTGCCCTTGGCCAGCGCGACTTCGAGCTTGATCTTGTTCTTGCTCCAGTACATCGCGGTGGGCACGATCGTGTAGCCATCGCGCTCGACCTTGCCGACCAGCTTGTCGATCTCGCTCCGGTGCAGCAGCAGCTTGCGCTCGCGCCGGTCGTTGGCCACCACGTGGGTGGAGGCCTGGATCAACGGGGTGATCTGGGCGCCGATCAGGAAGATCTCGCCGTGCTTCACGTAGGCGTAGGCATCGATGATGTTGCCGCGGCCAGCGCGGATCGACTTCACCTCCCAGCCCTGCAGTGCCAGGCCGGCCTCGAAGCGTTCTTCGATGTGGTACTCGTGGCGGGCACGCTTGTTCAACGCGATGGTCTTGTTGGCCGTCGCGCTCTTTGCTTTATCCTTGCCGCTGTTCTTGCTCATTTCCGTATTGTCTCCGATTCGGGCCCGCCCGGTCGATTGCCGAAACGTCCTGTATTCATGCCTACTATCCGCCGCAGCGCCTTGGTCGAACATTCGTCCGCGCGCATGTTCGACCTGGTCAACGATGTCCAGGCCTATCCGCGCCGCTTCCGCTGGTGCTCGGCTGCCCAGATCCTGGAGCAGGGCGAGGACCGGCTGGTGGCGCGCCTGGACCTGGGCCTGGGTTCGTTCAGCACCTGGTTCCAGACCGAAAACACCCTGCAGCGCCCGCACAGCATCGACATGCAGCTGCGCGATGGCCCGTTCAAGCAGTTGCACGGCCGCTGGGAATTCCATGCGCTGGCCGAGGACGCCTGCAAGGTCACCCTGACCCTGGAATTCGAGCCCAGCTCGCGCCTGCTGGGGCCGGCCCTGGCGATCGGCTTCCAGGGTCTGGCCGATCGGATGGTCAATGATTTCGTCCGCGTCGCCGACGAGGCCTGAGCGATGATCGAGGTCGAGGTGGTGCTGGCCTGGCCGCAGCAGGTGCTGTCGCGCCGGCTGCAGCTGGACGAGGGCGCGACCGTGGCCGATGCCATTGCCGCCGCCGCGCTGGAAGGCAGTGACCGATGCCCGGCTGTGGCCGTGCATGGCGTACTGGCGCGCCCGCAGCAGGTGTTGCTGGAGGGTGACCGCATTGAGCTGCTACGCCCGTTGCTGGCCGACCCCAAGGACAACCGCCGGCGACGCGCGCTCGGCGGTTGATGCCCGCAACCCGTCCGTGGGGACGGGCAGGGCCTCAGCGGCCCTTCTTCTTCTTGTCCTTCGGCAGGTTGCGGCCGAACTGACGCACGGTCTGCTGGGCCAGTGCCTTGTCGTTGCCCGGGAAGTAATCGCCTTCCCAACGGGTCACGGTGTCATTCTCGAAGAACACCACGAAGTTCTTCACTTCAGTACGTCCCAGGCGGTTCACCCGCTGGCTGGAGGTGTAGTCCCAGCGCTGGGCGTGGAACGGATCGGGAATGGACGGGGTGCCCAGCAGCGCGGTGACCTGCTGCTTGCTCTGCCCGACCTGCAGCTTGGCCACGGCATCTTCCCGGATCAGGTTGCCCTGATAGATGGGTTGCTTGTAGATGATGCCGCACCCGGTGGTGGACAGGGCGACGGCGGCGACCAACAGGAGATTGCGCATCGGGACTGGCGGTTGGGGAAATCAAACCGATGATACACTCCCGGCGTGCCACCGCGACCCAATCCGAGGCAGCTGGCGCTAAATCGCCAATGAACGGAGACCTATGGAAACCCACGACCTGCGTAAAGTCGGCCTGAAGGTGACCCATCCGCGGATGCGGATCCTGGCGCTGCTCGAGCAGCGCAATGCCCAGCACCACATGACCGCCGAAGACATCTACCGCCAGCTGCTGGAGCATGGCGACGAGATCGGCCTGGCGACGGTGTACCGGGTGCTGACCCAGTTCGAGGCCGCCGGCCTCGTGCTCAAGCACAATTTCGAGGGTGGCCAGGCGGTCTACGAGCTTGACCGTGGCGGCCACCACGACCACATGGTCGACGTGGACAGCGGCAAGATCATCGAGTTCGAGAGCCATGAGATCGAGGAGCTGCAGCGCAAGATCGCAGCCGACCACGGCTACGAGCTGGAAGAGCACTCGCTGGTGCTGTACGTGCGCAAGAAGCGCAAGTAAGCCGATCCAGCCAGCCAGATGCGACGAAACCCCGGGCCTGCCCGGGGTTTTTCGTTGCCGGGTCGCGTGCTGGGGTCAGAGCCCTTTGCTGGCGCAAAGGGATCCGACCCCGGCCGACCCCTGACCTCCAAGCAGCACGTCCAGATCCACCGCCTCGGCCATCGCCCGGTTCCCCGCATCACCCGGATGCAGGTGATCGCCGGAGTCGTAGGCAGCGGCCATCCGTGACGGATCGGCCGGATCGCGCAGGGCCGCGTCCAGGTCGATCACCGCGTCGAACGGCCCGTCGGTGCGCAGCCAGGCATTGAGCTGGCGGCGCAGGGCGTCCTTGTCCGAGTGGTAGTAGTCGTCCAGCGGCGTGCCGGGCAGGGCGCCGGCGAACGGCATCAGGGTGGCGCCGAGGATGCGTAGACCCCGCCGATGGGCCTGTTCGGCCAGGGCGCGGTAGCCCGCCTGCAGCTCGGCAAGCGCGGGCCGCGCCTGCTTGCGGGCGAAGGCGGTGCCGGGCCAGCTGATGTCGTTGATGCCGATCAGCACGATCACGCTGGACACGCCAGGCTGATCCAGCACATCGCGTTGGAAGCGCGCCGTCGCGGATTCCCCCATGCCGTCGTGCAAGAGGCGGCCACCGGAGATGCCGGCATTAACCACGGCGATGCCCCGCGGTGCCAAACGCGCGGCCAGATGGTCGGTCCAGCGCTGGTCCTGGTCGAGGCTGGCGGTGGCGCCGTCGGTGATCGAATCGCCGATCACCACCACGCTGCGTGCGCTGGTCGGCGCCTCGACCTCGATGCCGGCCAGGAACAGGCGGGCCGTGGTGCTGCTGGCCCCGCTCAGTGCCTGGGCCTGGCTCTGGTCGCCAGGCGCAATCCAACTGGTCTGCCTGCCCTCCCAATGGAACGTCTGTACCGGCATCGGCCCCGGCACGAAGACGCTGACCTGCAGCGCCTGCCGGTCAGCCGTGGCCAGTGGCAGCGGATCGCTCAGCCGTTCCTGCCCGGGGCCGATCAGCACTCCGGGCTGGCCTTCGAAACTGAGCGGCTGCGGGGTGTCCCCCGCCCGGGCGGCCACGCTCGCCGCCCCGATCCGCAGTGGTTGAGTGCCGTAGGCATTGCTCAGCCGCACCCGCAGCCGAGACCCGCCCAGGCTGATACGTGCCGTCTGGCGGAAGGTCTGGTCCTGCAGAGCGGCTGGGACCAGGGTCGGAAACAGGAATTCCGCGCCCCAGACCGGTTGCGGGCTGGCCTGCCAGCTGGCGACCCACTGTGGCGCAGGGGCGGCGCTGGCGGCACTGGACAGGCCGATCAATGCGGTGGTGACGAGCTGGCTGAAGCGATTCATCGGGCAATCCCGGGTGGAGGGAAGGCCATGGTGATTCCGTACTCATCTGTGAACTAGACTGCGCATGGACAATCATCTGTGAACTGGATTCATTGCCATGGCGCGCTCCGACATCAACCGATCCGGCGAACTGGAAGTGTTCGTGCGGGTGATCGAGACCGGGGGCTTTTCCGCAGCCGCCCGAACGTTGGAGATGACCCCGTCGGCGGTCAGCAAGCTGGTGGCGAGGCTGGAACAACGGCTGGGGACGCGCCTGCTGCAGCGTTCCACCCGCCAGCTGCAGCTGACTCCCGAGGGCTGCGCGTTCTACGAGCGCGGCCTGCGCGTGCTGGCCGACCTGGACGAGGCCGAGCGCTGCGCCAGTGCTCACGCCGAGCCGCGTGGACGCCTGCGGGTCAATTCCAACGTGCCGTTCGGCCAGCATTTCCTGTTGCCGTTGCTGCCGGCGTTCCTGCAGCGCAATCCGCAGGTAGGCGTGGACCTGACCCTCAACGACGAGGTGATCGACCTGCTGGAGCAGCGCACCGACGTGGCGGTGCGGGCCGGTCCGCTGAAGAGCTCGAGCCTGGTGGCGCGGCGGCTGGGCGCGACGCGGATGATGATCGTGGCTGCACCGGCCTACGCGCAGCGGCACGGGCTGCCACGCACTGCCGAGGAGCTGCAGTCGCACAACCGGCTGGATATCGGCCATGCGCGCGCGATGCAGGGCTGGCCGTTGCTGCAGGACGGGCGCGAACGCATGCTGCTGCCCAGTGGCAACGCCCGCGCCAGCAACGGCGATGCGCTGCGCCAGCTGGTGCTGGGTGGGTTGGGCATGGCGCGGCTGGCAGCATTCCAGGTGCAGCAGGATATTGCCGCCGGGCGCCTGCTGCCGGTGCTGGAAGAGGCCAACCCCGGTGACCTGGAAGAGGTACACGCGGTGTTCCTGGGGCAGGGCGGCTACCTGCCGCTGCGGGTGCGCGCGTTTCTTGATTTCCTGGTGGAGAACGTCGACCTGACGCAGCCACGGGGGTAGTGCCGGCCGCTGGCCGGCAACCTCACGATCTTCGCCCACCTGTGTTGGGTTGCCGGCCAGCGGCCGGCACTACCGTGCGGAAGCCGGGCCTATGCCCGGCTCGGGCGGCGTTACACCTGCAGCAGCTTGCGCGCGGCGGCGCGCGCTTCCTTGCTCACTTCCACGCCGCCGAGCATGCGTGCCAGCTCTTCCTCGCGCGCCTTGCTGTCCAGCTTTTCCACGGCGCTCTGGGTCATGCCTTCCACCGGGGCCTTGCTGACCCGGTAATGGGCATGGCCCTTGGAGGCAACCTGCGGCAGGTGGGTCACGCACAGCACCTGGCGCTTCTCGCCGAGCGCGCGCAGCTTCTGGCCAACGATGTCAGCCACTGCGCCGCCGATGCCGGAGTCGACTTCGTCGAACACCATGGTCGGTACTGCATCCAGGTCCAGCGCGGCCACTTCGATGGCCAGCGAGATGCGTGACAGTTCGCCGCCGGAGGCCACCTTGCGCAGGGCGCGCGGCGGCTGGCCGGCATTGGCTGCGACCAGGAATTCCACGCGCTCGGCACCCTGCGGGTCGGGCTTGGCGGCGTCCTGCGGTTCCAGCTCGATCAGGAACTGGCCGCCGCCCATGCCCAGCTCGGCGATGATGCCGGTGGTGGTGGCCGACAGCTCGGCAGCAGCGCTGCGACGGCTGGCGGTCAGCACTTCGGCCTGTGCGCGCCAGACGGCGGCGGCCTTGTCGATCTCGCCGGCCAGGCGCTGCAGGCGTTCGTCGGCGCCGCGCAGCTGTTCCACTTCGGCGTGCATGCGCTCGCGCTGCGCACCCAGCTCGTCCATCGGCACGCGGTGCTTGCGGGCCAGGTCGTGCAGACGGCCGAGGCGGCGCTCGTTCTCCTCGAACTGTTCGGGGTCGGCGTCGAGGTCGTCATGCACCCGGTCCAGCAGCGACAGGGCTTCGTGCAGCTGAATCGAAGCGTTCTCGATCAGGCCATCCACCTCGCCCAGGCGCGGGTCGTGCTCGATCAGGCGCGACAGCTCGTGGCGCACCTGCTGCAGCAGGTCCAGCGCGGAGCTGCCGTCGTCGCCGTTGAGCTGGTTGCTGGCGGCCTGGCAGGCGCTCAGCAGGGCGCTGGCATGGGCCTGGCGGCGGTGGCTGGCGCCGAGTGCGGCAATCGACTCCGGCTCCAGGTCTTCACGGTCCAGCTCGCGCAGCTGGTGCTCCAGGAAGCCGATCCGGTCACTGACGTCGCCCTGTTGCGACAGCGCCAGCGATTCATCGACCAATGCCTGCCAGGCCGCGGCGGCGCGTCGCACCTGGCGGCGTTCGTTCTCGTTGCGCGCATAGGCGTCGAGCAGGGCCAGCTGCGACGGGCGCGTCAGCAGGGCCTGCTGTTCGTGCTGTCCGTGGATCTCCACCAGCAGCGAGGCCAGGTCGCCCAGCTGCGCCAGGGTCACCGGGCGGCCGTTGATCCAGGCCCGCGAACCGCCATCGGCGCGGATGACCCGGCGCAGCTGGCACTGCTCCTCGTCGTCCAGCTCGTTGTCGGCCAGCCACTGGCGTGCAGCCTGCAGCTGCTCCAGCGCAAACTCGGCCGAAAGCTCGGCGCGCGCGGCGCCGTGGCGGACCACGCCGCTGTCGGCGCGCAGGCCGGACAGGAAGCCCAGCGCGTCGACCATCAGCGACTTGCCGGCGCCGGTCTCGCCTGAAACCACGGTCATGCCTGGCCCGAACTCCAGTTCGGTGGCGCGGACGACGGCGAAATCCTTGATCGAAAGATGTCTGAGCATGGGTAAGGGGGTATCAGCAGCCGCGCAACGCTAGCACGCGGGCGAGGGAGGTCCAATGACTTGCCAAGGTGATGCGCCGCCATTATCTAGTGTCCGTGTCTCACAGGTTGATTCCATGCACGGTTCTCCCGACCAGCTTGCCCCGCGTGCGCGCCATCTGCTGCGCACGCTGATCGCGCGTTACATCCAGGACGGCGAGCCGGTCGGCTCGCAGACGCTGGCGCGCGTGGCCGGGCTGGAGGTCAGTCCGGCCACCATCCGCAACATCCTGGGTGACCTGGAAGACCTGGGGCTGCTGGCCTCGCCGCACACCTCCGCCGGGCGGGTCCCGACCGCACATGGCTACCGGGTCTTCGTCGACAGCCTGCTGCAGATGCAGCCGCCGGGCGAAGGCGAGCTGGCCCGGTTGCGCCAGGAACTGGCTGGCGGCGGCAGCACCCAGGCCCTGCTCGGCAGCGCCTCGGAGCTGCTGTCGGCGATGAGCCACTTCGTCGGCGTGGTCAGCGCGCCGCGACGCGAGCAGTTCGCCTTCCGCCAGATCGACTTCGTGGCGCTGGACGGGCGCCGGGTGCTGGCGATCCTGGTGTTTGCCGACAACGAGGTGCAGAACCGCGTCATCGAGACCCGGCAGGAGTTCGCGCCGGGCCAGCTGGAGCAGGTGGCCAACTATCTCAATGCCCATTTCGCCGGCCTGCCGATGGCCGAGATCCGCACCCGACTGCTGCTGGAACTGCGCGATGCCCGCTCCGAGCTGGAACAGCTGCTGGCGCACAGCATCGAGCTGGCCGAGCAGGCCCTGCAGCCGGCGGCCGACGACATGCTGGTGGCCGGCCAGACCCGCCTGATGGGGGTGCAGGACCTGTCCGACCTGGAGCGCCTGCGCGAGCTGTTCGAGCTGTTCTCCAGCAAGCGGGAGATCCTGCAGCTGCTGGAGCGGACCATCCAGGCGCCCGGCGTGCGCATCTTCATCGGCGAGGAGACCGGGATGATGCCGCTGCAGGGCGTCTCGCTGGTCACTGCCCCTTACACGGCCAATGGCCAGGTGCTGGGCGTGCTGGGGGTGATCGGCCCCAAGCGGATGGCCTACGACCGCGTGATCCCGCTGGTGCAGGCTACCGCCGATGTACTGGGCGCGGCGTTTTCGCCAGCCGGCCGGCCGCCGGGAACATCCGACGCTTGAAACGCAGCATCCCGCCCACACTAGGGTGGGTGGAGGCGGAGATTGACCGCCAGGGACCCAGACATGAACCACGAACAGCCAGATATCGAATCCCAGCAGAGTGCCGCCGATGCGGCCGCCACCGCCGGCGTCAACGACGAAGTCGAGCGCCTGCGCGCCGAAATCGAACAGGTCAAGGCCGATGCCCTGCGTGAGCGCGCCGACCTGGAGAACCAGCGCAAGCGCGTTGCCCGTGACATCGAACAGGCCCGCAAGTTCGCCAACGAGAAGCTGCTGGGCGATCTGCTCCCCGTGTTCGACAGCCTGGATGCCGGCCTGAAGGCCGCCGGCGACGACCCGCACCCGCTGCGCGAAGGCCTGGAGCTGACCTACAAGCAGCTGCTGAAGGTGGCCGCCGACAACGGACTGGTCCTGCTGGACCCGATCGGCCAGGCGTTCAACCCGGAACACCACCAGGCCATCAGCCAGGTGCCGACGCCGGGCGCCGCCCCGGGCAGCGTGGTGACCGTGTTCCAGAAGGGCTACCTGCTCAACGAGCGCCTGCTGCGGCCGGCGCTGGTGGTGGTGGCCGCCGATTGATGGACCAGGCCGGGCTTTGCCCGGTCCCGGTTGTGCCAGGCCATGCCTGGCAAGGTTTTCCAGGCGCTGAACACAGCGTTCGGGAGATGGCTTGAATGTTCCACGAGCCTCCCCCACATCGTATTCATCCACCGGCCGAACGGCCGGACTGACACCAACAAGCATCCTCAGGAGTCTCCCCCATGGGCAAGATCATTGGTATCGACCTCGGCACCACCAACTCGTGCGTGGCGATCATGGACGGCGGCAAGGCCCGCGTCATCGAGAATTCGGAAGGCGATCGCACCACCCCGTCGATCGTCGCCTACACCAAGGACGGCGAAGTCCTGGTCGGTGCCTCGGCCAAGCGCCAGGCCGTGACCAACCCGAAGAACACCTTCTACGCGGTGAAGCGCCTGATCGGCCGCAAGTTCACCGACGCCGAAGTGCAGAAGGACATCGCGCACGTCCCGTACAGCATCCTGGCCCATGACAATGGCGACGCCTGGGTGGCCACCAGCGACGGCAAGAAGATGGCCCCGCAGGAAATCTCGGCCAAGGTGCTGGAAAAGATGAAGAAGACCGCCGAGGACTTCCTCGGTGAGAAGGTCACCGAAGCGGTCATCACCGTGCCGGCCTACTTCAACGACAGCCAGCGCCAGGCAACCAAGGACGCCGGCCGCATCGCCGGCCTGGACGTCAAGCGCATCATCAACGAGCCGACCGCGGCCGCGCTGGCCTATGGCCTGGACAAGGGCGACAACAAGGATCGCAAGATCGTGGTGTACGACCTGGGCGGCGGCACCTTCGACGTCTCGGTGATCGAGATCGCCAACGTCGACGGTGAAAAGCAGTTCGAAGTGCTGGCCACCAACGGCGACACCTTCCTGGGTGGCGAAGACTTCGACAACCGCGTCATCGAGTACCTGGTTGAAGAGTTCAACAAGGACCAGGGCATCGACCTGCGCAAGGATCCGCTGGCCCTGCAGCGCCTGAAGGACGCTGCCGAGCGCGCCAAGATCGAGCTGTCCAGCGCCCAGCAGACCGAAGTGAACCTGCCGTACGTCACCGCTGACGCGTCGGGTCCGAAGCACCTGAACATCAAGCTGACCCGCGCCAAGCTGGAAGCACTGGTGGATGACCTGATCAAGAAGTCGATCGAGCCGTGCCGCGTCGCCCTGAACGATGCCGGCCTGCGTTCGAGCGACATCAGCGAAGTGATCCTGGTCGGCGGCCAGACCCGCATGCCGAAGGTGCAGCAGGCGGTGACCGAGTTCTTCGGCAAGGAACCGCGCAAGGACGTCAACCCGGACGAAGCCGTGGCACTGGGTGCGGCGATCCAGGGTGGCGTGCTCGGCGGCGACGTCAAGGACGTGCTGCTGCTGGACGTGACCCCGCTGTCGCTGGGCATCGAGACCATGGGCGGCGTGTTCACCAAGATCATCGAGAAGAACACCACCATCCCGACCAAGGCCTCGCAGGTGTTCTCCACCGCCGAGGACAACCAGTCGGCCGTGACCGTGCACGTGCTGCAGGGTGAGCGCGAACAGGCCCGCTTCAACAAGTCGCTGGCCAAGTTCGACCTGTCCGGCATCGAGCCGGCCCCGCGTGGCCTGCCGCAGGTGGAAGTGTCCTTCGACATCGACGCCAACGGCATCCTGCACGTGTCGGCCAAGGACAAGAAGACCAACAAGGAACAGAAGGTCGAGATCAAGGCCGGTTCGGGCCTGTCCGAGGAAGAGATCGCGCGCATGGTCGCCGACGCGGAAGCCAACCGCGAAGAAGACAAGAAGTTCCAGGAACTGGTGCAGGCCCGCAACCAGGCCGACGCCCTGATCCACGGTACCCGCAGCGCCATCACCGAGCACGGCAGCAAGGTCGGCGGCGATGTCATCGGCAAGGTCGAGGCGGCCCTGGCCGACCTGGAAACCGCGATGAAGGGTGACGACAAGGCACAGATCGAAGCCAAGTCGAAGGCACTGGAAGAAGCTGGCCAGTCGCTGTTCGCCGCTGCTTCGGCCGACCAGGGCGGTGCCCCGGGTGCCGACGCCGGCAATGCCGGCAAGGCGCAGGACGACGTGGTCGACGCCGAGTTCACCGAAGTCAAGGACGACAAGAAGTCCTGATCCGGACCGACACGGGACGCTGGCCACCAGCGTCCCGTTGTCGCATCAGGGTCCTGACCGCCCACCGGCGTGTCGGGGCGCCCGACGCAAGAGCGGACCTGGTTCCGCTCTTCCGCTTTGACGAATCCCGACTTTCCGGAACCAGATCCACGATATGAGCAAGCGCGATTATTACGAAGTGCTGGGCGTTGCCCGCACCGCCACCGACGACGAGCTGAAGAAGGCGTACCGTCGCTGCGCGATGAAGTTCCACCCGGACCGCAACCCGGGTGATGCGGCGGCCGAAGCCTCCTTCAAGGAGTGCAAGGAAGCCTACGAAGTGCTGTCCGACGGCAACAAGCGCCGCATGTACGACAGCCATGGCCACGCGGCGTTCGAGCACGGCATGGGCGGCGGCGGCCCGGGCGGCCCGGACATGAACGATATCTTCGGCGATATCTTCGGCAACATCTTTGGCGGCGGTGGCGGTGGTCCGCGCCAGGCGCGTCGCGGCGCCGATATCGGCTACGTGATGGAGCTGGACCTGGAAGAAGCCGTGCGCGGCGTCGAGCGCCGCATCGAGATTCCGACCCTGGCCGAGTGCGGCGACTGCGATGGCAGTGGCTCGGAAGACGGCAAGGTCGAAACCTGCAATGTGTGCCATGGCCGCGGCCAGGTGCGCATCCAGCGCGGCATCTTCGCCATGCAGCAGGCCTGCCACAACTGCGGCGGCCGTGGCCAGATCATCGCCAAGCCCTGCAAGACCTGCCACGGCAACGGCCGTGTCGAGGAAGACAAGGTGCTGTCGGTGAAGGTGCCGGCCGGCGTCGATACCGGCGACCGCATCCGCCTGCAGGGCGAGGGCGAAGCCGGTCCGGCCGGTACGCCACCGGGCGACCTGTACGTGGAAGTGCGCGTGCGCGAGCATGCGATCTTCCAGCGCGATGGCGACGACCTGCACTGCGAAGTGCCGATCCGCATCTCGCAGGCGGCACTGGGTGACACCGTGCGCGTGGCCACCCTCGGCGGCGAAGCGGAGATCCGCATTCCGGCCGAGACCCAGACCGGCAAGCTGTTCCGCCTGCGCGGCAAGGGCGTGCGTTCGGTGCGCAGCCGCAGCGAGGGCGACCTGTACTGCCGCGTGGTGGTGGAGACTCCGGTCAACCTCACCCCTGAGCAGCGCAAGCTGCTGGAACAGTTCGAAGCCACCTTCGTCGGCGAGGAAGCACGCAAGCATTCGCCGAAGTCGGCCACCTTCATGGATGGCGTGAAGGGCTTCTGGGACCGGATGACGTCCTGAGTTTTCAACGCAAGTGTTGAACGGTAGCGCCGGGCCATGCCCGGCGTTTTCGTTTGCGATCAGCGGAAAAACGCCGCCGGCGTCTGCCCCAGCTGGCGCTTGAACATGCTGGTGAACGCGCTGGGGCTGTCGTAGCCCATCGCCAGCGCGACATCGATGACCTTGTCGCCGACCGCCAGCCGCTCCAATGCGGCCAGCAGTCGCGCCTGCTGTCGCCACTGCCCGAAGGTCATGCCCAGCTCGTGGGCGAAGTGGCGCTGGATGGTTTTCACGTCCACTTCCAGCGCCTGTGCCCAGTCCTGCAGCGTCGCGTCATCGCCGGGGTGCTTCTGGATGTGCTGGCAGATCCGCTGCAGGCGCGGGTCGGTGGGCGCCGGCAGGTGCAGCGGCAGCACGTCCATGCGGTGCAGCTCGTCCAGCAGCAGGCGCACCACGCGGCCATCGCGGCTGTCTTCGATGTGCTCGCCCTTGATCAGGGTGGCTGCCTGCAGCAGTTCGCGCAGCAGCGGTGCCACCTGTACCGCGAACGGTTCGGCCGGCAACTGCGGGGCGAACGACGGATCGATGTACAGGCTGCGCATGTGCACGGCGGCAATGCAGTCCACCGCGTGCACCATGCCCGCCGGCATCCAGATTGCACGGGTGGAGGGCACGACCCAGCGACCGACTTCCGAGCGCACCACCATCAGCCCCGAGATGGCATAGACCAGCTGGTGGCGTTGGTGCTTGTGGCCTGCGATGTGGGTGCCTGCCGGGTACTGGGTAACCCGGTAGGTGACCGGGCGATGCACTGGCACATCACGCCACGGCGCAGCCGGGTCGACATCGCCGGCAATGTCCTTTTTGCGATAGGCCATGACCCGAACGCGGCAGAAGGGAGGGGAGGGCAACCGTAGCATGCGTGACTCGCCCCCAACCTGACTGCGTCCATGTCCGCCTTGGCTTCTCCCGCAACGACCTCACGTCCGGTGGCTCCCGGTGTGCTGGCAGCTATTTCCACCTCGCATGTCGTCAACGACATGATGCAGTCGCTGATCCTGGCCATCTATCCAGTGATCAAGGGCGGCTTCAACCTGAGCTTCACCCAGATCGGCCTGATCACGCTGACCTACCAGCTGACCGCTTCGATCTTCCAGCCACTGGTTGGCGCCGCCACCGACCGTCGCCCGGCGCCGTACTCGCTGCCGATCGGCATGGCCTCGACCCTGTGCGGCATGCTGCTGCTCGGCTTCGCGCCGAACTATGCGGTGGTGCTGATGGCTGCGGCGATGGTCGGCATTGGTTCGGCCATTTTCCATCCGGAAGCATCGCGCATTGCGCGGCTGGCCTCGGGTGGCCGTCATGGCTTCGCGCAGTCGGTGTTCCAGGTGGGTGGCAATTTCGGTACCGCGCTCGGTCCACTGATTGCTGCAGCCGTGATCGTGCCGCATGGCCAGCATGCCGCCTCGTGGTTTGCCGGCGCCGCGCTGATCGGCATTGCGCTGCTGACCTATGTCGGCCGCTGGTACGCGCTGCACTTGGGCACTCCGCGCCCGGCCAGCACCGCCTCGATGGCGCCGCGCCATCCCCCGCGCACCGTGGCCAAGGTGCTGGCGATCCTGCTGGTGCTGATCTTCAGCAAGTACTTCTACATGGCCAGCATCGGCAGCTACTTCACCTTCTACCTGATCCACCACTTCGGCATTCCGGTGGCACAGGCGCAGCTGCATCTGTTCGCATTCCTGGTGGCGTCCGCCGCCGGCGGCTTCCTCGGTGGCCCGCTGGGCGATCGCATCGGCCGCAAGTCGATCATCTGGACCTCGATCCTGGGCGTTGCACCGTTCGCACTGATGCTGCCGCATGCCGATCTGTTCTGGACCACGGTGCTGGCGGTGCTGATCGGTTTCGTGTTGTCGTCGGCGTTCTCGGCGATCGTGGTGTACGCACAGGAAATGATGCCGCACCGCATCGGCATGGTGTCCGGCCTGTTCTTCGGCTTTGCGTTCGGCATGGGTGGACTGGGTGCTGCCGTGCTCGGCCTGCTGGCGGACAAGACCAGCATCGAGTACGTCTACCAGTTGACTGCGTTCCTGCCGCTGCTCGGCATCGTGGCGGCGTGGCTGCCGCCGTCGCGGCCTGCTGTTCACTGAGGGGTGCTTCTTTTTGCAGGGCTGCGCCCTGCACCCGCAGAGGCAACGGCAAAAGCCAAAGCGTGCTATCCGTGGATTGGCGGGGTGGGGTCGGTTGAGGGGGACACTGCAAGTACGTCCATGTAGCTCGGTCGCGCCGTTTTCCGCGATCTGTCGGAACAGCGTTCTGCTTTGGTGGGTGCCGACCGTTGGTCGGCACGGGGTCGGATATCGATATTTGACAGATGTGTCGATCAACGGACGACACCTACCAACAGCCGCAGTTGCCAGTAGAGCCACGCCATGCGTGGACGAATTCATTCGGTATCCGACAGATGTGCCGACCAACGGTCGGCACCCACCAGCAGCTGTCGGCCAACTGTCGAAGGCGGGGCGGTGTCGGCGTGCGGGGTGTCAGCGGCATGGATGCCGCTGCCAAGCCTACAAGGACGTACTTGCGGCGTCCCCGCACGCCGACACCGCCCCGCCATCCCACGGATAGCCCGCTCTGGCTTTTGATGTTGACGTTGATTCTGCAGGCGCAGGGCTGCAAGCCCTGCCGAACCCCCCACCGGGCGTAGAATGCGGCCATGAGCGAATCCCTTGATAACCACCTGGTCCACGGCCGCCGCCAGCGGCCCGACGGCCCGTCGCCGATCGATGTCATCTCGGTCCAGTCGCAACTTGTCTACGGCCACGCCGGCAACAGCGCCGCCGTGCCGCCGATGCGCGCTCTCGGCGTGCGCGTAGCAGAAATTCCGACCGTGTTGCTCAGCAACGCGCCGTTCTACGACACCACGCGCGGTCGCGTGCTGCCCGCCGACTGGTTCGCCGACCTGCTGCTCGGCACCCACGAGCGCGGCCTGCCGCAGCGGGCGAAGATGCTGGTGTCCGGCTACTTCGGCAGCACCTCCAACGGTGCCGCCTTCGCCGACTGGCTGGACGACATCCTGCCGGCCTGCCCGCAGCTGCGTTACTGCCTGGATCCGGTGATTGGTGATACCCATACCGGCCCCTACGTGGAACCGGGCCTGGAAGCGATCTTCGCCGAGCGCCTGCTGCCGCATGCCTGGCTGGTGACCCCGAACGCCTTTGAACTCAATCGCCTCACCGGCATGCCGGCGCTCGCCGAGGCCGATGCCATCGCCGCCGCACGCACGCTGCTGGATCGTGGCCCGCACTGGGTGATCGCGCACAGCGTGGGCGGCACCCCGGGTGAACTGGTGACCCTGGCTGTCGGCCGCGAGGAGACCTGGCGCTGGACCTCGCCCCTGCTGCCGGTGGACGTGGCCGGTACGGGTGATGTGCTGATGTCGCTGGTGGTGTCGTTCCTGCTGCGCGGCGAATCGATGCAGCAGGCGATCTCGCGTGCGATTGCCGGCACCCACGCGGCCCTGGAGGCGACCCTGGACAACGGCTTCGAAGAATTCGACGTGATCGCTGCAGCGCCTGCCGCGCTGGCCGAGGGGACGCGCTTCCGCGCCGAACGCGTGGCATGAGCGGCCTGCTCGAACGCACGCCGCGCACGGTCGGCATCGTCGGCAGTGCCGGCGCCTACGGGCGCTGGCTGACCCGCTTCTTCCAGCAGCACATGCAGCTGCGGGTAATCGGCCA
This sequence comes from Stenotrophomonas sp. YJH_SMC_133, assembly GCF_059370655.1. NCBI lineage: Bacteria > Pseudomonadati > Pseudomonadota > Gammaproteobacteria > Lysobacterales > Lysobacteraceae > Stenotrophomonas > Stenotrophomonas sp. YJH_SMC_133. Next base: position 27,354 of record NZ_JCAFTW010000012.1, on the reverse strand, counting down.
TGATCCGGCTGATCCGGGCTCGCATACGCCGGAACAGTTGCTCGCGCAGGCCGATGTGCTGGTGTTCTCGGCGCCGATCCGGCATACGCCGGCGTTGATCGCCGAGTACGTGCGGCAGTCGGCCGGCCGCGAGCAGGACCGGCTGTGGCTGGACGTGACCTCGGTGAAGGAGGCACCGGTGCAGGCGATGCTGGCCTCGCAGGCCGAGGTGGTCGGGCTGCACCCGATGACCGCGCCACCGAAAGCGCCGACCCTGAAGGGTCGGGTGATGGTGGTCTGCGAAGCGCGGCTGCGGCACTGGCAGCCATGGGTCGATTCGCTGTGCACGGCCCTGCAGGCTGAGTGCGTGCGGGCCACGCCACAGCATCACGACCAGATGATGGCGCTGGTACAGGCGATGGTGCATGCCACCCACCTGGCCCAGGCCGGCGTGCTGCGCCAGTACCAGCCGCAGCTGGGCGACCTGGCCGCGATGATGCCGTACCGGTCGGCATCGTTCGAACTGGATACGGCGATCATCTCGCGCATCCTGTCGCTGAACCCCGCGATCTACGAGGACATCCAGTTCGGCAACCCGTACGTGGCGCCGATGCTGGAGCGCTTGGTCGGCCAGCTGCAGACCCTGCAGGCCCAGGTCGGGCAGGGCGACGACACTGCACGCGATGCATTCCGTGAGGGGCTGCTGTCGGCCAACCGCAGTGCCTTCGGCGAGCAGGCACTGGCCGAGGGCAACTACACCTTTGAACGCGTGGGCTATCTGCTGGCTGACCTGACCGAGCGCAATGCGTTGTCGGTGCACCTGCCGGAAGACCGGCCGGGCTCACTGCGTGAGCTGCTGAACGTGTTCGAGCAGCACCGCATCAGCCTGGCCTCGATCCATTCCTCGCGCACGCCTGGGGGCGAAGTGCATTTCCGGATCGGGTTCGTGGCCGGCAGCGATCCGGGGGCGATCAGTCGCGCGGCCGCCGAAGTGGACGCCAGCGGCATCGGGCGGGTGCTGGGCTGAGCACATTCATCCACAGGCGGTGTGGATGGTTTCTGAGCAAAGGTGTGGATAACCTCGCTCAGCCCTTGGTAGTAAAGGCTGTCAAGATGCTTGGTCAAAAATTGATCACGCTTTTTGTAGGGTCGAGCCATGCTCGACCGCCTTTGGCAAAAAGCGTGTCGACCAAGGTCGACACCCACCAGAGCGGAGCGGTACGAAATCCGGTGGCGCCGGGCCATGCCCGGCGAACCTCAGATCGTCAGCCTCAGCTCACCGCCACTGGTGGTGAACTCGCGGCCGTCGCGAACCAGCGGCCGTCCATCATCCAGCTCGTAGCGTGGCGTGGCTTCGGAATGGTGCCCGCTGCCATTCGCCTCGGGCTTGAACTCGATGATGATGTGGCTTTCGCCGTTGCTGTCGACGGCGGGGAACTGACGGAACGACATCGTGCACCTCCTTCAGCGGATGCTGCTGTTGCGCGGCCAGCTTGGCCGCGCCGATGTTAGGCGGACGTCATCAATCGATGAACTGCAGGCGTGCAAGTTCAGCGTACAGTCCGCCTTCGGCCAGCAGCTGCGCGTGCGTGCCCTCGGCGACGATGCGGCCCTGGTCCATCACCACGATGCGGTCGGCCTTGAGCACAGTGGCCAGGCGGTGGGCAATGACCAGCGTGGTGCGGCCGGCCATCAGCCGCTCCAGCGCCTGCTGCACGCTGTGCTCGCTCTGCGCGTCCAACGCGCTGGTGGCTTCGTCCAGCAGCAGGATCGGCGCGTCCTTCAGCAGTGCGCGGGCAATCGCCACACGCTGCTGCTGGCCACCGGACAGGCGGGCGCCGCGCTCGCCCAGCTCACTGTCATAGCCCTGCGGCAACGCGCGCAGGAATCCGTCCGCCTCGGCGGCGCGTGCGGCATCTTCCACCTCGCTGTCGCTGGCCTGCAGGCGGCCATAGCGGATGTTGTCGCGCGCGCTGGCGGCAAACAGCGTCGGCTGCTGCGGAACCAGCGCCAGCTGTCCGCGCAGTTCGGCCGGGTCGACCTGGCGCACGTCGATGCCATCCACGCAGATGCGGCCACTGGCCGGATCGTGGAAGCGCAGCAGCATCGACAGCACCGTGCTCTTGCCTGCGCCGGACGGGCCAACCAGGGCCACGGTCTCGCCCGGGCGCACGTGCAGGCTGAAATGGTCCAGCGCCGCCTGGTCTGGCCGCTGCGGGTAATGGAACACCACGTCGTCGAACCGGATCTCGCCCCGCAGCGGCTGCGGCAGCACGTGCGGCTGCGCCGGCGCGCGGATCTCGATGTCTTCCTGCAGCAGTTCGCCGATGCGGCCCATGCCGCCGGCCGCGCGCTGCAGTTCGTTCCAGACTTCGGCCAGCGCACCGACCGAGCCACCACCGATCAGCGCGTACAGCACGAACTGGCCAAGGGTGCCTGCGCTGAGGCGGCCGTCGATGACATCGTGCGCGCCCAGCCACAGCACGCCGACGATGGCGCCGAACACCAGCAGGATGGCGCTGGCGGTGACCAGCGACTGCGCACCGATGCGGCGGCGGGCGGCCTTGATGGCATCGCCCAGTGCATGGTCGAAGCGGCCGCGCTCGTAGGGTTCGCGTGCATGCGCCTGCACCGTCCTTACGGCGCCCAGGGTCTCGCTGGCCAGGCTGTTCGCATCGGCGATGCGGTCCTGGCTGCTGCGCGCGACGGTGCGCAGCTTGCGCGCACCGATGATGATCGGCAATACCGCAAGCGGAATACCCAGCAGCGACCACGCCGCCAGCCGCGGGCTGGTGACGAACAGCATCGCCAGGCTGCCGACCACCGTGACGCTGCTGCGCAATGCCACCGACATGGTCGAGCCGACCACGCTGCGCAGCAGCTCACTGTCGGCGGTCAGGCGAGAGACCAGCTCACCGCTGCGGCTGCGGTCATGGAAGCCGGCACCGAGCTGGATGAGGTGTGCGTAGAGGCGGCTGCGCAGGTCAGCCACGACCTTTTCGCCCAGCAGCGACACGAAGTAGAAGCGCGCGGCGGTGGCCAGGGCCAGCACCACGGCCACCAGCATCAGCAGGGCGAAGGCACGGTTGATCTGGCCGCCGCTGCTGAAGCCATGGTCGATCATCTGCTTGACCGCCGGCGGCAGGCTCAGCGTGGCCGCCGAAGACACCGCCAGGGCCATCAGCCAGGCGGTGAACAGGCCACTGTGGCGGCGCACGAACGGCCATAGCGTGCGCAGGCTGCCAAGGCGGCGCAGCGGCGGGGGCGAGGCGGGGGCGCCGTCCTTGTCAGTCATCCTGGTGGTCGTCTTCTATGCGGATACGGTCACGAGTGGCGTCGCGCAGGCGGATTTTCAATGCGTCGACCTGATCGGCCGGCAATTCGACCCGCAGGCACACCCCGTTCGCGTCGAACTGTTCATCGCGCTTCTCCGCGCCGAACCCCGGAAGGGCCGCATGCAGGGTGCCCAGGTCTTCGAAGCCGGCCTGCAGCTGCAGCCGTGCCATGGCGACCAGCGCCAGCCGCGGCGCGGTGCGCAGGCATTCTGCGGCGGCGCCACCGTACGCCCGGACCAGGCCGCCGGCGCCGAGCTTGATGCCACCGAACCAGCGCGTCACCACCACCATCACCCGGTCGAAGCCCTGCCCGTCGATCGCGGCCAGGATCGGCCGCCCGGCGGTGCCTGCCGGCTCGCCATCATCGCTGGAGCGGTAGTCCTGGCCATGCCGGTAGGCCCAGCAGTTGTGCGTGGCGTCGGCCACGGCAACCTGTTGCAGGAACGCCAGCGCTGCGGGGGCGCCGTCGATCGGCGCGGCATGGGCGATGAAACGGCTGTGTTTGACTTCCAGCGTGTGGCTGACGGGCTGGGCGAGGGTATCGAGCATTCCCGCCATTCTACGGTGTTGCCGGGTACCCCCGCCCGTTTCAGTCGTCCAGCAGCGGGCGCAGGTCGCGCGGCAGGCGCGCTTCCGGATACTGCTGGATGTAGCGCTCCAGGCTGGCGCGGGCGAGGTCGCGCTGGTCCTGGTCACGGCGCTCGCGGATTTTCTGCAGCCACTGCCGGCGTGGCAGGCGCGCGTCGGCGTCCACCTCGGCCTGCACGGTATCCGCGCTCAGGCCCGCATCGCTGCCGCGGCGCATGATGCCCGGAGCCGAACGGCTGGGAGCCTCACGCTTCATCGAGGTGATCTCCACCCGATCCAGCGCCTCCGCCCGCTCGACCTCGGCGGCATTGGCTGCCGGTGCAGGTGCCGCGGCCGTGCGTGCTTTCAGTGCCCCGGACGCTGCCGGCGCGAATGCCGGTGCAGGTGCCGAGTAGGCGGCGGGTGCCGGTGGCGCAGGCGGCGCTGCTGCCGGCGCTGCCGGTGCTGCCGTCGGCGCCGGCGGGAGGGCCGCAAAGGCGGTATCGGCGGCCGCATCCGCAGCCATCGATCGTGCAGCCTGGGCCGGCGCTTCAGCGGTTTCGGCCGGCGCCGGCTCGGGCGCGCGTGCGATGGACGGTGCCGGGGCAGCGGCAACAGGGGCGGCCTCGGGTGCTGCGGGCGCAGCGCTTGGTTGGGCGGCCGCCACAGCGCTGTCGGCTGCACTGCGGTCAGCGGCCTGATCGGCAGCCGCAACGTCTTCTGCCGCTGCCGGTGCCGCAGCAACAGCGGCCTCACCGGCCGGAACCGGCGGCGGTTCCGGACGCAGCTGCCAGGCGATGCCGATGGCAAACACCATCGAGGCGGCGATGCCGAACACCGCCGGCCAACGCGGGCGTGTGCGCTGCGTGCGCGGCGCCTCGGGAGAGGCGACCGCATCGGCCGCCGGCGCGTCCACGGCAGCGCGGGCTGCGGCCAGGATGGCAGCGTCCAGTGCGGCGGGCGGAGCCTGCTCGGCGCGACGGCCGAGCAGCCGGGCCAGCTCGCGTTCTTCCGGCGTCAGCGGTTCGTCTCGGTTCATGCGTTCAATCCCGCACGCAGCTTGTCCATCGCATAGCGCAGCCGCGATTTCACGGTTTCCCGGCCTACGCCGGTGATCTGGCCGATCTCCTCCAGGCTCAGTTCCTGATCCAGCCGCAGTTGCAGCACTTCGCGCTGCTCAGGCGGCAGTTGTTCCATCGCCAGCTGGATGCGGCGACGTTGTTCGAATTCGGAAAGCTCGCCTTCCGGGGTCTGCCCATCCTCGATCGCGGCCAGGCGCAGATCGGCATCGGCCGGGGCAGCCGGGCGGTGGCGGGCGGCGCGCCAATGGTCGTTCAGGCGGTTGTGGGCAATGCGGAACAGCCAGGTGCTGAAGGCCGCGTCCGGTTGCCACCCGGCACGGGCGCTGATCACCCGCTGCCAGACGTCCTGGAAGATCTCCTCGGCCAGCGCGGTGTCGCGCAGTTGCCGCAGCAGGAAGCCGAACAGGCGCTTGCGGTGGCGCCCATACAGGCTTTCGAACGCGCGCAGGTCGCCACCGGCCCAGGCCAGCATCAAGGCTTCATCGGTTGGCAGTGCGCTGGCTTCCACGGCGTACAGGGTAAGGCCTGCAGGCGGTGGCGCATAGCCGGTGGCAGGGGCGGGCAGGGCGAGGTTCATGGCATGGAAGCAGCTACGGACAGCACGAAAAACGTACGGGCGCACGATTCGGGGTTTACGGGCTTCCATTGCCCCCCGGGTGGCGCGCTATGCTCGGCGGCTCAGGGGAGGCGACGCACAGACGGCGCCAAGAGATTGTCATTTGTCCACGCATGCTGAATCGGCGGAAGAGCCACTACACGAGGCCGTGTTGAGCACGGCGCTGGTGCGCGCGTTGCATGCGCTTTTGCCGGAAACGGCCGTGGTCCGCGTTGGCTGGGACGACCCGCAGCTGGGGAGTGGCCGAGGGGGCTGGCCCTTGCCTGCGATTGACAGCGCTGCGTCCGTGGAGCCCGCCACCGGCGATGGCCAGCACGGCTGGGAGTATGACGGTGCGCGGCTGCTGCTGTCGGTTGCGGGCGCGGTGCCTTCACCCGCGTGGTGGGGGCTGGCCCGGCAGGCGATGGAGCTGGCGCTGCAGCGCGGCCGCCAGGCCGGCCAGATCAAGGCACTGGAAGAGGCCGAACGGCTGCAGCAGGCCCTGTTCCAGATTGCAGATCTGGCCGGTGCCGACCTGGAAATGCCCGAGATGCTGCGCCACGTGCATGGTGTGCTGGGCACGCTGATGTATGCCGAGAACTGCTACATCGTGGAATACGACGATGTGCGCGACCAGATACGCTTCCTGTACTTCGCCGATCAGGTCGATGACTTCGTCGCCGATCCCACGCAGAGCCATGACGCCAGCGAGATGCCGCGCAGCCTGACCGTGGCGCTGTTGCGCCATGGCAAGCCGCTCAGTGGTCCCTCGCGCAGACTGCTGGCGCAGGTGATGGAACAGGAGCACGACCCGCAGCGTGGGCCCGAAAGCCTGGACTGGCTGGGCGTGCCGATGCTGCGCGACGGCCGCGTCTGCGGCGCCATCGTGGTTCAGAGCTATGAACAGGCGGCCCGCTATGGCGAGGCCGAGCGCGCATTGCTGGGCTTCGTTGCGCAGCACGTACAGACCGCGATGGACCGGCGCCAGGCGCAGGTGCGGCTGGAGCAGCAGGTGGCGCGGCGCACCCAGGAACTGCAGCGCGCCAACCGCAGCCTGCAGGATGAGGTGGCCGAGCGTCGCCGTGCCGAACAGTTGCAGACCGCGCTGTACAACATCGCCGAGATGGCGATGTCAGCCGACAGCCTGGACCAGTTCTATGGTCAGGTGCATGGGGTGGTCGGGCGCCTGCTCGACGCACGCAATTTCTACATCGCCCTGGTCAACCCGGCCGGCAACGGCCTGGACTTCGTGTATTCGGTGGACGAGCACAATGCCAGCCGCGCGCCACGGCCGTTCAGCCGGGGCCTGACCGAATACGTGGTGCGCAACCGGCGCCCGCTGCTGGCGTCACGCGCGCAGATCGATGCGCTGCTGGCCAGTGGTGAAGTGCGCGAGTCCGGCGCGCGCTCGCATTGCTGGCTGGGCGTGCCGTTGCTGCGCGACGATGAGGTGGTGGGTGCGATCGTGGTGCAGAGCTACAGCGAGAACAGCACGTTCAGCGTGCACGATCAGCGGCTGCTGACCTTCGTTGCGCAGAACATCGGAACCGGGCTTGCGCGCCAGCGCGACCAGCAGCGGCTGCGTTCGGCACATGCCGAGCTGGAAAAGCGCGTTGAGGAACGCACCCGCGAACTGGCCGAGGTCAACGAAAAGCTGCTTGGGCAGATCGGTGAGCGCCTGCGTGCCGAGCAGCGCCTGACCCACCAGGCCATGCACGATGCGCTGACAGGCCTGCCCAACCGCCTGCACCTGCTGGATCGCCTGCAGGATTCACTGGCGCTGGCCAAGCGCGAGGGCGGACCGGTGTTCGCCGTGCTGTTCCTCGATCTGGACCGCTTCAAGCTGGTCAACGACAGCATCGGCCATGCCGCCGGCGACCGCATGCTGGTGGAAGTGGCCAAGCGCATCGTGTCGATGGCAGGTGCCGAAGATGTGGTGGCCCGGCTTGGCGGTGATGAGTTCGCTGTGCTGCTGCAGTGCCCGCAGGGCCTGGCGCAGGCACTGGATTTCGGCCAGCGGCTGCTGCTGGCGTTGCAGGAATCGATGTGGATCGCCGGGCGCGAACTGTTTCCGTCCGGCAGCCTGGGCATTGCCCTGTGGAATCCGCGCTACCGCACCGGAGAAGAGCTGCTGCGCGATGCGGATGCGGCCATGTACCGGGCCAAGGCGCAGGGCCATGACCGCTGTGCGATCTTCGACGAGGACATGCGCGAAGAAGCCATGCGCAGCCTGGACCTGGAAGCCGACCTGCGCCGTGCGATCAACAACCGCGATTTCGTGCCGTTCTACCAGCCGATCGTGCGCTTGTCCGACGGCGAAGTGGTCGGGCACGAGGCGCTGCTGCGCTGGCAGCATGAGCGCCGTGGCCTGCTGCTGCCCGGCGCGTTCCTGGAGCTGGGTGAAGAGAGCGGCCTGATCGAACAGGTGGACTGGCTGATCTACGAGCAGGTCATCGCGGGGCTGGCACGGGGAGGCGAAGGCTACGTCTCGGTGAACGTATCGCCCCGGCATTTCCGCTCGGCAGAGTTCAGTGATCGCCTGTTCGGCCTGCTCGACAGCTGTGGTGCCGATCCGCGCCGGCTGCGCCTGGAAATCACCGAGGTGGCGTTGCTGGACGACGGCCCGCACACGCTGCGTATCCTGCAGGGCCTGCGCGAGCGCGGCATCCAGGTGCAGCTGGACGATTTCGGTACCGGGTTCTCCGCGCTGTCCTACCTGCACCGTTTCCCGATCAGCACGCTGAAGATCGACCAGAGCTTCATCGCCGGCCTGCACGGTCCGGAAGTGCAGAGTACGCGGGCGCTGGTGGAAGGCGTGCTGTCGCTGGCGCGCACGCTGGGCATTGAGACCATTGGCGAAGGCATCGAGACCGACGCGCAGCGGCAGACCCTGCGTGAACTGGGCTGCGACTACGGCCAGGGCTACCTGCTGGGGCGGCCCGCGCCGTGGGCGCACGCGGCGGCCTGAGCCACCGCGTGCAGCTGCATCATCGCAGGGCGGCGCGGCGCTTCTCGTCGATCCACTTCGAGGCCTGGGCCGGCTGGTAGTTCTTCATCCACTCCAGCATCTCTTCGATGTCCGAGCCGTACCACAGGTCCTGGCGCTGGTCCGGATGCAGGAAGCGTTCTTCCACCATGCGATCGATCATGCCGATCAGCGGGGCGTAGAAGCCGTCCACATCGAGGAATGCGCATGGCTTGTTGCCGATGCCCAGCTGGCGCCAGGTCAGCATCTCGAAGATCTCTTCCATGGTGCCGAAGCCGCCGGGCAGGGCGACGAAACCGTCGGCAAGATCGAACATGCGCGACTTGCGCTCATGCATCGAACCGACGATCTCCAGTTCGGTCAGGCCACGGTGCGCCACTTCCCAGTCGGCCAGCTGGCGCGGGATCACGCCGGTCACCTCGCCGCCAGCGGCGAGCACGGCATTGGCCACGGTTCCCATCAGGCCGACGTTGCCGCCGCCATACACCAGGCGCAGGCCGTCGCGGGCGATGCGGTCACCCAGGGCAATGGCGCGTTCGGTGTAGGCCGGCTTGCTGCCAGCGTTGGAACCACAGTACACACAGATCGATTTCATGGATCTTCCTGTCTCTTGGCCGGAAACGAAAACGCCCCGTCGCCAACCGCAGGGCGGTCGGGGACGGGGTGTCCTTGGATTATGAGCCCTTCTGTAGAGCCGAGCCATGCTCGGCTGATCTTCGTTCAGATCGCGGCAAAGGCCGAGTCGAGCACGGCTCGACTCTACAAACGCCAAGCAGGCTTACGCGGCAGCGGCCTGCTCGCGGCGCGGGCCTTCACGCAGGGCGCGGCCGACCATGCCCACCAGCAGGTCCAGCTCCTCGCTGTCCATGCCGAAGTGCGGGGTGAAGCGCAGCGAGTTCTCGCCGCCGTGGATCACGTTGATGCCGTGCTGGCGCAGCCATTCCTCGGTCGAGTTGGCACCGTAGCACTTGAACTGCGGGGCCAGCTCGCAGGAGAACAGCAGACCGGTGCCCTGCACCTTGGTGATCAGCCCGCCCAGCTCGTTCTTCAGCTGTTCCAGCTTGCGCACGGCCTCGGCACCGCGTTCGGCGATGTTGGCGCGCACCTGCGGGGTCAGCTGGGCCAGGGTGGCGCAGGCCACGTCCAGCGCACGCGGGTTGCTGGTCATGGTATTGCCATAGATGCCCTTGCGGTACAGCTGCGCGGCATGCTCGGTCACCGCCAGCACCGACAGCGGGTACTGCGCGGCGTTGAGGGCCTTGGAATAGGTCTCCATGTCCGGCGGGTCGAGGCCTTCGAAGCCCGGGTAATCGACCACCGACAGCACGCCATGCGCGCGCAGGCCGGCCTGGATCGAGTCGAGCAGCAGCAGGCTGCCGTGGGCACGGGTCAGTTCGCGGGCAACGGCATAGAACGACGGCGGCACCGAACGCCCCGGATCGCCTTCGCCCATCACCGGTTCCAGGAACACCGCCTCGATGAACCACTGGTTGCGTGCGGCGTCCTCGAACACCTTGCGCAGGCCGGCTTCGTCGTACGGCGCCACGGTGATCACCGAGTCCTCACCGCGGTAGCTGGCCAGGTGCTGCATGTAGCTCTTGCGGCTGGAATCGGAATACAGGGCAGGGCGATCGGTACGGCCATGGAAGCTGCCCTTGACCACCACGCGCTTGATCGCAGCGCCAGCGTGGCGCGCACCCGGGTCGGTCTGCAGCTTGGCGTTGACGTCGGCGATGCGCGCGGCCAGGCCAACCGCTTCGGAACCGGAATTCAGGCACATGAAACGGGCGAACGGGCAGCCGCCACGGCGGTGGCCGATCTCGGCGCGCAGGGCGGTGATGAAACGCTGCTGCGACAGGCTGGGGGTCATGATGTTGGCCATCACCTGCGGGCGGGCCATCGCCTCCAACACGGCGTCAGGGGCGTGCCCGAAGCCGAGCATGCCGTAGCCGCCGGCGTCGTACAGCACGGCGCCCTTCAGGGTGACCACCCATGGGCCGCGCGCAGCCAGTGCCACGTACGGGGTCACCGCGTCATCGGCGTAGAAATTGACGAAACCGTCCTGCATCGCGTCGATCTGCGCCTGTTCGTCCTGCGCCAGCAGCGGCCCCAGGTCGGCCTGCACGCGCGCGAACTCCTCGGCAGCGGCGTCCACCGCAGCGATCAGCTGCGGGTGGTTGGCGGACAGGGCGGTCAGGGTGGCATCGTCCAGCCCGGTGGTGAGACGGGTGCCGGGCTGGCTGCGCAGGGGGGCGAGGCGTTCGATGAAGCTCATTGCAGATCTCCTGAAACAATGGGTCGCACGGGTCTTCAAAAGCAAAACGCGCGTCATCACGCGCGCTTGGGGGCAGGCTCGTGCAGCGGACTTCCGGCTCGATGCTAGCACTTGTTTTTTTGCGCGATAACCCCGCAGAAACCTGCTGCATAGCAGCATTTTCCGCGACGTTCGCCGCGAAGCACGCCGGCTCGCAGACGCTGGACGTACAATGCGCGCCATTGTCGACCTGTTGCCGCCCACTGCCTTGAAGAAGTCCGATTTCCATTACGACCTGCCGGCTGAACTGATCGCGCAGGCCCCGCTGGCCGAACGTTCCGCAAGCCGCCTGCTGCTGGTACCGCCGGCGCCCGATGCCTTCACCGACCTGCAGGTGCGCGACCTGCCGTCGCTGCTGCAGCCGGGCGACCTGCTGGTGTTCAACGACACCCGGGTGATCCCGGCGCGCCTGTTCGGGCAGAAGGCCAGCGGTGGCCGCGTGGAGATACTGATCGAGCGCCTGCTGGGCGGCCAGCAGGCACGTGCCCAGGTGGGCGCCAGCAAGTCACCGAAGGCCGGCAGCCGCATCGCGCTGGATGCCGGCGGTGAAGCAGAGGTGCTGGGCCGCGATGGCGAGTTCTACGTACTGCAGTTCCATGTGCCGGAATCGCTGGAACAGTGGCTGCTGCACGCCGGCCGCCTGCCGCTGCCGCCGTACATCCAGCGCGAGCCGGGCGTGGACGACCGCGAGCGCTATCAGACTGTGTTCGCGCGCGAAGTGGGGGCGGTGGCGGCGCCGACCGCCGGCCTGCATTTCGACGAACCGCTGCTGGCCGCACTGAAGGACAAGGGCGTGGAGTTCGGGCACGTCACCCTGCACGTGGGTGCAGGCACCTTCCAGCCGGTGCGTGCCGATGACCTGAAGGACCACGTGATGCACCGCGAGTGGCTGAACGTGGGTGCCGAGCTGGTGCAGCAGGTGCGGCGCACGCGCGCCGCCGGCGGCCGCGTGATCGGCGTCGGCACCACCGTGGTGCGCGCGCTGGAAAGCGCGATGCGCGACGGCGAGCTGCTGCCGTTTGCCGGTGAAACGCAGATCTTCATCACCCCGGGTTACCGCATCCGCAGCGTCGACGCGATGGTGACCAACTTCCACCTGCCGGAAAGCACGCTGCTGATGATGATCTCCGCGTTCGCCGGCAAGGAGCGCGTGTTCGAGGCCTACCGGCACGCGATCGAGCAGCGCTACCGCTTCTTCAGCTACGGCGACGCGATGCTGCTGTTCCCGCAGGCGGGGTAGGGCGCTGACCTCTGCCTGCTTGTGGTGGGTGCGCACCGTTGGTGCGCACTTGCAGGTGCCTGGAGACCAGGAAAGCCACGCATGGCGTGGCTCTACTGCCGTGCCGTTCAGGCCTGAATGGGCGGTCGAGCCGGTTTTGGGAGACAATGAGCAACTATTTGCCCGAATGACCGCTCCATGTCCCGACTGCAGTTCCAGCTCCAGACCCGCGACGGCCGTGCCCGCCGTGGCCGCCTGACCTTCCCGCGTGGCACGGTGGAAACGCCGGCCTTCATGCCGGTGGGGACCTATGGCTCGGTCAAGGGCATCCTGCCGGACGATGTGCGCGCGCTGGGCGCCGAGATCATCCTCGGCAACACCTTCCACCTGTACCTGCGCCCGGGTTTGGACATCATCGCCGACCACGGCGGCCTGCACGGCTTCTGCCGCTGGGACGGCCCGATCCTGACCGACTCCGGTGGCTTCCAGGTGTTCTCGCTGGCCCACCGCCGCAAGATCACCGAGCAGGGCGTGACCTTTGCCTCGCCCACCGACGGCGCCCGTGTGTTCCTGGGCCCGGAAGAGAGCATGAAGATCCAGAAGGTGCTCGATTCGGACGTGGTGATGATCTTCGACGAGTGCACCCCGTACCCGGCCACCGAGGATGTGGCGCGCCGGTCGATGGAGCTGAGCCTGCGCTGGGCCCAGCGCAGCCGCAACGCGCATGACGAGCTGGGCAATGACGCGGCCCTGTTCGGCATCGTCCAGGGCGGCGTGCACACCGACCTGCGCAGCCGCTCGGCCGAGGCCCTGCAGGCGATCGGCTTTGACGGCTATGCCGTCGGCGGCCTGGCCGTGGGCGAGCCGGAGCACGAGCGCAACGCCATGCTCGACCACCTGGACCCGGAGCTGCCAAGCGACCGTCCGCGCTACCTGATGGGTGTGGGCCGGCCGGAGGACCTCGTCGAGGGTGTCGCACGTGGCGTGGACATGTTCGACTGCGTGATGCCCACCCGTAACGCCCGCAACGGCCACTATTTCACCTCGTTCGGCACCGTTCGCATCCGAAATTCCCAGTACGCGCGGGACATGGACCCGATCGAGCCGGGCTGCGGCTGCGTGGCCTGCACCGGCGGTTACACGCGTTCCTACCTGCGCCACCTGGACCGCTGCAACGAGATGCTGGCGCCGATGCTCGGTACCCTGCACAACCTGTTCTATTACGAAAAGCTGATGGCCGACATCCGCGCGGCCATCGAGGCGGGAACCTTCCTGGCCTTCCGCGAGTCCTTCTACGCGGCACGCGGGGCGGTGGCCCCGCCCCTGTAACCCGAACGCCCCTGCCAAACGGCCCAAGGACGAACGCCCGGGGCCGTGGCATACTTCAAGGCTGACCCAGATCCGCGGTCGACACCTCGTGCCCGTGAAAGGGCCGAAGCGCCGCCCAACCAAAGGACCAACGATGAACCTGCTTGCTTTCCTGATTCCCGCCGCCCACGCCCAGGCCGCCGGCGGCCAACCGCAGGGCATGGGCCTGACCACGCTGCTGTTCCCGGTCATCCTGATCGCCATCATGTACTTCCTGATGATCCGCCCGCAGATGAAGCGGCAGAAGGAGCACAAGGCCATGCTGGAGAAGATCAAGCGTGGCGATGAAGTGCTGACCAACGGCGGCATCGCCGGCATCGTCACCGACATCGGCGACAACTTCATCACCATTGAAGTGGCTGACAACGTGCGCATCCGCGTGCAGAAGGGCGCTGTCGGCAACGTGCTGCCGGCCGGTACCCTGAAGTCGGCCCAGTAAGCCACTCCCTTTCCGATGCACAACCGCGGCGCCGGGGATGGCGCCGCGCGGGACCCAAGCAATGCTCGAATTTCCACGCTGGAAGTACGTCGTCATCCTGATCGTACTGGCGCTCAGCGCGCTGTACGCGCTGCCCAACATCTACCAGAAGGACCCGGCCCTCCAGATCACCGCCAACCGTGGCGGGCAGATCGACGATGCGCTGCGCGACCGTGTGCTGGCCGACCTGAAGACGGCCGGAGTCACCCCCGTCGGTGTCGAGAAGGAAGGGGAAAGCCTGATTGTCCGCCTGCCGGACCTGAAGGCGCAGTCCGCTGCCAGCGACGCCCTGCGCGACACCGTCGGCGAAAAGTACACCGTGGCCCTGAACCTGGCCTCGACCGTGCCGGACTGGCTGGCCAACCTCGGCGGTCGCCCGATGGTGCTGGGCCTGGACCTGCAGGGTGGTGTGCACTTCGTGCTGCAGGTCGACCAGAAGGCCGCCCTCGACAAGCGCCTGGACGCCTACACCGAAGACGTGCGCAGCACCCTGCGTGACGCGCGCATCGCGTACCAGTCGGTGGAGCGTCGCGCGGACAACAGCATCGTGGCCAACCTGAGCCCGTCCGCCGGTGATGACGCCGCACAGCGTGCCCGTGCGGCGCTGGTGAAGGCGCAGCCGACGCTCGGCTACGACGTCAGCGGCAACCGAATCACGGTGACCGTGCCGGAGACCGAGATCGCGCAGATCGCCAATGGCGCCATCGAGCAGAACATCAACACCCTGCGCAACCGCGTGAACCAGCTCGGCGTGGCCGAGCCGATCATCCAGCGCCAGGGTGCCGACCGCGTGGTCGTGCAGCTGCCCGGCGTGCAGGACACTGCCGAAGCCAAGCGCATGATCGGCGCCACCGCCACCCTGGAATACCGCGCGGTGGTCGAGGGCAATGCCCAGGACGCCATCGACTCCGGCCGCATCCCGCCGGAAGCGAAGGTCTATCAGCGCCGTGACGGCGGCGGTCCGATCCTGCTGAACAAGCGCGTGATCGTCACCGGCGACCAGATGGTCGGCGCGCAGGCGGTGACCGACTCCACCAGCGGTGCCCCGGCGGTCAGCGTGACGCTGAACAACGTCGGCGGCCAGCGCATGTTCGACTTCACCAGCGCCAACGTGAACAAGCCGATGGCGGTGGTGTATACCGAACGCGTGCCGACCGTGACCCTGGTTGACGGCCAGGAAGTGCGTGGCTTCAAGGTCAACGAGGAAGTGATCTCGGTGGCCAACATCAACGGCGTGTTCGGCAAGAACTTCCAGACCACCGGCCTGCAGAAGAAGGAAGCCGACGACCTGGCCAAGCTGCTGAAGTCCGGCTCGCTGGCCGCGCCGATGGACTTCGTCGAAGAGCGTGTGGTCGGCCCGAGCCTCGGCGCCGAGAACGTCAAGAACGGCATGCGCGCAGTGGTGTTCGCGTTCCTGTTCACCCTGGTGTTCTTCAGCGTCTACTACCGCATGTTCGGTGTGATCACCTCGATCGCGATGCTGTTCAACCTGCTGATCGTGGTGGCGGTGATGTCGCTGTTTGGCGCGACCATGACCCTGCCGGGCTTCGCCGGCCTGGCGTTGTCGGTGGGCCTGTCGGTGGACGCCAACGTGCTGATCAACGAGCGTATCCGTGAAGAGCTGCGTGCCGGCGTGCCGGGCAAGACCGCGATCGTGACCGGTTACGAGCGTGCCTCGGGCACCATTCTCGACGCCAACCTGACCGGCCTGATCGTCGGTGTGGCGCTGTTCGCATTCGGTACCGGTCCGCTGAAGGGCTTCGCACTGACCATGATCATCGGTATTTTCGCCTCCATGTTCACCGCGATCACCGTGTCGCGTGCGCTGGCGACGCTGATCTACGGCCGTCGCAAGAAGCTCCAGAACGTGGCCATCTGACGGGACGACACGCACAATGAAACTGTTTCCGCTGCACATCCTCCCGAACGACACCAAGATCGACTTCATGCGCTGGCGCCATGTCGCGATGGTCGTCACGGTCATCGTGTTCCTGGCCTCGGTTGCCATCATCGGCGTCAAGGGGTTCAACTACGCGCTGGACTTCACCGGTGGCACCCTGATCGAAGCCCGCTTCGACAAGCCGGTGGACGTCGAGCAGGTCCGCAACAAGCTCGAGCAGAGTGGCTTCGAAGGCGCCCAGGTCCAGAGCGTCGGTGGCAACACCGACCTGCTGATCCGCCTGGCCCCGCACGGTGAGCATGCGCCGGGTACCGGTGACGCCGCCGCCGAGGACAAGGCCACTGCTGCCGCAGTAGTGAAGGCGCTGTCTTCTGCCGACAACCAGGCCACCGTGCTGCGCAACGAGTTCGTAGGCCCGCAGATCGGCAAGGATCTGGCGATGAATGGCCTGTACGCGACCATCTTCATGCTGGCCGGCTTCCTGATCTACATCGCAGTGCGCTTCGAGTGGAAGTTCGCGGTCACCGCCAGCATCGTGGCGATGTTCGACCTGATCGTGACGGTCGCTTACGTGTCCCTGCTGGGTCGTGAGTTCGACCTGACCGTGCTGGCCGGCCTGCTGTCGGTGATGGGCTTTGCGATCAACGACATCATCGTGGTCTTCGACCGCGTCCGCGAGAACTTCCGCAGCCTGCGCGTGGACTCGATGGAAGTGCTGAACCGTTCGATCAACCAGACGCTGTCGCGTACGGTGATCACCGCGGTCATGTTCTTCCTGTCGGCGCTGGCCCTGTACATGTACGGCGGCAGCTCGATGGAAGGCCTGGCCGAGACGCACATGATCGGTGCGGTGATCGTGGTGCTGTCCTCGATCCTGGTGGCGGTGCCGATGCTGACGATCGGTTTCCTGCGCGTCAGCAAGCAGGACCTGCTGCCGAAGGCGAAGGACGTCGAGGCCCTGGCCCGTCGCCCGTAAGCGTTCGCGCTGCACGCAATGCACAGAGAACCCCGCGCAAGCGGGGTTTTTTGTTGGCAGGGCTTGCAGCCCTGCACCTGCAGAGGCAACAGCAACAGCAACAGCGGGCATTCCGTGGATTGGTGGGGCGGTGTCGGAGTGCGGGGGCGCCGCAAGTACGTCCCTGTAGGCTTGGCAGCCGCATCCATGCGGCTGACACCCCGCACTCCGACACCGCCCCACCTTTGACAGATTCCTGCGGCTGTCGGTAGGTGTCGACCTTGGTCGACACATCTGTCAGATATCGAATGAATTCAACCGTGTCGACCAAGGTCGACACCCACCCCGCCCACCCCAGGAACCCAGCTTTTGACGTTGCTGTTGAGGTTGCCGGCCAGCGGCCGGCACTACCGCAGGTGCAGGGTGCAACCCTGCAAAACAAACCCCACCCTACGCCAGCGTCGGTTGTGCATTCGGCCCCCGCGCACTACGATCCTGCGGTTCGCGCGCGCAGGCGCGCACCCGTATTCCTGCTGAGCGCCCCGTGCGCCGCATCTGCCAACCCGAGGTATCCATGGTCATCAAACCGCGCGTCCGCGGCTTCATCTGCGTCACCACCCACCCGACCGGCTGCGAGGCCGCGGTCAAGCAGCAGATCGACTACATCCGCGCGCGTCCGCCGATCCAGAACGGCCCCAAGCGCGTGCTGGTGATCGGCGCCTCCACCGGCTACGGCCTGGCTGCGCGCATCGCCGCTGCCTTCGGCAGCGGCGCCGCGACCCTGGGCATCTTCTTCGAGCGCCCGGGCAGCGAGAGCAAGCCGGGTACTGCGGGCTGGTACAACTCGGCTGCGTTCCACAAGTACGCCGACGAAGCCGGCCTGTACGCCAAGAGCATCAACGGCGATGCCTTCTCCGATGAAGTGAAGGCGAAGACCATCGAAATGATCAAGGCCGATCTCGGCCAGGTCGACCAGGTCGTCTACAGCCTGGCGGCGCCGCGTCGCAAGCACCCCAAGACCGGTGAAGTCATCAGCTCTACGCTGAAGCCGATCGGCGAGCCGATCACCCTGCGCGGCCTGGATACCGACAAGGAAGTAATCACGGAAACCACCCTGCAGCCGGCTACCCCGGAAGAGATCGCTGGCACCGTCGCGGTGATGGGTGGCGAAGACTGGCAGATGTGGATCGACGCGCTGGCCGACGCCGGCGTGCTGGCCAACGGCTGCACCACCACGGCCTTCACCTACGTGGGCGAAGAGATCACCCAGGCGATTTACTGGAACGGCTCGATCGGCGCCGCCAAGAAGGACCTGGACACCAAGGTGCTGGGCCTGCGCGAGAAGCTGGCGAAAATCGGCGGCGACGCTCGCGTGTCGGTGCTGAAGGCCGTGGTCACCCAGGCCAGCTCGGCCATTCCGACCATGCCGCTCTACCTGTCGCTGCTGTTCAAGGTGATGAAGGAAAAGGGCACCCACGAAGGCTGCATCGAGCAGCTGGACGTGCTGTACGACATCCTCTACGGCGGCAAGGCCGACGGCGTGGCGATCGATCGCCTGCGCCACGATCTGGTCGATGGCGATGGCCATACCGTCGCGCTGGTCGACGAGGAAGGCCGCCTGCGTGCCGACTACAAGGAAATGGCGGCAGACGTGCAGGGCAAGGTGGTCGCGCTGTGGCCGCAGGTCACCAATGAGAACCTGTACGAGATCAGCGACCTGGCCGGCTACAAGGCCGACTTCCTGCGCCTGTTCGGTTTTGGCGTGGAGGGTGTCGACTACGAGGCCGACGTCAATCCGGACGTGAAGATCGATAATCTGGTCGACATGACCTGACCAATGAAAAGGCCGGCGAAAGCCGGCCTTCTCTTTTGGTGGGGCCGGCCGCTGGCCGGCAACCCTGGGGACCAAGGACGCCGGCCAGCGGCCGGCACTACCGCGGTCACCCGAACTCGAACCCCATCTCCGGCAGCGCCGGGCCGACGAAGTCGCCCTGCACGTAATCCACGCCGGCACTGAACAGCAGGGTCATCGAATTGGCGTCGCTGACGAACTCGGCGATGGTGCGGATGCCGGCCTCCTGCGCGCGTGCGGTGATCTGGCTGATGCGGTCGATGTTCTCGCGGGTGGCCGCCAGATCGCTGGTGAAACCGCGGTCCAGCTTGAGGAACTGCGGCTGGAAGTGGGCGAGCAGCTGGAACGAGTCCAATCCCGAACCGAACTGCTCCAGCCCGATGCGGCAGCCCAGTGGCGCCACTTCGGCAAGGAACTGCTGCGCACTGCGCAGGTGGGTGAACACCTTCGCTTCCGGCGCATGCAGCCACAGCCGTTCGCCGGGCACGCCCTGCGCCTGCAGCTCGCGCCGCAGGGTGGCGATCATCTCTGGGTCGTCGAACGATTCCGGCGTCACCTTCACCAGTACCTGGGTGGCGTGGCCCTGGCGTGCGCGCTGACCCAGTACGGCGATGGCCTGCGAAACCACCCAGCGGTTGATCTCCGCCAGCAGGCCGTACTCCTCGGCGATGCCCAGGAACGCGGTCGGACTCAGCAGTTCGCCGTTGTGCTCCAGGCGCAGGTAGGCCTCGTACAGCTCCAGCGGCTCGCCCTGCAGGTTCAGCACCGGCTGGTAGTGCAGCTGGAAGCCGTCGCCGGCCAGTGCTTCACGGATACGGGTGACCCAGCGCAGCACGCGTTCTTCCTCGACGCGGTCGGCCGCAGCCGGGTCGAAGATGCGGCAGGTATTGCCCAGTTCGGCGGCGGCATGCGTGCACTCGCTGGCGCGTGCGAGCACCTGGCCGATGCTGGCGATCTTCTCGCCCACCTGCACGCCACCGATGCTGACCGTCACCGTAGCCGAGCGCGCGCCGATGCTGAACACATGCGCTGCATACGCTTCGCGGATGCGCTCGGCCAGTGCCACGGTCTGCGCGTAGGGCCCGGCCTGCAGCACGGCGAAATTGTGTTCGCCGAAGCGGGCCAGCTGCGCGTCCTCGCCAACGACCTCGGCCAGCAGGCCGGCAAGGGCGCCGATCAGCGCGTCGGCCGAGGCCAGGCCGATGTCCGGCAGCAGGCGCGCGTAGTGGTCCGGCTCGATCAGCAGCAGGCCGAACTGGCCTTCGCTGCGCCCGGCCTGTGCCACTGCGCTTTCCAGCTGCAGCATGAAGGTCGGGCGGTTGAGCAGGCCCGTGACCTGATCGCGCTGGCGCAGGTCCTCGACCTCGCGGGCCAGCTCCGGATCGAACTCCATGCGGCGGCGAAGCACCACCTGCAGGCAGGATTCGCCTTCGTAGGTGGCGGCGGTGAATTCCATGGTTGCCGCGAACGTACTGCCATCCTCGTGGCGGGCATCGAGCTGGTACTGCGGCGGCGGCGCCTCGCCACGGCTCAGGCCCTTCAGCAGCTGCTTGAAGCCTTCCACATGCTGCGCGGCGACCATGTCCAGCAGCGAGATGCCTTCGATGTCGTCGAACTGCTCGTAGCCGAACATTTCCAGGTAGGCATCGTTGGCACGGATGTGCATCCCTTCGTGCACGTAGGCGATGGGATCGCGCGAAGAGGCGATCAGCGCATCGCAGCGGCGCTCGGTCTCGCGCATCTGCGCTTCGATGCGGCGCAGGCCGCGACGGGCCTGCAGGTCCACCCATTGGTCGCGGACCACGGCCAACAGATGCTCGGAGCGCTGGCGCAGGGCGAGGGCACGGATGCCGTGGCTGCTGGCCTGCACCAGCTCGTCCTCGTCGATGCGATCGGCCAGCAGCACCAGCGGAATGTCCTTGCCGCTGGCGGCGATGTGCTGGGCCACCAACGGCAGCGGGATGCCCTGCGAGGGGGACGCCAGCACCAGGTCGATGGCCTGGCTGGACAGCACCTGGGACAGCTCGGCCGCATCCTGTGGACGCCAAGGGCGCACCGCGATGCCGCTGTTGCGCAGCGTGCTGACAATGGCTTCGGCATTCTCGCCGCTGTCATCGACGATCAGCAGGCGGATGGTGATGTCGTTCGCGTTCTGCATGCACTGCTCCCCAATCTGCGAATCTAGATACACGATGCGCGGCGAACCGTCCATGCGCGCGCCCCTTGCACGCATCGAACGGCGATCTGGTTCACACCACGCCACCGGCCGCGTGGCCGCTGGCCCAAGCCCACTGGAAGTTGTAGCCGCCCAGCCAGCCGGTCACATCCAGCACCTCGCCGACGAAATGCAGGCCGGGTACGCGCTTGGATTCCATCGTCGAGGACGACACCTCAGCTGTATCCACGCCGCCCAGGGTGACTTCGGCGGTGCGATAGCCCTCGGTGCCGCTGGCCACCAGCGGGAACGCGCCCAGCAGCTGCGCGGCCTGGCGCAGCACCGGCTCGTCCAGCTGGCGCACGGGCCGGTCGGGCAGCCAGTGCTCGCACAGGCGCTGCGCCAGCCGCTTCGGCAGTACCTCGGCCAGCACCGTGCGCAGCTCGGCGGCCGGGCGCTCGCGCTTCATCTGGCGCAGCCACTCGCCGGCATCCTGGCCGGGCAGCAGGTCCAGCTCCAGCGCATCGCCGGGTTGCCAGAACGAGGAGATCTGCAGGATCGCCGGGCCGCTCACGCCGCGATGGGTCAGCAGCATGAAGTTCTGGAAGCTCTTGCCGTTGCAGCGCGCCTCGATCGGCAGGGCGACACCACTCAGGTCGGCCAGCCGTTCCTGGTGCTTGCCGCTGAGTGTCAGCGGCACCAGCCCGGCGCGGGTCGGCAGCACCTGATGGCCGAACTGGCGGGCAATCTCGTAGCCAAAGCCGGTGGCGCCCATGCTCGGAATCGACAGGCCGCCGGTGGCAACCACCAGCGAGGCGCAGTGGAAGAGGCCCTGCGTGGTGTGCACGCGGAACCCGTCGCTGCCGTGCTCGATGCGCTGCACGCTGCATTCGGTGCGGATCTGGGCACCGGCCGCCTGGCATTCGTCCACCAGCATCTTCACGATCTGCTTGGACGAGATGTCGCAGAACAGCTGGCCCAGCTCCTTTTCGTGATAGGCGATGCCGTGCTTGCTGACCAGCTCGATGAAGTGCCAGGGCGTGTAGCGCGCCAGCGCCGATTTGCAGAAGTGCGGGTTGGCCGACAGGAAGTTGGCCGGGGTGGTGCCGGTGTTGGTGAAGTTGCAGCGGCCACCGCCGGACATCAGGATCTTCTTGCCGACCTTGTTGGCATGGTCGATCACCTGCACCTGGCGGCCGCGCTGGCCAGCCGTGATCGCGGTCATCAGCCCGGCCGCGCCGGCGCCGATGACCACCACGTCGCAACGGATCGTGCTCATGCCTTGGCGCGCTTGCGCCAGTTCGGGACCACGTCGAGCTGCATCTGATCGTTGAGCAGCTGCACTTCACCGTCCTGGATCAGCACGCTCCAGCGCATCGCGCGCTGGATCTGCTGGCCCCACAGTTCGACGAAGGCACCATCGAGGTCAACCACCGACAGGTTGTCGAAGCGCGCCAGGCCCTTGCCCTGCTTGCCCCACCAGATCTCCGAGGCGTTGCCGCCGTAATTCACCACCTGCACCTGCCGGCTGCGGTTGCTGGCCTTGCGGATGCGGGATTCGTCGGGATGGCCCAGGTCGATCCATTGCAGGATGTCGCCGGTGTAGTCGTGTTCCCACAGGTCCGGCTCATCGTCGGTACTCAGGCCGCGGCCGAATTCCAGGCGGTCGCCGGCGTTCAGCGCGAAGGCGAGCAGGCGCACCATCAATCGTTCGTCGGTCTCGGACGGGTGCTGGGCCAGGGTCAGGTTGTGGGTCGCGTAGTAGCCGCGATCCATGTCGCTGATCTGCAGTTCGGCCTTGCGGATGGTGGCGGTAAGAGCCATGGGGGATCCGTGGACTAAAGACGTCAATGATAGAGGTTTGCTCCAAGGGTGTCCGTTGCCGGGCTGTCTGCGCAGTGTCAACGGTGGCACTCTTGGCGCTCTTTCCCGTGGCCGGAATGGACGCCATGACCCTGCCCAGCCACCTGCAGCTGCCACCCGGCCACTGGCCCAGCCTGCTCGATGGCCTGTGCGCGCGTTTCCCGCGCATCGGTCGCGCGCAATGGCAGGACCGCTTCGCCCGAGGCCGTGTGCAGGATGCGCAGGGCAGGGCACTGGCGCCGGACATGCCCTGGCAGGTGGGGCTGGAAATCCAGTACTTCCGCGAGGTTGCCGACGAGCCGGAGATTCCCTTCGCCGAGACCATCCTGCATCTGGATGCGCACCTGCTGGTGGCCGACAAGCCGCACTTCCTGCCGGTAACGCCGGCCGGTGGGTATGTGCGCGAAACCCTGCTGTCGCGCCTGGTCGCACGCACCGGCAACACCGAACTGGCGCCGTTGCACCGCCTGGACCGGCTGACCGCCGGCCTGGTGCTGTTCTCGACCCAGGCAGCCACGCGCGATGCCTATCAGCGGCTGTTCCGCGAGCGGCGCATCGAGAAGACCTATGAGGCGTTGGCACCGGCGCTGCCCGGGCTGGCGTTTCCGTTGCTGCGGGACAGTCGTCTGGTGCCGGGGGAGCCGTTCTTCCGCATGGCCGAAGTGCCGGGCGAGCCCAATGCGCGCAGCCTGATCGAGCCGATCGAGGCCGAAGGGCCGGTCTGGCGCTACCGGCTGAAGCCGGAAACCGGTCGCAAGCATCAGCTGCGCGTGCATATGGCGATGTTGGGCGCCCCCATCGAGGGCGATGACCTGTATCCGCAGCTGAGGCCGCGCCGGGATGACACGTTCGAGTCGCCCCTGCAGCTGCTGGCGCAGGGGCTGGCCTTCGATGATCCGCTGACCGGGGAACCGCGGCGGTTCAGCAGCCAGCGCCGCCTGTGCCTGCCCGCCCAGAGCGGGTAGGGCCGTTCAGCGAACCGGGCGCCGCGCCAGCCAGCGGTCCAGCTCGGCGGCGAACAGCTGCCGGTCGCGCTGGCCCAGCAGCGGCGGGCCGCCGGTCTGGACCCCGGCGCCGCGCAGTTCTTCCATGAAATTGCGCATCGACAGCCGCTCGGCCATGTTGTTCGGCGTGTACAGCTGGCCGCGCGGGTTCAGCGCCACAGCCTTCTTCTCCAGCACCAGCGCGGCCAACGGGATGTCCTGGGTGACGACCAGGTCTCCGGCAGCGACCCGTTCGACGATGGCGCTGTCGGCCACGTCCAGGCCCTGGGGCACTTGGATCGAACGCAGCCAGCGTGAGGGCGGGGTCCGGATCCACTGGTTGGCGACCAGAGTCAGTTCGATGCCAACGCGTTCAGCGGCACGGAACAGGATGTCGCGAATGACGGTGGGGCAGGCGTCCGCGTCCACCCAGATGCGGGGGAGGGCGGGTTCAGCTTGGGTTTCAGCTTCAGTCATTTACCCAGTGTAGGGTAGGAAAATCCTGAATGGGGACTCGGGGTTAGCCTCGATCGGCTGCCAGCCCTTGTCACGTCTAGCGGGCGGGGCCAGCCGATGAACGTCCGGGCTATCGCTTTTTGCAGAAAACACGCGTATCGTTCGTCCCACTGTGTTTGCTAGGGTCACCGTGAATCGTGGCCTGGTGCAGTTGATCTCACGATCCGCTCATCGATCCGCTTTACCAACGCCTGCAACTCAGTCTCGGCCCCGATACCCGGTGGCTGCGATTTTTTCAACATGTGTTTCAGGAGTTAGTCAAATGTCTGATCGTCAGACCGGCACCGTCAAGTGGTTCAACGACGCCAAGGGCTTCGGCTTCATCACCCCGGAAAGCGGCCCGGACCTGTTTGTGCACTTCCGTGCCATCCAGGGCACCGGCTTCAAGACCCTGCAGGAAGGCCAGAAGGTTACCTTCATCGCCGTCCAGGGCCAGAAGGGTATGCAGGCTGACCAGGTGCAGGCGGTCTAATCCGTCTGCTACCGTTTGGTAGCCAGAACGCCGGAAGCGAAAGCTTCCGGCGTTTTTTATTGCCTGCTGCTTTGTAGAGTCGAGCGTGCTCGACTGTCTCTGGAAAGCAGTCGAGCACGCTCGACTCTACAAAGGGCATGCAGCTGGCGCGGTACGATGCAGGCCTCCCCAAGGATCATCCCCATGCGCATCGTCCACCACCTGGAAAACTCCCGTTCCCTGCGTGTGCTGTGGATGCTGGAGGAGCTGGGGCTGGACTACGAACTGCGCCGTTATCCCCGCGATCCGAAGACGCTGCTGGCACCGCCCGAACTGCGTAACGTGCATCCGCTGGGCAAGTCGCCGGTGCTGCAGGATGGCGAGCTGGTACTGGCCGAGTCCGGTGCCATCCTCGACTACCTCGCGGATCGCTATGACACCCAACGCCAGCTGTCGCCGTCACCGATGCCGGCCGATGGCGCCGAGCGCATCGCCTACCGCTACTGGCTGCACTACGCCGAAGGCTCGGCGATGCCGCCGCTGCTGCTGACCCTGGTGATGGGCCGCATCCGCAACGCGCCGATGCCGTTCTTCGCCCGCCCGATTGCGCGCAGCATCGCCGACAAGGCCGAGCGTGGCTTCATCGGCCCACAGCGGCGCCTGCACCTGGACTGGATGGAGCGCCGCCTGTCTGAAAGCCCATGGTTCGCCGGCGAACGCTTCAGTGCGGCCGACATCCAGATGAGCTTCCCGATCCAGGCGGCCGCCGCGCGCGGCGGTGGCCTCGACGACAAGCCGGCGCTGCGTGGCTTCCTCAAGCGTATCGGCGAGCGCCCGGCCTACCAGCGTGCCGAGGCCCACGGCGGTCATCTGCAGGCGCTCAGCGGCAATTGAGGCGGGCGGCGGTCGTCCCCATCTTCAGCACCATGGATACCGACAGCCCCCGTTTCGACAACCGCCTGCTGCACACCCTGCCGGGCGACCCCGAATCCGGCCCGCGCCGCCGCGAAGTGCTGGGCGCGGCCTGGTCGCCGGTGATGCCGACTCCAGTGACGGCGCCTACGCTGCTGGCTTGGGCGCCGGACGTCGCCGCGATGCTCGGCTTCGATACCGCTGAAGTCGAAAGCGAAGGCTTCGCGCGGGTGTTCGGCGGCAATGCGCTGTACGCCGGCATGCAGCCGTGGGCGGCCAATTACGGTGGCCATCAGTTCGGCCACTGGGCGGGCCAGCTCGGCGACGGCCGCGCGATCTCGCTGGGCGAACTGGTCGCACCGGATGGCCGTCATTGGGAACTGCAGCTGAAGGGTGCCGGTCCCACGCCGTATTCGCGGGGTGCTGATGGCCGCGCAGTGCTGCGCTCATCCATCCGTGAATTCCTGTGCAGCGAAGCGATGCATCACCTGAGCGTACCGACCACGCGCGCGCTGTCGCTGGTCGGCACCGGCGAAGACGTGGTACGCGACATGTTCTACGACGGCCACCCGCGTGCCGAGCCCGGCGCCATCGTGTGCCGGGTATCGCCCTCGTTCCTGCGCTTTGGTTCATTCGAACTGCCAGCGTCACGCGGCGAAACTGCCTTGTTGCGGCAGCTGGTCGACGCGTGCATCGCCCGCGACTTTCCGGAGCTTGAAGGGCAGGGGGAGGCGCTGTACGGCGACTGGTTCGCGCAGATCGCGGTGCGCACTGCCGAGATGATCGCGCACTGGATGCGCGTCGGTTTCGTGCATGGCGTGATGAACACCGACAACCTGTCCGTGCTCGGCCTCACGCTCGACTACGGTCCTTATGGCTGGGTCGAGGACTTCGACCCGGACTGGACACCGAACACCACCGATGCCCAGGGGCGTCGCTACCGCTTCGGTACACAGCCGCAGGTGGCGTACTGGAACCTGAGCCGATTGGCACAGGCGTTGTCACCGTTGTTCGCCGATGTCGAACCGTTGCAGGCAGGATTGGCCGCGTACCAGTCCACCTTCGTCGCCTGCACCCGTCGCGATGCCGCAGCGAAACTCGGCCTGGCTGCGGCGGATGATGAAGACCTGCAGTTCTACCTGCGCTGGCAGCAGTTGATGCAGGACGGCGCAATGGACATGACCCTGGCCTGGCGCGCGCTGATGCGCGTTGATCCAGCGTCGCCCGATGTGGGTGTGCTGGACGCGGTGTGCTACGACGAGGCACGCCAGCAGTCGGTGCAGGCACCGTTGCAGCAGTGGCTGCAGGATTACGCGGCGCGGCTGCGCGTGGATCCGCTGTCGGCCAGCGAGCGCACGGCGAAGATGGCCGCGGCCAATCCGCTGTACGTGCTGCGCAACTGGCTGGCGCAGGAGGCCATCGATCGCGCCGAACAGGGCGACCTCGGCGGTGTTCATGCGTTACAGGATGTGCTGCGCGATCCGTATACCGAGCGCGCCGGCCTGGAGCACTATGCCGGCAAGCGGCCGGCGTGGGCCGACAACCGCGCCGGCTGCTCGATGTTGTCCTGCAGTTCCTGAGGGTGGGTTTCGGCAGGGCTGCGCCCTGCACCCGCAGAGGCCAGGTCAACAGCCAGAGCAAAAGCTGGATTCCGTGGTTTGGCGGGGCGGTGTCGGAGTGCGGGGACGCCGCAAGTACGTCCGTGTAGCAACTGTGTTGATGGAGGGACTTGGCCCCTCCATGAGACGGGCACGGTAGTGCCGGCCGCTGGCCGGCAGCCTTTGGTCTTGCGCCCTGGCTGGCCTTAGGCAGGGACCAGCCCGTTTTCAGCGTCGCGCACCCGG